>NZ_CAACUY010000098.1 GCF_900659615.1 Actinomadura fibrosa | reverse complement strand
CGCGGCCTGCGCGGCGTGCGCGGCGCCGTTCCCCGGCGGCGCCGGCCTCCCCGTGACGGCCGCGGCGCCGGGACCGCCCGAACCCGTGAGGACGAGCGCGGCGGCCGCGCCGGTCGTGGTGAGCAGGGTGAGAACCCTCATCGACATCCGTGGACTCCTGACGTATCGCACGTGACGTTCCTCTGCGATCTTCAGTTACCCAGATGGAATCTCGATTACGCAGCGTAGCTGATCAAGATCGAAAAGCTTCCGGGGAAGCGGAGGCTACCGCTCGTCCACGAGGAGTGTCTGCAGAACGCGGCCCAGCTCGCCGTCACCGTCGGCCAGCGTGGCCTCGCAGACGGCGCTGCCCTGCGGGCTCGCGCTCAGCGACGCGGCCATGTGGACCCACTCGCCGACGGGGTCGCGGTGCAGCGCGACGGTCAGGTCGGTGTTGATGATCAGCCATTTCGCCAGGTCGAGCTGGCTGCCGACGCCGGACGCGCTGTCGGATAGGACGAGCGCGCGCACCAGGGGCGTGTCGTCCTCCCCGGCGACGAGCGGGACGCGTGCTCGGGCCCACGTGGCGCCCGGACCGGGGCGCCCGAAGGCGCCCTCGACGACGCGCCACTCCATCGCCGCCAGGTAGCCGTCCAGGTGCACGCCCCGCCAGTCGTCGAACGCGCTCGCGGACGCGGGGCGGGGCGGCGGGACGGGTGTGTGGGCGACCGCGGGCACCTGCTCGGGCGCGGCGAGGATCCGCCAGGCGGTGGCGCGGACGACCGGCCGCCCCTCGTGGGTCATCTCGGCTTCGAGGAGGGTGATCCGCTTGCCCGGCCGCACGACCCGCGCCGTCACCTCCAGCTCGGCCACCGGCACGGGGCCGAGGAGCTCCAGCGTCACCCGGGCGATGCGCGTGCCGGGCCGGGGGTCGTGCCGCTCGAACGTCCGGCCGATCAGTCCCGCCACCGGTCCGGCGTGCTGGAGGTCCGGTGCCCAGGGGCCCGCCGTGGCGGGGGTCGCGGCGAAGCGGCCGCCGCCGAGCGGTTCGTAGAACGCCTCCGCGGGTCCGGTCACGCGGTCCTCCTCGCACTCGCCACTAGAAGATTATTCTAGAGAAGAGTTCAGCCGCAGAGCTTCGAGGTCGCGGTACCGGTCTCCAGCGCCGGGGAGCTCGTCGGCGAGGCGCTCGGCGCGGCGGCCGCCGCCTTCACCTTCTTCGCCCCGTCCCAGTCGGCGCCGACCATGACCTGGAGCCGGGATCCGAGCGAGCTCACCTGCTTGATCTTCGCGCCCGGGATCGCCGCCGCCAGCGTCCGCGCGGAGTCCTTGCGGCCCGGCCCGTACAGCACCTGCGTCGTCTGCTGCCCGCGGCGGGCGACGCCCGGGACGACGGTCGCGTGGAAGCCGACCCTGTTCAGGTCCGCGCCCGCCCGCGTCGCCAGCCCCCGGGTGCCGATCGCGTTCAGCACCTGGACCTGGATCTCGTCCGGCGGCACCGTCAGGTCGTTGGCCGGCGTGCGGCTCGGCGAGGCGCTGGGCGCCGGCTTCTTCTCCTCGACCAGGGCCTGGTCCCGCCGGATCTTGGTGAACAGGTCGCGGGCCTTGCCCTGGTCCCACTGCACCGTCGACTGCTGGGTGGGGGAGTTCCACAGGACGACGTTGTAGCCGGGGTTCGACAGGGGCACCTTGGCGAACGTCAGGCTGTCGGTGGACAGGTCCTTCATCTGGTTGACGAGCTTCGGCAGGTCCTTGGCGAGCTTCGGGTCCACCCGGAGCGACTTCAGCGCCGCGTTCAGGAACCTCGTCGACTTGACCGGGTCGCTGAGCGTCTTCGTGGACAGCGCCTGCTTCATCATCGAGGCCATGAACTGCTGCTGGCGGTCGATGCGCCCGAGGTCGCTGCCGCCCGTGAGCGTGTAACGGGCGCGGGCGAAGCCGAGGGCCTTCAGGCCGTCCACGTGCGACTTGCCCCGCGGCAGCTTCAGGCCGCTCTTCGGGTCGTCGATCGCCTGCTCGGTGCACACGTCCACGCCGCCGAGCGCGTCCACCATGTTGACGAAGCCGTAGAAGTTCACCTCGACGTAGTGGTCGATGGACACGCCGGTCGCCCGCTTGATCGTGTCGACCGTCAGGTCGGGGCCGCCGAACTGGTAAGCCCACGTCAGCTTCCCGGGACGGGCCGGGATCTGCACCCCCTTGGCGCCCTCCGACCCGTTCGACTTGTGCGCGGGGATCGTGACGTAGGAGTCGCGGGGCAGGTTCACCACCGACACGCGGTCGTGGTCGCGGGACACGTGGACGAGGAGCATCGTGTCGGACCGCTCGCCCGGCTCGTGGCCGAGCCTCGCGGCCCGCTGCTGCTCCCGCGTCAGGCCCTCGCGGCGGTCCACGCCCGCGACCAGGATGGTCATCGCGCCCTTCGGCGCGTCCTTGTCCTTGCCGAGCCCGTCGACCGAGACCTTGTCGAGCGCCCCGGTCACGTAGTTCTGGAACGCCCACGCCCCGCCCGAGGTCAGCAGGACGAACGCGGACATCGTCCCGGTGACCATGAGGAACCGGCGCTGCCGGCGGGCGCTCATCGCCGCCCGCGGGCTCAGCCCCCGGCCCGGGCGCCGGGGGCCGCGGGGGCCCTCCACCGGCACCCGCGGGGCGGGCATCCCGTCGATGGTCACGCCCTCGATGTCGCCGTCGTCGCCCACGCCGCCGCCCGGCGCCCCGCCGCCGGGCCGCGGCCGGAAGTAGCGCTCCAGCGGGTCGGCGTCGCCCCGATCCGAGTCGTGCCCCTCTGCCATGCGGCCGCCGCCTCCCGAAGACCTCATCCGCGCCCGTGCCGCCGGGAGATCGGTCCCGGCGGCGATGCGGAGCGTACTGACGCGAGTTCCCACCACTCTAAAGTGAGGAACGCCCGTCCGTTCGCTACCTGGACCTCGTGTCCTTGCAGTAACGTGGCGCCGTCTTGACCACACCCCGGCGGCCCGCACGCAAACCTGGGTGGCGTGGGCTGCGTCAGACAAGCGAGCTAGAGAGAGGAAGGGGGGCCTCCCTCCGGCCGTCCGAGGCCGAGGTGCGCCCGCGAGCCCACATGAATCCGTCTCCCCATGCCCAGCAGCACCAGGACCGGCCGCACGAGGCCCGGCAGCCCGGCACGCAGCCCGGCGAGGCGCCACGCCCCGCCCCGGGCGGGCGCACCTGGCCCGCCGTGTCCGTGGTGATGCCGGTGCTGAACGAGCAGCGGCACCTGACCGACGCCGTCCGGCGCATCCTGACCCAGGACTACCCCGGCGAGCTGGAACTCGTGCTCGCGATCGGGCCGTCCCGCGACCGCACCGAGGAGATCGCCGGCCGGCTGGCCGCCGAGGACCCGCGCATCGTCGTCGTCCCGAACCCGACCGGCCGCACCCCGCAGGGCCTCAACATCGCCATCAGGGCCTCGCAGTACTCGATCATCGTCCGGGTGGACGGGCACTCGCTGCTGCCCGCCGACTACGTCCGCGCCGCGGTCGAGACGATGGAGGAGACCGGCGCCGACAACGTCGGCGGGATCATGGCCGCCGAGGGCGTCACCTCCTTCGAGAAGGCCGTGGCCCGCGCGATGACCTCCAAGCTCGGCGTCGGCAACGCTCGCTTCCACACCGGCGGCGAGGCCGGCGAGGTCGAGACCGTCTACCTCGGGACGTTCCGCCGCAGCGCCCTGGAGCGCGTCGGCGGCTACGACGAGACCTTCACCCGGGCCCAGGACTGGGAGATGAACCACCGCATCCGGCAGAGCGGCGGCCGGATCTTCTTCACCCCGCGGATGCGGGTCACCTACCGGCCGCGCCCCAACCTGCGGGCGCTGGCCAAGCAGTACTTCCACACCGGGCGCTGGCGCCGCGTCGTCGGCCGCGAGCACCAGGGCACGCTCAACCTCCGGTACCTGGCGCCGCCCATCGCCGTCGTGGCGATGGCCGCGGGCGCGATCGCCGGGGCGTTCGGGTTCTGGCCCGGCTGGATCCTGCCCGGCGGGTACGCGGCCGCCATGATCGCGGGCGCGGCCGTCGAGGGGCGGGGCCTGCCGCTCGGAGCCTGGGTGCGCCTCCCGCTCGTCTTCGCGACCATGCACGTCACCTGGGGCATCGGCTTCCTGACCAGCCCGCCCGGGCTCGGCCAGCCGTCCCCCGCCAAGCCCACCGAGGCGACCCCCTAACCGGGACGCGCCCGCGGCCCGTCCTGGCGACCCCGTGGGCATTCACAGGCCGCTCCATTGCCGCTCCGTGGCCACCCGGTGGCCACGGAGCGAAAACACCTCCCGACAGTCGTGCAATCCGGCACGCCCTGGGGTTACGTTGGCGGGGATCATGCCGCTGACCGACGAGGAGGTGGCCATGTCCAGCGGAGCGCGCCACGGCATAGGCGCGGTGATCGGCCTGGTCGCGACGCCGGTCATCGCCGTCTGCCTGCTGTTCGGCACCGAACGCATGACCCGGTACTTCCGGTACTTCTTCGCCTCGGGCGGCGACCGCTGGTCGGCGGCCGCCGCCCTCCTGGTCGCCGCCGTCGTGCTCGGCCTGGTGATGGGCACGCGGCTGTCGCCGCTCGCCTCCCTCATCCCCGGCGCCGTCTTCGCGGCGGTCGGCCTGCTGTGGATCGTCGCGCCGCGCTGGTCGCTGGAGCACACCACGCGCAAGCTCCCCGACACGCTGGACCGCGGCTACCAGTACGTGGGCCCCTACGGCGTCTTCCTGCTGATCGGGGTGGCGCTCGTCGTCGCGTCCGTCTTCCCGTCGCGCTGGCAGGCGCGCACGCCCACCGGTGCCGCGCCCCGCTTCGGCGGCCCGCCTCCGGCCCCGATGGGCCCGCCCCAGGGCGCACCCATGGGGACCCCGCAGCACCTCGGCGGGCCCCCTCCGCCCGGCCAGGAGCCGTCCTGGCAGCGCCCGCCCCAGTACGGGCAGCCCGCCGGCCAGCAGTACGGCGCCGGGCTCCCCGGAGGGCCGGGCCAGTACGGCGGGCAGCCCGCCCAGTTCCCGCCCGCGACCCCACCGGCACCGCCCGCGGCCCCGCCGTCGCCGTACAGCGCGGAGGAGAGCAAGCCCAAGCCGTCCGCCCAGCGCGGCTCCGACGACGACACGCCCGGCGAGTGGACGCAGATGTACGGCGGCGACGACCTGCGCGGCGGCGGGAACCGGCCCCCGTCCTGACCGCCGGCTCCGCTAGCCGACGGCTCCGCTAGCCGACGGCCGCGAGCACGCCGGGGACGTCGTTGACCACCATCGCGTCGACCCCGGCGGCCGCGTAGTCCGGCGCGCGCTCGGCGGTCGGGCACCAGGCGATCACTTCGAGGCCCGCCTTGTGCGCCACGGTCACGCAGTGCTCCAGCGGCCGCAGCCGCGTGTCGGGATGGTCGAGCCCGCACGAGCCGGTGTGCACGCCGACGGCCTGGAGGTCCAGGCCCGCCGCCGCCGGGATGCCGTGCCACAGCGGGAACCGCAGCCACGTCAGCAGGCCCAGCGGGACCTCGGGCAGCTCGTCCCGCAGCGTGATCAGCAGCGAGGGGTCGAACGACGTCACGAGCAGCGGCCGGCGCCGCGCCTCCCGCCGCAGCACCGGCAGCAGCAGCGCGGCCGTCCGCCGGGACGGCGAGTCGAGCGCGTCCTCCAAGACGGTCTTGACGTCCACGTCCACCGCCACCTCGGGGGGCAGCGCGTCCAGGACCTCCACGAGCCGCGGCAGCCCGCTCGCCGTGGCGGGCAGGTCCACGAGGTACGACCCGTCGTCGACCGTGGGGTCGTGGCGCAGCACGAGGTCGTCGTCCGCCGTCCGCGTCACGTCGATCTCGACCCAGGACAGCCCCGCGTCGACCGCCGCGAGGATCGACGGCAGCGTGTTCTCGGCGACGGTCACGGGCGGCTCCCCGGCGCGACCCGGGACCGGCAGGTCGCCCGCCCCGTAGCCGCGGTGGCCGATGACCGCCGGGTTCCTGTCGAAGATCAAGTTTCGTCCTCCGTGGCGAGATGTTCGGCGACGACGACGTCCAGCGGCTGGGTGACCTTGAGGTTGCGCTCGCTGCCCGCCACCACCCGGATCGGCACGTCCGGCAGGTAGCGGTGCACGATCCCGCAGTCGTCGGTGGCGCGCAGCTCCGGATCGGCGAGGGCCAGCTCGTAGGCCTTGCGGACGGTGCCGAGCCGGAACCCCTGCGGCGTCTGGAACCGGCTCATCGTCGCGCGCGGCGGCATGGAGACCACCAGGCCGTCCTCGACCACCACCATGGTGTCGGACGCGGGCACGCCGACCGCGACGGCGTCGTGGCCGTCCAGCGCGCCGAGGACGCGGTCGATGACGGCGGCGTCCACGAACGGGCGGGCGGCGTCGTGGAAGAGCACCCGGATCCCGTCCGGCCGGCCGTCCAGCGCGCCAAGCGCGGCGACGGTGGACGCGGTGCGCGTCTCCCCGCCCTCGATCACCGCCGTCACCTTCCGGAACGGCGCGGCGACCGCGGCCGCCGCGCGCAGGTGGCCCGCCGCCATCACCACGACCACCTCGCCGACGCCCGGATGCGCGTCGAACGCCGCGATCGCGCGCGCCAGGATCGTGCGCCCGCCGACCTCCATGAGCTGCTTCGGGCGCCCGGCGCCCATGCGCTCACCGGTGCCGCCGGCGAGCACCACCGCAACCGTCTGCGTCGCCATCTCTCCTCTTCCGGCCGCGTCCCGCCCGCGTCACGGGAGTCGCGATTCACACAACACCGAGTCATCAAACCACTACGCTGTGCAGTTGTCGCACTGTCCCGAACGAGGTCCGGAGGCGCCGGTGACCAGGGCGTTGATCATCGCGACCGGGCGGACCGCGGACGGTCCCGACCCGGGCCCCACCGCCGCCCTGCCCTACGGGGCGGACCCGGAGGCCCCCACGCTGCTGACGCGCCTGTGCCATCGGCTGGTCACGCTCAACGTACCGGACCTCTACGTGATCACCCGCCCCGATCTGGCACCGCAGCTGCGCAAGGACGGCCACGACGTCATCGAGTGCACCGACCTCGCCGCCGACCTGCGCGAGATCGCCCGCCTGGTGCGCGCCCCCGCCGGCCCGGACGACCGCGGCGTCCCGATCGTCCTGCTGCCGGGCGACCTGGTCGCCAGCGACGAACTGCTCTGCCGCCTGATCATTGACGCCCGCGGCCCCGCGACGGCCATCACCACCCCCCTCCCCACCGCACCCGGCACCCCGAACGCCCCGGACACGGACCACGGCACCACGAACGCGACCCGCAGCGGCAACACGAGCAACGACGACGACGTGGGCGGCGGCGGCGCGAGCGGCGGCCGGGGCGTGCGTGGGGGCTCTGTGGGCGGCGGTGCATCGGGGGGTGGCTTGGGGTATGGGGTTGCGGCTGTTCGGCTTGATGGGGGGCGGGTCGCGTCCGCCGGGTCGCCGTTCCATCTGGTGACCGGTGCTGACGCGGGTTCGCCTGGTGCGCTGCGGGTTGGGCGCCGGCATGCGGCGGCGTTCGCGGCTCTCGCCGAGCGGCTCGCCGCTCTCGTCGACGGGCCTGGAGCGTCGCGGCGGCCGGGGGCCGGGCCTGGGGCGCTCCGGCGTTTCGGTGCCGGGCGGCACCGGGCGGCGGAGGCGGCGGAGCTGCTGCTCGTCGGCCTCGTCCGGACGGGCGTGCCCGTCCGCGCGTGCCCTGCGGGGCCGCTGGCCTGCCTCCGCGTCGGCGGTGAGGCCGCGGCGCTCGCGGCGCGGCGGGCGGTCGAGGCCGTCGACGAGAACCGCGTGCGCCTGGCCGCGGCGGTCAAGCCCGACGACGCGCCGTTCGCCACCTACGCGGTCAGCACCTACTCGCCGCACCTCGTCCGCTGGGCGGCGTGGTGGGGCCTGTCGCCGAACGCGGTGACGTCCGTCTCGGCGGGCACGGGCCTGCTCGCGGCCGTGTGGTTCTCCGACGGCACCCGCACCGGGATGATCGCCGGGGCGCTGCTGCTCTACACGTCGTTCGTCCTGGACTGCGTGGACGGGCAGCTCGCCCGGTACACGCGTGCGGAGTCCGCGTTCGGGGCGTGGCTGGACGTGCTGTCCGACCGCGTCAAGGAGTCCGCCGTGTACGCGGGGCTGGCGGTCGGCGCGCTGGCCGCGGCGCCCGGCTCGCCGGTGTACGCGGGGGACGTGTGGGGCCTCGCGGTGGCCGCCGTCGCGCTGCTGGCCGTCCGGCACCTGGCCGACCTCTCGTTCGCCGCGCGCCACCGTCCCCGCGCGGTGGGCCCGCCCGCGTCGTTCCCGCTGACCGCCCGGCCCGACGGGGCCCTCGTCGGACGGCTGCCCGCCGCGGTCCGGCTGTCCCGGCGGACGAGCCGCAGCGCCGTCCTGCACCGGCTCAAGAAGGCCGTCGTGCTGCCGGTGGGGGAGCGGTTCGCGCTGATCTCCGTCACCGCCGCGGTCGGCGACGCCCGGCTGACGTTCACCGCGCTGATCGCCTGGGGCGCGGTCGCCGCGGCGTACACCGTGACGGGCCGGGTGATGCGGTCGGTGCCCCGGTGAGCGCCGGCGCCATCGGCGGGAACGCGGCCCGGAGCGCCATGGGCGGGAGCGCGTTGGACGGGAACGCGATGGAGGGCATCGCCGCCGACCGGGTCGCCGCGGGCACGGCCGTCCCGCCGCGTCCCGAGCGGGTGCGGATCCACCGCGACGACGGGCCCCTCTGCACGGGTCTCGGACGTCTCGCCGGGGGCGAGCTGCCGCCGCTGCCCGGCACCGTGCTCGCCGCCGTCGCGGTGATCGTGCTGCTCGCGGCGGGGAGCGACACCCGGCCCGTCCCCGCGATCTGCGCCCCCGTCGTGGTGCTGCTCCTCACCGGACCGGCCGCCACCCACCCCCATCGAGGACGGATCGACTGGCTCGTACCGCCCATAATCCGCGGGATCGAGTATGGTTACCTCGCCGTACTGGGGTTTGCGCAGGGAGTGTCGGCACCGGTCGTCCACGTGCTGATCGCCGTCCTCGCGTTCCACCACTACGACACCGTGTACCGCACCCGCCAGGGACTCTGGCCGCAGGGGTGGGTCTTCCGGGCCGGGCTCGGCTGGGAGGGCCGCATGCTTCTTGTGGCCTTCGCGGGCCTCTTCGGGCTCATCCCGTTCGCGTACGCTGCGCTCGCCGCCTACCTTGGCGTGTTGTTCGTCAGCGAGTGCGCCATCGCGTGGGCGCGGACCGGACGCGGCGGCGGAATGGTCGACCTGGAGGAAGAGGAAGCATGATCGGCATGGTGCTGGCGGCGGGCGCGGGCCGGAGGCTGCGGCCGTACACCGACACCCTCCCCAAGGCCCTGGTCCCCGTGGACGGCGAGACCACGATCCTCGACATCGCCCTCGGCAACCTCGCCGAGGTCGGCCTGACGGACGTGGTGATCGTCGTCGGCTACCGGGCGGAGGCGGTCGAGGAGCGCAAGGCCGCTCTGGAGGAGCGGTACGGCGTGTCCCTCACGCTCGTCCACAACGACAAGGCCGAGGAGTGGAACAACGCCTACTCCATGTGGCTGGCTCGGGAGCACTTCTCCAAGGGCGTCCTCATGGTCAACGGTGACACGGTCCATCCCGTGAGCGTCGAGAAGACCCTATTGGCCGGTCGCGGACCGGACATTCTCCTCGCCGTGGACAACGTGAAAACTCTCGCCGAAGAGGAGATGAAGGTGATCCTCGACGGGGAGGGCCACCTGAAGACCATCACGAAGCTGATGGACCCGGCGTCCGCCTACGGCGAGTACATCGGCGCGACGCTGATCGAGCCCGCCGCGGCCGACGCGCTCGCCGACGCGCTCAAGGCGACGTGGGAGAGCAACCCCGACCAGTACTACGAGGACGGGTACCAGGAGCTCGTGAACCGGGGCGGCCGGATCTCCGTCGCGCCGATCGGCGAGGTCGACTGGGTCGAGGTCGACAACCACGACGACCTGGAGAAGGCCCGCCGCATCGCCAAGGGCTACTAGGACCCGCCGCGCGCCGGGCCTCCCGGCGCGCGGCCGGACCCGACCGAGCGACCGACGAGCCCGAGCGAGGAGGCCCATGCCCCTGCTGACGCGGATGCTGAACGCGCCCCTGTCCATCGATATCCGGCGCGGGGCCGTCGCGGCCCTGGGCGACCTGCTGGCCGACCGGCGGATCGCCACCGAGGGCCGCGTCGCCATCGCGGTCGGCCCGGGGCAGGGCGACCAGATCGCCGAGCACGTGCGCGGCACCCTCGCGGAGTGCGAGGTGTTCCAGGTCGAGGGCGGCACCGTGGACGCGGCCGTCAGCCTCGGCTCCCGGCTGCGCGCCGGCTCCTACGAGGCCGTGGTCGGGATCGGCGGCGGCCGGACGATCGACGCGACCAAGTACGCGGCGACGCTGTCCGGCATCCCGATGGTCTCGGTCGCGACGAACCTGTCGCACGACGGGATCTGCTCGCCGGTCGCGTCCCTCGTCCACGACAAGGGCAAGGGCTCGTTCGGCGTGATCATGCCGCTGGCGATGGTCGTGGACCTCGACTACGTGCGGGCCGCGCCGGAGCGCCTCGTCCGCGCCGGGATCGGCGATGTGGTGAGCAACTTCTCCGCGGTGGACGACTGGCTCCTCGCGGCGCAGGAGTGCGGCGAGCGGATCGACCGGATGGCGCTGACCGTGGCCCGCACCGCCGCGGAGGCGCTGCTGCACCAGCCCGGCGGGGTCGACTCCGACCGGTTCCTGACGGTGCTGGCCGAGGCGCTCGTGCTGTCGGGCATGGCGATGTCCTTCGCGGGCGACTCGCGGCCGGCCAGCGGCGGCGACCACGAGATCATGCACGCGATCGACCAGCTCTTCCCCGGGACCGCCAACCACGGGGAGCTCGCCGGGATCGGTGCCGCGTTCTGCTACCACCTGCGCGCCGCCCACCTCGGTGAGGGCGACGAGCGGCTGGCCGAGATCCTCGACTGCCTCGGCCGGCACGGCCTGCCCCGGTTCCCCGCGGACGTCGGCCTGACGGTGGAGCAGTTCGCGGAGGCCGTCCAGTACGCCCCGCGGACCCGGCCCGGCCGCTATACGATCTTGGAACACCTGAGCCTCGACCAGGGCGCGACCCTGAAGGCGGTGGAACAGTATGTCCAGGCCCATGGAGGCTGAGCTCCCCCCCGGGCAGCCCCGTCCGGCCCCCGGCCCGTCCGAGCCGTCCCCCGGGCGGCCGGACGACCAGCGCCCGCCCCGGAAGGGCGCCACGGTCGCCGACATCCGCAGGTACGGGCAGCCCCCCGGCCTGAAGGACCGGCGCAACGAGGAGCACTGGGCCGGCCGGCTCTACATGCGGGACCTCTCCCCGTACTTCGCGTGGATCTTCCTGCGGCTCGGGCTCAGCCCGAACCAGCTCACCTACCTGATGATGCTGAGCGGCGTCGTCGCGGGCGTCGTCGTGTCGCTGCCCGCGTCCGGCACCGCCGCGCTGTGGACGGCGCTCGGCGGCGCCGTCCTCGTCCAGGTGTACCTGCTGCTCGACTGCGTGGACGGCGAGGTCGCCCGGTACCTGCGGCAGACCTCGGTGGCCGGGGTGTTCCTCGACCGCATCGGGCACTACCTGTCCGAGGTGTCGCTGCTCGTCGGGCTCGGCTTCGCGGCGCAGGGCGGCTGGCGGAACGGCGGCTGGGTCGAGCTCGGGCTCGTCGCGGCGCTCGGCGCCGCGCTGATCAAGGCGGAGACCGACAACGTCGTGGTGGCCCGCGCCAAGTCGGGCCTCGCCGCCGACCCGACCGGCGGCGACCGCGCGCTGCGGCCCCGCTCGACGGGCATCGCGCTCGCCCGGCAGGCCGCGTCCATGCTGCGCTTCCACCGGATCATCGGCGCGGTCGAGCTGTCGCTGCTGATCCTGGCCGCCGCGGCGCTGGACGCCGTCCTCGGCACGGACACTCCCGCCGCGATCCGCGTCCTCACGGTCGCGGTGGCCGCCGTCGCGGTCCTGCAGACCCTGCTGCACCTGGTCAGCATCCTGGCCTCCCGGAGACTGAAGTGAAGCTCAGCGTCGTCGTCCTCACCATGGGCAACCGCCCGGAGGAGCTGGCCCGCGCGATCCGCAGCGCGCTGGAGCAGGAGCACGTGGACGTCGAGGTCGTCCTCGTCGGCAACGGCGCCGACCCCGTCGGCGACCGGGCGGGCGTCGCGCCGTTCGACGACGAGCGCGTGAAGACGCTCACCCTGCCGAAGAACGTCGGGATCCCCGCGGGACGCAACCGCGGCGTGGAGGCGTCCTGCGGCGACGTCGTCCTGTTCCTCGACGACGACGGCTGGTACCGCTCCACCCGCCTCGGCACCTACCTGCGCGACCGGTTCGCGGCCGACCCGACGCTCGGCGTGGTGTCGTTCCGCGTCCGCGACCCCGAGGGCGGCCGCGGCGAGCGCCGCCACGTCCCGCGGCTGCGCGCCGGGGACCCGGAGCGGTCCTCGGAGGTCACCACGTTCCTCGGCGGGGCGTGCGCGATCCGCCGCGCCGCGTTCGACGCGGGCGGCGGGCTGCCGGAGGACTTCTTCTACGCCCACGAGGAGACCGACCTCGCCTGGCAGATCCTGAACGCCGGCTACCGCATCGTGTACGACGCGTCCGCGGTCATGTTCCACCCGGCGGTGCTGCCGACCCGGCACGACATGTTCTACCGCTACAACGCGCGCAACCGGGTGTGGCTGGCCCGCCGCAACCTGCCGTGGCCGATCGCGCTGACCTACCTCGCCGTCTGGGTCGGCATGACGGTGCTGCGCGAGCGGCGGCCGAGCGCGCTGAAGCCCTGGTTCAAGGGCTTCCTGGAGGGCTGGCGCAAGCCCGCGGGCCCGCGCCGTCCCATCTCCTGGCGGACGGCGTGGCGCATGACCCGCACCGGCCGCCCCCCGATCATCTAGGACGCGCTCTAGGTCGCGTCCTCGGACGCGTCCGGCCGCGGGGCGGTGACCGCCGCGAGGATCAGGTGGGTCAGCTCGGCGGTGATGTCGTCGAGCGGGACGTCCTGGCCGCGCGCCGACCAGTGGTGCACGAGGTTGTTGACGGCGCCGATGATCGCGATGACCGTCAGCCGGTAGTCGCGGTCGACGGCCTCGCCGCGCGCCACCGCCTCCGCGACGATCGCCTGCATCGCCTCGGCCCACTGCGTGCGCCAGCCGAGCCGGTACCGTTCCAACTCGGCGCTGACGCCGATGACCTCGACGAACGCGATGCGCGCCCAGCGCGGGTCGCTCGCGGTGACGGTGACGAACGCGCGCACCGCCCGCTCGACGCGGGCCGCGAGACCGGCGTCCGCCGCGCCCGTGTAGGAGTCGGCAAGGGCCTGCCTGGCGCGCTCGTTGATGGTCCGGTGCAGCGCCGTGAGGAGCTCCTCGCGGCCGGAGAACTCCTCGTAGAAGTTGCGGGTCGACACGCTCGCCGTCGCGCACAGCCGCTCGATCGAGGTGGCGGCGTAGCCGCGCGTCCCGAACAGTTCGAGGCCGGCGGCCAGCAGCCGCTCCCGCCGTTCGGCGCGGCGCTCCTCCGCGGAGCGGCCGCCGTAGCTGCGTCGGGGGGCGGGGTTTCGGCCGCTCATCGATCTCCGTCCTGACGTAGCCGGGGGCTCGCGCCAGCCTAACCGCGGCGCGGCCCCGCCGCCGCCCCGTCCGGCGTCCGGCGGTGCGGGCGGACCGCCCGGACGGTCCGCGCGCCGTCACCGGAGCGGGCCCCGGAGCGCGCCGGGCCGTCGCAGCGGCCCCGCTGCTCCCCGGGGCCCGGATCACCCGCGAGCACGACCCACGCGGGCGCCCGCGTCTCCTTCACCTCGACGTCGATCCGCCGGTAGTGCGCCGGGTCGACCTGGTTCGCCCCCTGCCGGACGATCCGGTCGTACACGTACGCGGACACGGCCAGCCCCACCACGGCCGGGGTCGCGGCCATCCGCTCCTTGAACTCCGCGGCGTCCAGCAGCCGGGCCGCGTGGATGACGGCGCTGCCCGCGACGCCGTGCTCGTCGGACGTGACCGGGCCGACGTCCAGCGCGAGCCGCAGCCGGATCCGCTCGGCGCCCGGCGAGCGCTGGTTGTGCAGGCGGAGCCCGGTGGCGATGTGCGCGGCCAGCGGCGCGAGGACGAGCCGCGCCGGGACGTCCGCGGACAGGACGATCAGCGCGCCGTCCCCGCGGTCCTCGCGGTACACGTCGTCCCAGGGGATCCCGGACCGCCCGAACGCCTCCCGCAGGACGGCGTAGAGCGCCCGGCGGACCCGGAGCCGGTCGCCGTCGGTGCGGTGGTCGCCGCTGAACCCGATGACGTCGGCGAACAGGATGGGGTGGATCTCGCCCCTGAACGCCGCTCCGGCGGCCCGGCCCGGGGCCGACGTTGGGGGCACCGCTGGGCCCGGTGCTGTGGCGTGGGTACGGGACGGGGACTCCGCGGGAGCCACGGCGTCGTGGGTGAGGCGGTCGTAGAACTGCCGCTCCAGGACGGCGACCACGCGCGGATGCTCGTCCAGGAAGGCGTTGAACTCGTCCGCCGAGGCGACGCGCGCCCGCACGGCGGTGAGCGCGACGGCGGTGGCGGAGCGCTCCTGGACGAGCAGCACGGCCCGCTCGCCGATGAGGTCGCCGGGACCGCGGAGCGCGATCTGCCGGTCGGTGCCGCCCGCGTCCACCGACACCTTCACCGTGCCCGCCTCGATGAGGACGACCCGGTCCGCGGGCTGGTGCTCGCGGAACAGCACGGCGCCCGCGGGGAAGTCCTCGCGGTGCGCCAGGGCCATGAGGATCTCCTGCTCGGCGGGGGACAGCCGGTCCCAGAAGCGGGACCGCGGCGTGTCCGATGGACCGTTCCGCACGGCGGCCGCACCGAGCCCGGCGACCGCGGCCGACCGGTTCCCGGCGACCTCGGCCCCGGCCCCGGCCCCGGACGCGACCTTGACCGGCGCCGGTTCCGCAGCCGGGAGCGGGACCGCGCCGCGGTGCAGGGCGCCGAGGGCCGCCGTGGCGGTGTCGGTGACCTCCCGCAGATCGCCGACGTTCCGGACCAGCCCCTTGTTGCGCGTGACCAGCATGACGAGCGTGAGCGTGAGGCCCAGCACGGGCAGGTACCGCACCCGCAGCGTCATGGCGACCACGACGAGCGCCGCGAGCAGCACGGCCAGGCCGGCGAACGCCAGGACGACGAGACCCCGGTCGAGGACCACCAGCGCGGCGACGATCACTGCCAGGACGACGGTGCGGACGGACCGCCTCAGGGGCCGCGCCCGCGCCGCCGTCCGGTCGCGGGCCGCCTCGCCGGAACGCCGGCCGGAGCGGATCGATCGAGGGCTCATGGGCGCCTCCTCCCGGAAGCCTCCGCCTGGAACCGCCCACGCGGGGGCTAGTACGACAGTAGCGCCGTCCGCATACGAAGTACATACGATTTACATACGAGCACTGTGTATAGTCTGAGCGATGTAGGGTACGAGTACGGTTATCTGTGAGTAACCGTCCGGTCGGGCGTTGACTGGGATGTGGGTGCGGCTCATACTGACCGCATACGTTGACCCGACGGCCGATGGTGAGGGGCGACGGGCGGGCGGGTGCCCCGGCGAAGGAGATCCGCGATGGCCAAGAGTGACGCGACGCTGCCGGGACGTGCGCACGAGAACGCCGCGCACGGCGATCCGCCGGGCGCCAAGGAGCGGGTGACGGTCAACCTCACCGGACGCGGCGCCGCGGCGCTCAGCGACCTCGTGCGGCGCACCGGCGACTCCAAGACCGACGTCATCAACCGGGCGCTCAGCGTCTACGAGCTGGTCGAGCGGATCACCGACGAGGGCGGCGCGGTCTTCGTCCGCGAGCACGGGTCCGCCGAGCTGGAGCGCGTCCGCTTCCTCTGACGCCGCCGGGGGTGACGACCGTGACGTCCCCGCTCAGGAGACGTTCGACCGCTCCGGCATGTCCAGGACGATCCACGAGGGCTCGCGGCGCAGGCGGTCCCGGGCCGTGCCGCGACCCGCCCGCGCGTCCTGCCGCGCCCGCGGCCTCGGGCGGACCAGCCGCGTGTCCCGCTGGAACAGCGCCCCGGCCGGATAGCCGGGGACGGCGGTGGACCGCCGCACCCACTCGAAGCCCCGCTCCAGGTAGTAGCGGTGCAGCGCGTGGTTGTCGGACCACACGTCGATCCTGATCCAGCGGGCGTCGTGCTCGCGCCGGGCGGTCTCCGCCGCCCAGTCGAGGAGCTGGGCGCCGATCCACAGCCCCGCGTAGTCGCGGTTGAGGACGAGCCGGTGCAGGTAGACGGCCGGCTCCGTGCGCTCCAGGTCGGTCCAGAGGTACTCGTCGGGCTCCGGCGTGACGCTGACGGTGGCGACCGCCACCGCGCCGTCCCAGAGGATCCAGCTCTCCCCGTTGACCAGTGACGCGTAGACCCTCCGGTCGCGCTCCTCGCGGCTCGGCCAGGGCCGGTTCCACTGGGTGGTCCCCTTGGTCCTGAGCCAGTCGGCCGCGTCGTCGATCAACGCGGTGAGGGTCCGGAGGTCGCCGGGGAAGGCAGGGCGAAGCTGGAAGCGTGGTCCCACGTTCGGTCCCGTTCGCGCAGACGAAATGGATGGCCATGGGCGGCGGCCGTGCATGCCGTCGTGACATGTCCGTTATCGGGCAGATAATCACCGTAACTCACTCCGTGGGGCCGGGCGAGGGGCCGCGATACCGGCCTGCCCGCGCGCCGGCGCGAATCCGCAGGAGGGTGGGATCGGCCGCATCCGGCCTCGGAACACTGGCCGGATCGGGACATGCGAACGCCGTGCCGTTCCTTCCGGTGGCGGAGGAACGGCACGGCGGGTGCCTCGGGTGCTTTACGAGAAGGTGGCGCGCATCGTGGCGTCGAAGGTCTCGGTGTCCTCGTCGTGCCCGCGGAACTTCTCGTACGGCGCCGTCTCCCCGGACACCACGCGCCGCGCGACCTCGCCCGGCTCAAGGAGCAGTTCGCCGCCCAGGTAGCGGACGTCCCGGAGCCGCGTGCGCTCGCCGGGGCGGCCGCTCACGAACCCGCCGAGACGCCAGCCGGTCTCCTCGTCCCAGACCAGGGCGTGGCCCTGCCCGTCCTTGACGAAGCGGATCGTCGCGTCACGGGGGCCGCACGGGTCGAGCCAGCTCTGCTCCAGCGCGACCCCCGCCTCCCGCAGCGCCATCGCCGACCGGGTGATGTAGGGCCGCAGCAGGTCGAGGCTCGGGTCCTCGTGGCCGGGCGGCATGCCGTTGTCTGACATCGGTGGGTTCCCATCGTTTCTGGTGGCAGGCGGCGCCAGTGCCGCCCTTAGCTCAGATAAGGACACGAAGTGTTAGGTGCGGTGCTCACCGCGGGCAAGAAACGACAAACACGGCGACCGGTCCCGGATCGACGTCCCAGCAGGCCGTGCCGTCCTTCCGGGGTTATCGGCTGCCGGTCCCCTCGGGCATCTCCGCCTCGATGACGAAGATGTTGCGATCGGTGCGGTAGGTGGTGATGGTGTGCCGGCAGGGCACACCGTCACCGTCGTAGGTCGTCCGCCGGTGCTCGAACACCTGCACGCCGCCTCCGGGCGGCAGGTTGAAGAACTCGGTCTCGACCTTGTCCGGCGCCCGGACCGACAGGCCGTCGCGGTAGCTGGCCTGCCTGATCTGCAGCGTCTCCAGCAGGTAGGCGACGGTGCCCTCCTCGATGTCCTCGTTGCGCAGCAGTTTCACGGCGCCGCGCTCGATGAACGAGAAGGGGTAGTACGACGTCTGCAGCGACCACGGGATCGGGGTGCCGTCGCGGTCGGTGATGAAGCGCTGCTGGTGGCGCCCGATCAGGGACTCGTCCGGATCGACCCCGAGGGCCTTGGCCTTCGGGAGGTCGCCGGTCTTGATCTCCACGTTGGGCTTGGACGCGGTCGCCTTGCGGCCGGTCTTGCCGACCTCGGCGATCCACGCCTCGCCCTCGCCGCCGCTGAACCCCGTCTTGGCCTCGGGGGTCAGCGTGACGCGGAAGACCTCGGGTTTCTCCACGACGAACGTGCCCTTGCCCGGCCGGGTCTCCAGCAGCTGGAGGACCTTGAGCTGGGCGATCGCGTCGCGGATCGTGTTGCGCGCCGTCTCGTACTCGTTGGCGAGCTCCTTCTCGGTCGGCAGTTGCTGGCCGGGAGTCAGTTCACCGCGCTCGATCTTGTCGCGCAGCGTGTCGGCGATCTCCTGGTAGCGCGGACTGGGCATCGCCTCTCCTCGTCATCCCAACGATCCGGATGGTCGGGTTAAGACCACTGGGCTGTGTCATGCCGATTGGCCCAACTGTCCCGGATATACCCATGATCCAGGTTTAGCCCTCATCGTTGGCGGTTATCCCTGCGTAGGAGAGGTGGTTGGGATGAGTCAGCTTGCATAGGTGAGACTACTCGCCCAGAGCATCCCATGCATCTAAGACAGTTGGAATGCTTGGAAAGTTCTAACGGGCTAGACGAGAGGATCGAATTCTCCGGCCGTCCCCGGGTGCACCCACCGGCCTCGCGCGCACACGAAGCACGTCCGAGCACATCGGAGCACATCGGACCCACACCGCAAGCGACGAAGCGACATCGAGGAGCATCGAGGAGCAGCGCCCATGTTTCTGCTGGCGACGACCGTGAGCCTGGCCGTCCTCATCTTCACCGTCTATCTCGCGCACTGCGTCGGCCTCGGCTGGCGGACCCGTACCCGGCTGGTCGGCAGCGTCCGCACGCCGGCCGCCGGCTTCCTCGAACGTCTCGACCGGACCTCGGTCGGGCTGGTCGAGCGGCATCCCACCCAACGGTGACCATCGCCCGATCCCCGAACCCCTGACGACCGGACGGTCCCCGGGGCCTGGGCGCGGCGGACAAGGAAGCGTCTCGTGAAACGCCACGTGATCATCCATGTCGATCTGAGCTGGCAGCGGCCCGGTCACCGGGCCGACCCCCTGATCGTTCGGGAGCCCGCGGGCTCCCTGAGCGAGCCCGCCCCCGTCGCGTCCCCCGCGGGCGCGGAGCCGGCGGGCAGGGCGGCACGGCACCGCGGCACAGCCGGCGAGCGGGAGCGGCCGGCAGGCACGGAGCACGAGCCGAGCATCCGGCACCAACCGAGCACAGAGCACGACTGAGAAGCGGAGCAGGCCGAATAGCGGAGCACGGGCCGGGCACGGTGGGGCACGGCACGACCGGGTCCAGTGCGGGACGGGTGAGGACGGCTGGGCGCGGTCGGAAAGGGGAGCACACCACGGCACCGGTATCCGGGGGGAGTGGGGCGGCGAACACCGCCGCCGGTGGGGCCCGGAACACGGTGCCGCGCGGCCAGGGGCGGCCGGCGGCTACATGCCGTGCTCCCAGCTGCCGCGCGTGTCGACGCCCGTGGCGTCCGCCAGCGCCTCCAGCTCCGCGATCTCGTCGTCGGCGAGCTCGATGCCGCGAGCCCGGACCAGCCCGTCGATGTGACCCGCGTTCGTGACCCCGACGATCGGGGTCGTCCCCTTGGCGATGGCCCAGGCGGTGGCGACGTCGGCAGCGGACGCGTCCCGGTCGTCGCCGATCGCCCGCAGCCTGTCCGTCAGCGTCTGCAACCGGGGCAGGATGCCGTTGTACACGGCCGCCCGGCTGCTGCCCTCCGGCATCGGACGAGCCGGGCTGTACCGGCCGGTCAGCGCCCCTTGCTCAAGGACCATGTAGGAGAAGAACCGCACGCCGTGCGCGCGGCAGTGGTCGAGGATGCCCGCACGCTCGGAGCTCCGGTACAGGAGGCTGTAGTGGTTCTGGACCGCCTCCACGCGGAAACCGGCCTCGCCGAGGATCTGATCGGCGAGGGCGATCTCCTTCATGTCGTGGTTCGAGACGCCGACATGCCTGATCCTGCCGCTCCGCAGCAGCGGGATCAGATGCGGCGTCCAACGGGCCACGTCCGCGGGGTTGTGGATCCAGTACAGATCCACATGATCCGTCCCCAACCGGTCGAGGCTCCGCTCCAGCATGTCCGCGACCGGATCGTCGCCGTCACCCGCGATCTGCGGGGTGAACTTCGTCGAGAGCCGGTACTCGCCGCGGGCGTGGCCCTTCAGCGCCTGAGCGAGGACCGTCTCCGAGCGGCCCATGCCGTACACCGCCGCGGTGTCCCACAGGGTGAACCCGTTCGACTGCGCCTTGTCCACGACCTCTCGCAGACCGGACGCGGTGAGCCGGCTGCCGAAATAGCCGTCGCCCGCCTCGCCGCTGTCTCCCCAGGCCCACGTGCCCAGCGCCACCGGCGGCGCGGCCAGAATCTCGCTTGTCATGTCCCTACCCCCATTGCCTGTTGGTTCGATTCCCAGGAGACCGCCATCGCCACCACCGGGGAAGGTCGCGGTCATGGGGGGTACGACCTCGACCCCCTTCGCGCCGCGACCAGCGGCTACCGTGAACGACATGGACCAGCGGCCCGGAAACCGCGATGAGATCCGGCACTTCCTCGCGAGCCGGCGCGCCAGGATCACTCCGGCGCAGGCCGGGTTGCCGACCAGCGCCCGCCGCCGGGTCCCCGGGCTCCGACGCGAGGAGGTCGCCGTCCTCGCGGGCGTGAGCACGGAGTGGTACACGCGGCTGGAGAAGGGGCACATCGGCGGCGTGTCCGAGGACGTCCTCGACGCGGTCGCCCGCGCCCTGCGACTGGACGACGACGAACGCACCTACCTGTTCGACCTGGCCCGGTCATCGCGGCCCGAGCGCCGCACGCCGTCGCGTCGCGGGGACGTCGAGGTCCCGCCCCAGGTCCAATGGCTGCTCGACTCGATGACGATGTCCTCGGCGTTCGTACGCAACGGCCGCACGGACGTCGTCGCCAGCAACCCCCTGGCCCGGGCCCTGTACGCGCCGATGTTCGGCAGCGCCACCACCGACCGGCGCGGCCGTCCCAACATCGCCCGCTACATCTTCCTCGACCCCGGCGCACGGGACTTCTTCGTCGACTGGGACGCCGCCGGCAACGCCACCGCCGCCCTGCTGCGCGCCGAGGCCGGGCGCGAGCCCCGCGACAGGGCGCTGCGCGAACTCGTCGGCGAGCTGTCCACCCTCAGCTCCGAGTTCCGCGGCCTGTGGGCCGCGCACGACGTCCTGATCCGCCATGACGGGATCAAGCGGCTCCAGCACCCCGAGGCCGGCCACCTGGAACTGACCTTCCAGGCCCTCGACCTGCCCCTGCCCGGCCGTGCCGTGCACCACCTGATCACCTACACCGCCGAGCCCGGCACCGCGTCCGAGGACCGGCTCGAACTCCTCGCCATCTGGGCGGCTACGCGATCCCGGACGGCAGAGCCCACCCGCCAGTCTCCTCAGCCCGGTCCGCTCTGATCCGTCGCGGCCCACTCGGCCGGACGCCTAAGCGCGGTCGTCGTCCAGGAGGGTGTGCTGCCAGGCGGGGTCGGCGGTCAGGACGGTGAGGCGCTGCGTGGCGCGCGACACCGCGACGTACAGGACGCGGAGCCCGCGCGGTGACTGGGCCGCCACGGTCTCCGGCGCGACGATCACGGCGGCGTCGAACTCCAGGCCCTTGGCCTCCAGCACGTCCAGGACCTGGACGCGCTCGGGCAGCCCGGCGGCCAGCCGGTCGCGGGCGGCGGGGCTCCAGGCGGGCGGCGCCGCTGGGGCCGGTGCGTCCGGCTGGGAGTGGGCGGCCGGGATCGGCGCGTCCAACGTGAGCTGGCCGGACGCCTCGACGGAGGCTTCGGTGGACGCCTCGGCGGGCTGCCCGGCGGTCGTCCCGGGCGCCTCGTCCGCCGCCGCGAACGGCACGATGAGGCCGATGGTGCCCTCGACCTGGCCGAGCAGTTCCTCGACGGCGTCCCGGGCGGCGCCCGCCAAGTCCGGTTCCGGGACGACCCGCACGACCGGGTCGATCCCGGACGTGCGGACCGCACGGGCCGGCCGCGCCTCGGGCAGCGCCCGCGCCAGCACCCGCGCCGACACGGCGGCGATCTCAGTGGAGTTGCGGTAGTTCGTCGTCAGCTCGTACTCGTGCCGGGCCCGGAGCGGCCGCTGCGGCCGGCTCCCGCGCGCCCGGCCCCCGCGCGACCGGCCCCGGCGGGACCGGTCGCCGGACGACGGCTGCTCGCCGCCGAGCGCCGCGTCCATCGCGAGCCGGGCGGCGTCCAGGTCCTCCCAGGCGCTCTGGGCGGGGTCCTCGACGACGGTCCAGCTCGCCTGGCGGCCGCGGCGGCCGAGCATCCGCCACTGCATCGGCGACAGGTCCTGCGCCTCGTCCACGACGATGTGCGCGTACTCCGGCCGCTCCTCGACGACGCCGTCGTCGACGCGCCGCGACCGCTCCAGCCGCTCCATCGAGGTCGTGAGCTCCCGCATCTCGGGCTCCCAGTCCTCGTCGGCGACCTCCTCGCCGGTGAGGATGTTGACGCCGTCCACGACGAACGGGTCGTCGTCGCCGGGCGGCCTGCGGCGGCGGGACGGGCGCGGCGGCGAGCCGAGCAGCGCGTCGATCTCGTCGAGCAGCGCGACGTCCTGGTAGCTGAGCGGCGCGCCGTCCCCGGCCCAGGACGCGGCGAGCGGCGCCACGTCGGCGCGGTCGAGGTCGCGGCCCGCCGCGCGGCGCAGCCGGTCGGGGTCGCCGAGGGAGCGCAGGACGTCCAGCGGGCGCCGGATCGGCCACCAGCTCACCAGGAAGTCGGTGAAGGCGCGCTGCTCGCGGACGCGGGCGTCGAACCGGGCACGTTTCGGATCACCGTTCCCTGCGTTCGCGGCGCCGTTCCCGCGGTCCTGCTCGCCGTCGTCGAGCGAGGCGAGGCCGTCCGCCGCGAGGATCGCGTTCCACAGGCCCGCCTCGGCGCCCTCGGCGGCGTCGGCCGCCTCCGGCCCGCCGAGGTCGGTGAACCGCTCCCAGAGGGCGTCGAGCAGCAGCTCGGCGGCCCGTCCGCGGGCGGCGTTGACGCTGCCGCGGCTGCGCCGGTGAACCTCGCTGCGGATCCGGTCGAGGCGCGCGCGGTCCAGCGCGACGACCACGCCCCGGTGGACGACGCGCAGCTCGTCGGGCGCGCCGGGAGCGTGGTCGGCGACGGCGCGGCGCAGCACGGCCGCCATCGACTCCGCGCCCTTCAGCCGGGCCAGGCGGGGGCCGTCGTGGACGGTGGCGGTCACGCCCTCGACGAGGTCGCCGAGGGAGCGCAGCGTCGCCGAGCCCTCGCCGAGCGACGGCAGCACCCGCTCGATGTAGGCGGTGAACCGGCGGTTCGGGCCGACGACGAGCACGCCCCGCGAGCCGAACCGCCGCCGGTGCCGGAACAGCAGGTAGGCGACGCGGTGCAGCGCGACGGCGGTCTTGCCGGTGCCGGGGGCGCCGCGGACGAGCACCGTCCCGTCGGCGGGGGCGCGGATGACCTCGTCCTGCTCCCGCTGGATCGTCGCGACGATGTCGCGCATAGCGCCCTCGCGCGTCCGGGCCAGCGACGCGAGGAACGCGCCGTCGCCGACCACGGTCATCCCATCGGCGGCGCCGGGGTCGAGCAGGTCGTCCTCCAGGTCGACGACGGTGTGCCCGCGCGAGTGCAGGACGCGGCGGCGGACCACGCCGCGCGGGTCCTCCGGGGTGGCGCGGTAGAAATCCTCGGCGGCGGGCGCCCGCCAGTCGATCACGAGGGAGTCGTGCTCCGGGGTCCGCACGCCGATGCGGCCGACGTAGCGGACCTCCCGGGACGCGAGGTCGAGCCGCCCGAACACGAGCCCGTCGTCGGCGATGTCGAGCGCCTGGGCGCGCAGCGCCGCCTGGTGGACCATCGCGTCGCGGTCGACCAGCGAGCCCTTGGTGCCCGCGAGCGACTGCCGGTAGCCCTCCCGGATCATCGCCTGGGCGTCGGCGCGCATCTCCTCCAGCCGCGCGTAGGCGACGTCGACGTAGCGCTGCTCCGCGGCGATCTCTTGGTCCTTGGCCGTGCCGCCGACGCTGGGCGGCCGCCCGGTCACCCTGGACGACATGCAGGCTGCTCCTCGCGACTGTGCTGCCGGAGACGGCCCCCGGCACCCCCGAGGGGGCGAAAGAGACAGCTTATGCGCTCGGCCCGACGTTCAGCGTGGACCGGACATCCTGGCCAGGACGCGCCGCGCCGGGCCGGCCGGGATCCGCCGGACGAGGGCGGCCGGGACCGGCCGCCCGCCCGGCACCACGTCCACGGCGCCCGCCGCCCGCGCCAGCGACCGATCGATCGCATCCAGAACGAGCCGCACCGGAACCCCGCCCTCAGACGCCCTCGCGCCCTCAGACGATCTCCCGCTCCCGGAGGGCGTCTCGCCTTCAGACGATCTCCCGATCGCCGACCGCTCCTCGTCCTTGGACGGGGCTTCGCTCGCGGTCATGAGCGTGAGGCCGGGGAGGAGGACGCGGCGGACGATCACGCCGCGTCCGGCGTACTCGTCCGCGACGGCACCGGCGTAGGCGAGGACCGCGGCGGCCGCCGCGCCGGAGGCCGCCGTCCATCGGCCCGCGCGTCCCGGCGGCGGGCAGAGGATCAGCTCGCCCGCGCCCTGGTCCAGCATTCCGGGCAGGGCGGCCCGCACCACGTTGACGGCGGCGGTGAAGCCCGTCCGCATGGCCTCGTCCGCCTCGCCCGGCGGCTGCTCAAGCGCGGGCAGGGCCGGGTCGCCGGACACGATCGGCGCGGCGTGGACGACCCGGTGCACCGGGCCGGTCATCGCCAGCACGTCCGCCACGGCCTTGGCGTCGGTCACGTCGCAGACGCGGACGTGCGTGTTCGGCGAGCGCAGCGCGGTCGCCGCGAGGCCCGCCTCGTCGGTGTCCACGGCGACGACGTCCCACGCGGCGGCGGCGAGCCGCCGGGCGGCCGCCGCGCCCAGCCCGTCCCCGGCGCCGGTGACGAGCGCGGTGCGCCTCATCCGCGCACCTCTTCGGCGCCCTCGAACTGCATGGACAGGTGTCCGATGGTGCTCGAACTGAGCGCCCGCGCTCGGTCCAGGCCGAGGCTCCGCAGTTCCTCCGCCACGGGATGGTCTCCCAGGACGACCTGGGCCCCGCCCGGGCGGGATCGCACCTCGGACGGCGAGACCGTCCACGGCGTCCGCCGCGTCACGCCGTCCAGGCAGGAGTACGCGTCGACCTTGGGGGCACCGGCGCCGCCGGGCAGGGGCACGCCGGGACGCACGGACAGCTCGACCGCGGTCCGGCCGCCGAACCGCACCGCACAGCGCTTCACGCGTCCGGCCAGGTCCATCGGGATGTCCGCGAGCTCCTTGGGGAAACCCCAGATCGTCCGTCCCGCCTCCAGGGTGAACTCCTGGTTGACGGGCAGCCAGTGGATGAACGCCCCCACACCGGACAGGCCGCGCAGGCGCCCGAGCGGGCCCGACGGCGGCGGCGTCCCCGGCGGCCGGACGAGGAAGGCGACGGCGAACTCGTGGTAGGGCCCGAGGTCCCCGTCCGCGTACCGGACGAACGCCAGCGAGCAGATCGCCCGGCCGGGCAGCGGTTCGGCGACGTCCAGCCCGGAGTAGGCGATGACGGCCTGCGCGGCGGCGGCCGGCACGGCGAACATCGCCGACGCCACGGCGGCGTCCCGGATCCGTACCGGCAGGACGACCCGCTCCCCTTGGATCGCGTGGGCTTCGGCGGTACTTGTCACATCGCTAAGTAGAACAGGTTCCTGTTTTCAAGTCACGTGACGGCTCAGGACTTTTCCACGGCCGCCTTGATCTTGGCGAGGGTCCTGCGCATGCCGTCGCGGTTGACGTCGGCGCGGCGGGCGGCGGGGACGCCCGTGAAGACCCTGCCCAGCAGGGAGACGAAGGCGGCGCCCCGGTTGTCGCGCCGGAGGTCCTCCCAGTACTCGGTCAGCCGCGTCTTGGCGGGCGCGGGGGAGCCGTCGCCGATGCCCTCGATCCGGTACCCCCACAGCGCGACGGGCATCCCGAAGCTCGACACGCGGAACGCGAACGCCTGGCCGGGCACCGCGACCGTCACCTGGCACGTGGTGAACCACACGCGCCAGCCGATCCGGTTGAAGCCGACGAACCTCGTCCCCGGCCGTACCGCGCCGCCGCGGATCCACGTCGCGAAGACCTCGGGGCTCCACTCGCCCATCCGCCGCGGATCGGCGACCGCCGCGTACACCGTGCCCGGGTCGGCCTCGACGGCCACGCTCTCCTCGACCACCCACTCGCGTTCCATGACCCGATCATTCCGCATATATGACTATCTGGTCATTGGGACGGTGCGAATTCACTGCTCCACGCCGCGTACCAGGCTCTGAACCACGGTTCGGGCTCGGCCAGGGGGACGATGTAGGTGAGGGTCTCGGCGTAGTAGCGGCGCTGGAATTCCGGCGGCATCTGGTAGAGGCGCTGGACGTTGCTGGCGCGGTCGGCGAGCTTCACCAGGACCGCCTCGCGCGGGGCGTCGCGGAGGCGGCGCAGGTAGGCGGCCTTGGCGGCGCGCTTGGCCTGCCGCCCCGAGCCGCCGGCGGGCGGCTTGGTGACCCAGTCGACCAGCTCGGTGACCTCGGGCCCGAACCGCGCCTCCACGTCCGCGAGGGTGGCGGGGGTGTCCTCCACGACGTCGTGGAGGAGGACGGCGTCGAGGATCGCGGGGTCGGTGACGCCCGCGCCCCGGACGAGCACCTCCAGCGCCTCCAGCAGGTGCTCGACGTACGGGACGCCGGTCGGCCGCCGCTGGTCGCCGTGCCAGCGCTGGGCCGCCTTGGCGGCCCTTTCCAGGCGGTCCAGGTCGATATCGGACGCGGCCAGGTCGGCGCGGGCGGCGTCCCAGGTGCGCCAGCTGGTGAAGACCTCCACCGTTCCTCCGTTCTGCCCCGGCCGTGTCGCGCGGGCGCCCGTCTCAGGGCATGGTTGGAGTCGTTCTCGAAGCACAGTACGGGGAGGAGGCGGCGCGGTCGTGGTGGGGAGCCGCCGGCGGTCCGGGGGCCGGACCGGTCTCGGGGGCCGCGTCCGCCTCGGGCTCGGCCTCCTCTCGGGCGCCCTGGCGGTCGCGCTGTGCGCCGTGCTCGTCGACCGGTACGTCCTGCGCGCGGAGTGGTGGCAGGTGCGGCACACCGTCACCGCGGAGCCAATCGCGCCGCAGAGCGAGGTCGGCCCCCCGCCCGGGCCGCTCGCGACGACGTGGGAGCGGGCCACGGAGATGCACCACGGCCCGGTGGCGGGCTACGACAGCGTCGCCTACGACGTGGCGCAGGGCCAGGTGGTGACGGTGTCCGGCCGCGGCCTCGACGTGCGCGACGCCCGGACCGGCGCGGACCGCTGGAGCTACCGCCGCTCCGGGTGGACGCTGCTCGGCTGGGCGTCCACGCGGTCCCGGCTGGTCGCCTACTTCGAGCGGGACGGGCGGCGCGGCGACCGGCTGCTCGTCGGGTTCGACGCGCTGTCGGGCGGGCTGCTGTGGCGGCGGGAGGGCGAGCGGCCCGCGGCGGTGGCGCGGACGACGCTGCGCTGGCCCGCCGGGTCCGCGGTGGTGCTGACGACCGACGGGGCCCGCCGGGAGCTGACCGGGCGGTCGGCGGAGGACGGGTCGCCGATGTGGAGCCGCCGGCTCCCCGACGGCTGCCGCCTGTTCGAGGGCGCCGCGCATCCGTCCGACGCGCAGGAGACGCTGGCGGCGCTGGCGCTCGACTGCCCAGGGCGCAGCCGGCTGCTCGCGGTCGATCCGCTGACGGGGCGGATCCGCTGGAACCGGCCGCTCGGCTCGGACGAGTCGCCCGAGGTGTCGATGCTGGACGGCGTGACCCTCGCCTGGGACGGCAAGGCGCTGCGGGCCTTCGGCCAGGACGGCGCCCAGTTCGCCGTCTGGGAGGGCGACGGCGTGTGCGGCGACGTGATGTGCCCGAGCGTGCTCGCCTCGGGGCGGCTCGTGGTCGCCTACCACCCGGAGGGGACGAAGCCCGGCGGCGCTCGCCTGGAGGCGGTGGAGGTGCCCTCCGGCCAGGTGGCGTGGCGCCGCGACGTCCCCGACTACGCCGCGCTCGCGCAGGCGGGCGGGCGGATCTACGCGCTGCGTCCCCGCCTGTCGGAGCTGCTGCTGCCCGCCGGCGTCGATCTCGTCGCCGCCGCGGACGGCGCGACCACCACGGCGCCCGCGCCGGTCACCCTCGACGCGGACCTGCCGGGCGTCCGGCCCTGGATGGCCGCGGCCGGCGGGCTCCTGTACGTCGCGGCGGCTGAGGCGCCGCCGCGTCCCGAAGGCTCGGGACGGCTGGTGGCGCTGCGCGGCGGCGCCGCGGGCACCGGCCCGGCCGAGCTCGGCGGCGTCCCGGAGTCCGGCTGGCCCGACGCCTGCGCCCTGCTGACGAAGGACGACCTCGCCACCGCGCACATGGACGCCTACGTCACGGAACCGACGCGGGCGAGCGTCGGCGGGGTGCGGCTCCCGCATCCGGTGTCCTGCACCTACGAGCCCCGCGACGACCGGAAGAAGGGCTCGAAGAAGCGGGCGGACGACGAGCGGCGGGGCGATCCGTCCGGTGAGGGCCGGGCGGGGGCGAGCCCCTCGGCCACCGTCGCGCCCGGTCCGAGCACGGCCGTACCGAGCCTGGAGGCACCGGCCACGGATGAGCCGGAGACGGGGGAGCCGGGCATGGGTGACCTCGGCATGGACGATCCGGAGACGGACGGGCCGGGCACCGACCGGCCGGAGGCGGCCGAGCCGGAGCCGGTGGTGCGGGGGCTGACCGTGAGCGTGCGGTGGGTGGCCGACGACCCGGGTACGGCGTCGCGGCTGCTGGACGGCATGCAGGCGACCCAGGCGCAGGTGCGGCGGCGCCGGGACATCGGCGGCGACGAGGCCTACGAGTTCGGCCCGACGGCGGGCACGATCGCGCTGCGGGTCGGCCGCGTCATCGTGGTCGTGGACGCCGACCGCCCGCCCGGCGCCGCGGCGCGCATCGCGCACTCCGTGGCCCGCCGCCTCCAGCAGCTGTCCTGACCAACCGACGAAGTCGGCCGACGGCGCGTTCCCGATGGCGGTCAGGAGGGGGAGAGGGTGCCGGGTTCGGTGGTCGGGACGGGCTCCGGCTCCTCGACGAGGACGGGGCCGCGGCTCGCCCAGGTTTCGAGCTGGGCGACGAACCGCTCGGCGTGGACGGGCCAGTGGTACCGGGCGCGGGCCGTCTCGTAGCCGCGCTTGCCCATGCCGACGCGCAGCTCGGGGTCGTCGCGCAGGCGCCGGACGGCGTCCGCGGCGGCGGCCGGGTCGCCGAAGGGGACGACGAGCCCGCAGCCGGACGGCTCGACGATCTCCACGGCGGGCGGGTTCGGCGTGCTGATCACCGGGACGCCGCGGGCCATGTACTCGACGATCTTGGTGGGCATGGAGTGCCGGTAGTTGGGCTCGTCGTGCAGCAGCGCCAGCCCGGCCATGGCGCCCTCGGCGATCCGGAGGGCCCGGTCGTTCGGGACGAAGCCGTACCAGCGCAGGACGCCCTCGCGCTGCGCGTCCCGGAGGGCGGGCCGGATCGAGGCGTCGGCCGCGCCGATCAGCTCGACCATGATGCCCTCGGGGGCCAGCAGCCGGGCCATCTCGATCATGTCGAGGGCGCCGCGGGCGGCCGACAGGTGCCCGACGTAGACGGCGCGGCGGCCGTCCGGCGGGCCGGGGGGCAGGTCGCTGACGTAGGTGGTGTTGGGCACCACGGGGTGCTCGCCCTTGAACCGCGCCCGGTAGCCCTCCTCGGCGAGCAGCAGCTTGTGCCGCCGCTCGGTGCGCTTCTCCAGCCGGTGGACGGCGGGCCGCAGTAGCGGGCGGAGCGGGCCGGGCAGCCAGCCCTTGGCGGTGAGCGCCGCGGCGGTGTCCTCGTGGACGTCCCAGACGACCGTCCGGGACCTGACCTCGCGGGGCAGCCCGACGAGCAGCTCCGGGTCGTGCAGGAGGATCACGTCGGCGTACGCGGCGTGCTCGGCGAGGGCGCGGTGGCCGGCGCGGAGGGCGCGGAGCCGGCGCCGGCCGGTGGCGCGCGGGACGTCCACGGGGCTGATCTCGCGCCACGGGGTCACGTTGCAGGCCCGGAACGGGGCGATATAGGTGACCTCGTGGCCGGCGTCGAGGAGCGCGCGAATCTGCCGGTGCAGAATCCGCGCATCCTCGGGATGATGCACGATCGTGCAAACACAGATCCGCATTCCACTCACTCCGCAACGTGCCGAATTGTCCCCTGGGGCCGAGTCTTGGACGGCCATGGAAATTGCCGGTGAATCGCCGCCGTCCAGAAGGTGGACGGCGCCGGGCGGGTAACTCATCCCGTGCCTCCTGAAGAGCGGCGGCGTCCACGCATCCTCGGCCCCCGTCGCATTCGCCTAGAGCAGTTCGACGGATTCGCCGCGGAGCTCGCGGGTGCGGCCCCGGGTGTCGAACAGGAGCGGGGCGTGCCGGGCGAGCGTCGCCGCGTCGTAGGCGCCGTGGTCGGCGAGCACGATCACGAGGTCGGCGGCCTCCAGGGCGGCGGTCAGGTCCGGCCCGGCGTTGCGCACCTCCGCTCCCTCGACGTCCCATTCCGTGACGAACGGGTCATGGAAGGACAGGTCCGCGCCGAGGCGGGCGAGCCGCCGGGCCACGGGCCGGGCGGGGGATTCACGCTGGTCGGCGATGTCGGCCTTGTAGGTGACGCCGAGGAGCAGGACCTTGGCGCCCTTGAGGGCGCGGCCTTCGCGGTTGAGGAGCTGCTGGGCGCGT
>NZ_CAACUY010000097.1 GCF_900659615.1 Actinomadura fibrosa | reverse complement strand
CGCGGCCCGGGTGAACGGCTCGTCCGCGAGGTCGGCGAACGCGGGTCCCCGCCACAGCGCGAGCGCCTCGCCGAGCCGGGCCGCCCGCGCGTCCTCCGCCGCCGCCCGCCGGGCCTCCGCCAGCAGCGCCTGGAAGCGCCGCGCGTCCACCCACGTGTCGTCCGCAGCGAGCAGGTAGCCCGCCGGACGGGACGCCACCAGCGCCCGCGCGCCCGGCTCCGCGTCCTCCAGGACCCGCCTGAGCTGCGACACCTTCGCCGACAGCGCGCCCGCGGGGTTGCCGGGCGGCGCCGCGCCCCACAGGTCGTCGACGAGCCGGTCGGCGGGCACGGGCCGGCCCTCGTGCGCCAGCAGGTCCGCGAGCAGCCCGCGCACCTTGAGGCCCGGCACGGGAACGAGCCCGCCGTCGTCGGTCCACACGGCGAGCGGCCCCAGTACCCCGAAGCGCATGAGCCGCACCATAACGGCCGGAACCGACTCGTCCCTACAAACCCCCAGAAGGCACCGTAAGAATCCCGTAAACCCCCTGGCGCATCCTGGACCCGTTCCGCCACACGGACGTCCCGGGAGGACGACATGCGCAAGATCATCAACTCGACGTACGTCACGCTGGACGGCGTCATCGAGAACCCGCAGAACTGGACCTCGGCCTACTTCAACGACGAGGCCGCCGCCTACGCCCGCGACCTGCTGTTCTCCTCGGACGCCCTCCTGCTGGGCCGCCGCACCTACGAGGGCTTCGCGGAGGCGTGGCCCGCGATGGAGGAGCAGACCGGCGACTTCGGCGTCCGGATGAACACCCTCCCCCACTACGTCGTCTCCGACTCCCTGGAGAAGGCCGGGTGGAACGACACGACGATCATCAGGCGCGCCGAGGCCGCCGCCGAGCTCGCCAAGCTGAAGGAGCGGCCCGGCCAGGACATCCTCCAGTACGGCTTCGGCCCCGTCTCCCGCATGCTCGTCGAGAACGGCCTCCTGGACGAGCTGCGCCTCTGGATCCACCCCGTCCTCGTGGGCCCCGGCGACCCCGAGGGCCTCCTCGGCGCCACCGGCTTCGCCGCGACCTTCGAGCTCGCCGAGACGGAGACGTTCACGACCGGCGTCATCATCGCCACCTACCGCCCGACCGCGACCGGCTGAACCGGCACCGCCGGGAGCGATGAGTTCCGGCGGCGGCGCCGGTCGGAACCGGTGTACGACACGAACACGACCAGAACACGAACAGACTTCGATGCAAGGAGAACCAGAAATGCGGAAGATCACGGCAGGGTTGTTCATCTCGCTCGACGGCGTCATCGAGGACCCGCAGGACTGGCACTTCCCCTACTTCAACGAGGAGATGGGCCGGGCCGTCGAGGGGCAGCTCGGCTCCGCCGACACGCTCCTGCTCGGCCGCAAGACCTACGAGGGCTTCGCGCAGGCGTGGCCGGACCGCGAGAAGGCCGGCGGCGAGGACGCCGGGTTCGCCGTGAAGCTCGGCGACGCCCGCAAGATCGTCGTGTCCCGGCAGGAGCTCGACCTGACCTGGCGCAACTCCGAGCAGCTCCAGGGCGACCTCGTCGAGGCCGTGACCGCGCTGAAGAACGAGCCGGGCACGTCCGACATCGGCATGAGCGGATCGGTGTCGGTCGTCCGCCAGCTCCTTGAGGCGGACCTCCTCGACGAGCTGCACCTGCTCGTCCACCCGATCGCCATGCGCAAGGGGGCGCGGCTGTTCGAGGACGCCGACACGCCGCTGCCGCTGAAGCTCATCTCCTCGGAGACCTTCACGACCGGCGTCGTCCACCTCGTCTACCGGCTGGACACCGACGCCCCGACCGGCGACTACGAGACGGCCAAGGCGAACCTCTCCCAGTCCGACGGCTAGAGCCCGCCCTCCAGGAGGCGTTCGAGGAAGGCCAGGGTCCGGTCCGGGGGCTCGGCCTGGACGCCCAGCCGGTTCAGGACGTCCCGGTAGCGGACGATGTCGGACGGGCGGTCGGGGTAGGAGGCGCCGGTGAGCTGCTCCAGGTAGACGACGTCGGGCAGCTCCGGCTCGGCGAACCGCAGCACGGTCACCGGGCCTCCCTCGGCCGCGTGGCCGCCCGCCGAGAAGGGCAGCACCTGGAGGGTGACGTTCGGCTCGGCGGCCGCCTCCAGCAGGGAGCGGATCTGGGCGCGCATCGTCGCCGGGCCGCCGACCGCGCGGCGCAGGGCGGCCTCGTCCAGCACGGCCCACAGCTTCACCGGGTCGGGCCGCTCGAACACGCGGCGGCGGCGCATCCGCAGCTCGACGCGCCGGTCGATCTCGTCCTGGGACGCCTCGGGATGGCGGGCGCGCAGCAGGGCCCGCGCGTAGTCCTCGGTCTGGAGCAGCTCCGGGACGGCCTGGACCTCGTACGCCCGGATGAGCACGGCGCCCTGCTCCAGCCCCAGGTAGGGCTCGAACCAGGGCGCGACCACGTCGCCGTACCGCTGCCACCAGCCGGGCCGGTTGGCGTGCTCGGCGAGCTCCAGCAGCGGCTCGCGCCGGGCGGGGTCGCTGACGCCGTAGAACGTCAGCAGGTCGGCGATGTCACGTTCCTTGAACCCGACGCGGCCGAGCTCCATCCGGCTGATCTTGGAGTGCGAGCCGCGGATCTCGTAGCCCGCGGCCTCGGTGGAGACGCCGGCGGCCTCGCGCAGCCTCCGGAGGTGCGCGCCGACGAGCATCCGCAGCACCGTCGGGCCCGCCTCGCCGGGGCCCTGCCCGGCGCAGTCGCCGGAACCCTGCCCGGCGCCGTCCGGGACGAGCCAGGCCGGGTCGCCGTAATGGCCGCCGGCGCTCATGCGCGGCCCACGGCGGGACGCGCGGCGGCGGCGGTGGTTCCGCCGGCCGCGCCGGATCCGGACGGTGGGTGTCCCACGGACGCCTCCTCGGGCGCACGGATACGTGCCTTCTGGGAAAAAGTTACCTGGCGTCCCGCCGGTTGCCCAATGTCCGCGTCCACCACATGCCTCGTCCCTCTCGGCGGACGCGCAAGGACCATCTGGCGCACGCCGCGCCTGACCTGGCACGATGCCGCCCGCGAAAAAACTTCGAGAAAAGTTCGTCCGCGATGTCGATCGGGCCGCCCGCCGGACGACGCGTCAGTGGAAGGCCCGGGAGGGACCCGGGCCGGAGCGGAAGGGGACAGCGCGATGCGGTTCATGATGATGACCACGGCGAGCAGCGACGACGACTTCGGCCAGAGCGAGGAGCTCCAGGCGGAGATGGGCGCGTTCATCGCCGAGATGTCCAGGTCCGGGGTGCTGCTGGCGACCGGCGGGCTGGACCCGAACGCCACCCGCATCTCCTCGTCCGGCGGCAAGGTGACCGTGACGGACGGCCCGTTCGCCGAGGCCAAGGAGGCCGTCGTCGGCTTCGCGCTGATCGAGGTCCGGAGCAGGGAGGAGGCGATCGAGCTGTCCAAGCGGTTCTGGGGAATCGTCGGGGACGGCGAGGGCGTCATCCAGCAGGTGTTCGGCCCGGAGGACCTGCCCCCGGCCGAGTGAGGACCCCGGGGCGGGCGGAGAACTTGCGCGGCGGGCCGCCCGGGTGCTGTCATCGGCGGCGTGACGGCATCCGGCGAGCCCGCCGCCCGCGCCGCCCCGCCGCGGACGGGCGCGCACGCGAGCGTCGACGCGGTCTGGCGGCTGGAGTCGGCCCGGATCATCGCGGGCCTCGCCCGGATGGTGCGGGACGTCGGGCTCGCCGAGGAGCTGGCGCAGGACGCGCTGGTCGCCGCCCTCGAACAGTGGCCGGAGTCGGGCGTCCCGGACAACCCGGGCGCCTGGCTCATGGCCGTCGGCAAGCGGCGCGCGATCGACCGCATCCGGCGGTCCCGGCGGTTCGAGCAGAAGCTGGAGGAGCTCGGCCACGGCTTGGAGGCCGAGGCCGGCGAGCCGCCGGAGTTCGACCTCGTCGCCGACGACGAGCACATCGAGGACGACGTGCTCCGGCTGGTGTTCACCGCCTGCCACCCCGTGCTGTCCACGCCGGCCAGGGTCGCGCTGACACTGCGCATGCTCGGCGGGCTGAGCACGGACGAGATCGCGCGGGCGTTCCTCGTCCCCGAGGCGACCGTCGCGCAGCGGATCGTCCGGGCCAAGCGGACGCTGTCGGAGGCGGGCGTCCCGTTCGAGGTCCCGGAGGGGGCCGACCGCGCCGCGCGCCTGTCGTCCGTGCTGGAGGTCCTCTACCTGATCTTCAACGAGGGGTACGCGGCGACCGCGGGCGACGACTGGGTGCGGGCCGACCTCTGCCAGGAGGCGCTGCGCCTCGGCCGGATCCTCGCCGGGCTCGCGCCGGGCGAGCCCGAGGTGCACGGCCTCGTCGCGCTGATGGAGATCCAGGCGTCCCGGACGCGGGCCCGCATCGGCCCGTCCGGCGAGCCCGTGCCGCTGCTGGAGCAGGACCGCGGCCGCTGGGACCGGCTGCTCATCCGCCGCGGCTTCGCCGCCCTGCTCCGCGCGAAGGAGATCGGCGCGCCGCCCGGCCCGTACGTCCTCCAGGCGGCCATCGCGGCCTGCCACGCGCAGGCCGCCGGGCCCGAGGACACCGACTGGGCCCAGATCGCCGCGCTGTACGGCGTCCTCGCGCGGACGGCGCCGTCCCCCGTCGTCGAGCTCAACCGCGCCGTCGCCGTCGGGATGGCGGAGGGCCCCGAGCGGGGCCTCGCGCTCGCCGACGCCCTCACCGCCGAGCCGGCGCTGCGCGGCTACCACCTGCTGCCGAGCGTCCGCGGCGACCTGCTCGCCCGGCTCGGCCGGCGGGACGAGGCCCGCGCCGAGTTCGAGCGCGCCGCGGGCCTCACCCGCAACGCGCCCGAACGCCGGGCCCTGCTCGACCGGGCCGCCGCGCTCAGTACCCCCTGAGCCCGCCCGGCACCCCTTGAGCCCGTCCGGCGACCCTTGAGGCCGCTCAGTACTCCTTCAGGACCAGCGCGTTGACGATCTCGCCGAAGTCCTGGAAGTCGACCGGCTCGCCTGCGTCGCCCGTCCCGCCGTCGCGCTGCGCGTCCACCCGGGCCTTGTTGGTGAGCGCCAGCTCCTGGTTCGCGGCGACGTACGCGCGCAGCTCCGTCTCGTAAGCCGCGAACGCCGCGCGGTGGTCGCCGCCCGCCGCCTTCAGCTCGCCCGCGAGGACGTACGCGCCGACCATCGCCATGCTGGTGCCCTGCCCCGACAGCGGCGACCCGCAGTAGCCCGCGTCCCCGAGCAGGACGACGCGGCCCCGCGACCACGCGTCCATGTGGACCTGCGCCATCGCGTCGAAGTGGAAGTCCTCCGCGTCCCACATGGTGCCGAGCAGCCGCGGGATCTCCCACCCGGCACCGGCGAGCGCGTCCGCCATGATCTTCTTCTGCGCGGCGGTGTCGCGGTGGTCGTAGTCGATCGGCTCCGCCGCCTCGAACCCCAGGTAGACGCGGACCTCGCTGTTGCCGCGGACGCTCATCACGCCGCCGCCCCAGCTGCTGCCCGGCATCTGGTGGAAGACCTGCCAGCGGTCCAGGCCGAGGAAGTTCGGAGCCGTCCAGACCGCCAGGTAGGTGCCCAGATGGGAGATGTAGTCCCGCTCGTCCCCGAAGGCCAGGCGGCGGGTGTTGGAATGCAGGCCGTCCGCGCCGACGACCAGGTCGAACGTACGGGACCCGCCGCCGCGGAACGTGACGTGCACACCGTCCTCGCCCTGCTCCAGCGCGGCGATCGACTCGCCGAACAGGTACTCCACACCGTCCCCGGCGGCCTCCGCGAGGATCGCCGACAGGTCGTCCCGGAGGATCTCCACGTCGGGACTGCTCAGATCCCCGCCGGTGAGGGTCTGCTCCTCCGACCGGTACAGCTCGTTGCCGTCGTCGTCCACGAACGACATCCCCCGCATGTGGACGCGCGCCTCGCGGATCCGCTCCAGGACGCCCATCCGCTCGGCGACCTCCAGCGCCGGCCCGCGCACGTCGACCGCCTGGCCGCCGGCCCGCGGCCCGTCCGACACCTCCACGACCGTGACGTCGAACCCGTACCGGCCGAGCCAGTACGCCAGGGCGGGCCCGCCGACGCTCGCACCGGAGATGAGGACGCTGCTGTTCTTCATGGGTGACTCCCGACCGCTCGCTCCGCGGGCCCTTCCCGCGCCACTCGAAGGCTCGCCGGGAACGCTGACCGGCCGCGCACCACCCGCGCACCACCACTGACGGCCGCCCCTACCGCGCGTCCCGGATGGTAGAGATGGAGGACGGGGCACGGCGCCGGTCCGTGCGGGAGGGGAACCCAGTGACCGCTCGTCGGGACGTCCAGGCCGCCGCCGACCGCATCGCGGGCCGGATCCGCAGGACGCCGCTGCTCGCCGTCGACCCCGGCCCGCTCGCGCCCGCCGGACGCATGTGGCTGAAGCTGGAGCACACCCAGCACACCGGGTCGTTCAAGGCCCGCGGCGCGTTCAACCGCATCCTCGCCGCGCACACCGCCGGGCGGCTCCCGCGGACCGGCGTCGTCGCGGCCTCCGGCGGCAACGCGGGCCTCGCGTTCGCCCACGCCGCCGCGCACGTCGGCGTCCCCGCCACGGTGTTCGTCCCGGAGACCGCGCCCGCGGTGAAGGTCGCGGGACTGCACGCCCTCGGCGCGTCCGTCGTCCAGGTCGGCGCCCGGTACGCCGAGGCGTACGAGGCCGCCACCAAGCACGCCGCCGACCTCGGCGCGCTGTTCTGCCACGCCTACGACCAGCCGGACGTCTGCGCGGGCCAGGGCACCCTGGGCCTGGAGATCCTGGAGCAGGCCGACGGCGAGGTCGACACCGTCCTCCTCGCGGTCGGCGGCGGCGGGCTGCTGGCGGGCGTCGCCGCCGCGCTGGAAGGGCGCGCCCGCGTCGTCGGCGTCGAGCCCGAGAACTGCCCGACCCTCGACCGCGCGCTGCGCGCCGGCCGTCCCGTCGAGGTGGACGTCTCCGGCGTCGCCGCGGACTCGCTCGGCGCCGGCCGCCTCGGCGACATCGCCTACGACGTCGCGGTCCGCACGGGCGCGCGGTCCGTCCTCGTGACCGACGAGGCGATCACCGAGGCGCGCCGCCTGCTCTGGCGCGACTACCGCCTCGCCGTCGAGCACGGCACCGCCGCCGCGGTCGCCGCCCTCCGCACCGGCGCCTACCGCCCCGCCTCCGACGAACGCGTGGCCGTGGTCCTCTGCGGAGCGAACACGAACCCGTCCGACCTACCTGACGCCGCGTAGGTTGATCGGGGTGGTTCCGATCATCTTGGAGGCGGGTGTGAGCGGGTCTTTCGTGGTCACCGGGGGCGGGCGGGGCATCGGGCGGGCGGTCGTGGAGCGGCTGCGGGACGCCGGCGGCACCGTCGTGGCGGTCGAGCTGGACCCGGCCGCGCTGGAGTGGACCGGGGACGCCGGGGTCGTCGGCCTCGCCGGGGACGCCTCCGACGAGGCCGTCACCGAGCGGGCCGCCGACCTCGCCGAGGCCGGCGGGCCGCTCGCCGGCTGGGTGAACAACGCGGCCGTGTTCCGGGACGCGTCGCTGCACTCGGCGTCCGCCCGGGAGGTGCTCGGCCTCATCGAGGTCAACCTCGCCGCGCCCCTCACCGGGTGCGCGACCGCGCTGCGGCGGTTCCTCGCGGCGGGCACCGGCGGCGCGATCGTGAACGTGACCTCGCACCAGGCGCGGCAGGCCGTCCCCGGCTGCACCCCCTACGTGACGGCGAAGGCGGCGATCGAGGGGCTGACGCGCGCGCTGGCCGTCGAGTACGGGCCGCGCGGCGTCCGGGTGAACGCCGTCGCGCCGGGCTCCGTCCGCACCGAGCGGTACGAGGAGTACCTCGCGAGCCTCGGCCCGGACGGCGCCGCCGCGATCGAGCGGCAGATGGGCGAGCTCCACCCGCTCGGCCGCGTCGCCCGCGCGGACGAGGTCGCCGCCGCCGTCGCGCACCTGCTGTCACCCGACGCGAGCTTCATCAACGGCGCCACGATCCCCGTCGACGGCGGCCGCACCGTCCTGGCCCGGGATCCGGAGGCTTACGAAACCCCTTGAGGCCCCTCTACCGCGCGAATTGCAGCGGGAGGGGCTGCATCGGGTGTTGCGGTGACGTGGAGGGGGTCGGGGTCTGGGACGGCATGGTCCGGCCGCCGCAGAGGGCCTGGACGACGTGGGCGGCGAGGGCGCTGTCGATCGGGTCGGGGATCGGGACGCCGTCCGCGCCGAGCCGCTGGTACTTCATGAGGTTGAAGCCGAGGGAGATCTGCCGCGCGCCGTCCGCGGAGGCCAGCGACTGCGTTCCGGCGCCGAAGACCGCGCCGTCGTGCCCCCAGAACGTCCCGCACGGCAGGTCGAGCGCGTAGAGGCCGAGGCCGTAGTTCATGAGGACGTTGCCGTCCGCGTCCTTCGCGGGAACGGTGCGCTGCATCTCGGCGAGGGACGCGCGGCCGATCAGTCCGCCGGTGAGCAGCCTGCGGTAGAAGGCGTTGAGGTCGTCCATGGTGGAGACGAGCGCGCCGGCCGTCCCGGCCCAGCTCATGTCGAAGTCGCTGTAGTCGCGGGGCGGGTTCACGTGCCGGTAGAGCGACTCGTACATGCGGGCGTGCGGCCCGTCGATGAAGGGGCTGGACGGGAAGTACGTGTGCTTCAGACCGGCCCGGCGGATGACGTTCCTGGTGATGTACGTTTCCGCGTCGGTCTTGGTGACCTTCTCCAGCAGGAGGCCCGCGAGGATGTAGTTGGTGTTGGAGTAGGACCAGCGCTCGCCGGGGTCGCCCGTGGGCGGCGCCTGGAGGCCCCACTTGACGAGTTGTTCGGGCCGGAGGCTGCGGAAGCGGTGCTTGTCCAGGCTGTAGGGCGACAGGTCGCGCAGCGAGGGGAACGCGTAGACGACGTAGTCGGCGATCCCGCTCGTGTGGTTCAGGAGCATCCGGACGGTGATCTGCTGGCCGCGGTCCCCCGGGAAGAGGTCGGGCAGGTAGCGGCCGATGGGCGCGTCGAGCTGGACGGTGCCCTTCTCGACCTGCTGGAGGATCGCCGTGGCGACGAAGGTCTTGGTGATGCTGCCGACGCGCTGCTCCAGGCCGGCCTTGGCGGGACGGCCGGTCCGCACGTCCGCGACGCCGGACGCGCCGTTCCAGCGCCGGTCCTCCTCGCGGACCGCCGAGTACAGGCCGTACATGCCCGCCTCGTGGACGGCGTCGAGGGTGACGCGCAGCTTGGCCCGGTCGATGCCCGGGGCTCCGGTGGGGACGCCGGTCGCGGGCGGGGCCGCGGGCGCGCCCGGGAGGGGCGCCGGGACCGCGGCGGAGGCGGGTCCCTGGGCGAGCGCCAGCGCGAGCGCCGCCGCGACGCTCAACGCGGTGCCCCGCCGCACTCGCTGGACCGTTCCGGCGCCCGCGCGCCGTCCGAACCGCCTCGTCGCCATCCCCGTGCTCTTTTCCAGTCGCGCCGTGTCCGAAGAAGAGTCTTCTCGGACCGCGTCCAGACTGTCATCCGTCCGGGGGAGGAATTCGACATCCTGCTGAAGACGGCGTAACGATCTCGACATGCCGGCGGGCCGCACCCGGAGTCCGGGCGCGGCCTGCGGTGCCGGGGCCTCAGCTCAGGAGGTCGGCCAGCGTCTCGCGGCGGGACGGGTGGCGCAGCTTGTGCATGCCCTTGGACTCGATCTGGCGGATGCGCTCGCGGGTCACCCCGTAGACCTTGCCGACCTCTTCGAGGGTCTTCGGCCCGCCGCCGGACAGGCCGAAGCGCATCGAGATCACGCCGGCCTCGCGCTCGGTGAGCGTCTCCAGGACGGCGTCGAGCCGGCCGCGCAGCATCGAGGACGCGACGACGTCGGCGGGGTCGCCGCCGTCGGGGTCCTCGATGACGTCGCCGAGCTCGCCGTCGCCGTCCTCGCCGAGCGGGGTGTGCAGCGACAGCGGCTCGCGGGCCTGGCGGCGCAGCCACTCGACCTTCTCGGGCGTGACGTCGAGCTCGGCGGCCAGCTCCGCCGAGGTCGGCTCGCGGCCGAGCTCCTGCGCCATCGAGCGGCGCAGCCGGGTCATCCGGTTGAGGACCTCGACGACGTGCACCGGGATGCGGATCGTGCGGCTCTGGTCGGCGAGCGCGCGGCTGATCGCCTGCTTGATCCACCAGACGGCGTAGGTGGAGAACTTCAGGCCGCGCCGGTACTCGAACTTCTCCACGGCGCGGATGAGCCCGAGGTTGCCCTCCTGGACGAGGTCGTTCAGCGGCAGGCCGTGGCCCATGTAGCGCTTGGCGAGCGAGACGACGAGGCGCAGGTTGGCCTCGACCATGTGCTCCTTGGCGCGCTGGCCGTCGGCGGCGATCCAGGCGAGGTCCTCGCGGTCCTGCGCGGACAGCCAGGGCCCCTGCTCCTCCAGGCGCTCGCGGGCGAACAGGCCGGCCTCGATGCGCTTGGCGAGGTCCACCTCCTGCTCGGCGGTCAGCAGCGCCCGGCGGCCGATGCGGGAGAGGTAGTCCTTCATCGGATCGACGACGTCGCGGGGCGAGCTCGTACCGCGGGACGCCGCGGCGCGGGGCGCCGGGGCGTGCGGCGGGGCCTCGCCGCGCGGGGACGGGACGCGGGGCGAAGGGACACTGGGGGACGCGCTGGTGGCGTTGCTGGCGTTCAGGGCGCTGTCCTTTGCTCGTCCGGCCGGGAGGGAACTCACCCTCGTTCGGGTACCCGGGACCCCCGCGACATAAACTTAGGTTCAACCTAGCTTTATGTCAATATAATACTTAGGTCGAGCTGTGAGAGGATGGCGGCATGGGACTCCGGGAGCTGAAGAAGCAGCAGACGAGGCAGAACATCTCGCACCAGGCGACGCGCCTCTTCCTGCGGCACGGCTTCGACCGGGTGACGATCGCCGACGTCGCGGCGGCGGCGCAGGTCGCGAAGATGACCGTCACCAACTACTTCCCGCGCAAGGAGGACCTGGCCCTCGACCTGCACGAGGTGTTCGTCGCGATGCCCGCCCGGACGGTCGCGGAGCGGGCGCCCGGCGAGTCCGCGCTGGCGGCGCTGCGGCGCGGGTTCCGCGCGGCGGTGCGCGAGCACGACCCCGTCATCGGGTTCTCCGGCGAGCCCTTCGCCCGGATGATCGTCGAGAGCCCGGCGCTGACGGCGCGGCTCCGCGAGTTCCACGAGGAGCGCGAGCGCGCCCTCGCCGCCGTCCTCGCCGAGGAGACCGGCGCCGGGCCGGACGACCTGCCGCCGCGCCTCGCGGCCGCGCAGCTCACCGGCGCCCTCCGCGTCCTGTTCGAGGAGGCGATGCGGCGGACGCTCGCCGGCGACGACCACGAGGCGGTCGCGGCGGCGCTGGAGGAGGCGGGCAAGGCGGCGTTCGACCTGCTCGAACCCGCGCTCGGCGACTACGCCGTCCGCCTCCGCTGACGCTTCGGGCGGGGGCCGAGGGATCGTACAGATTCGGGCGGCCGTCCCGGCGGGGTGACTGTTCTCTAACCCCGCCGGGACGGCGCCATTGCTCAGGAGATCACGAGGAGCAGGTCCCCGGCCTGGACGGGGGTCGCCTCCGGGACGGCCAGGCGCGTGACGGTCCCGGCCACCGGGGTGGTGATGGCGGCCTCCATCTTCATCGCCTCGATCGTGGCGACCGTGTCCCCGGCCGCGACCGCGTCGCCCTTGGCCACGCGCAGGGTGACCGAGCCGTCGAACGGCGCGGCGATCTCGCCGGGCTCGGACGGGTCGGCGCGCTCGACCGGCGGGGCGTCCGAGACGACCGACTTGTCGCGGACGGATACCGTGCGGAGCTGGCCGTTCACCGTGCAGATGACCTGCCGGACGCCCGCCTCGTCGATGTCGCCGACGGCTTCGAGCCCGGCGAGGACCCGCACGCCCGGTTCGAGGTCGAAGGCCACCTCGCGGCCGGTGCGCAGCCCGTACAGGAACGCGCCGGTGGGCAGCACGGACAGGTCGCCGTAGGCCGCGCGGGACTCGCGGTACTCCTTGGCCGGGCCCGGGAACAGCAGCCGGTCGAGGGTGTCGCGGACCTCCGCGCCCGCGAGCGCCTTCTCCTCGGCCCCGGACAGCTCGGCGCGCGCGGGCGTGTGCCGGCGTCCGGCGAGGGCCTTGGTGCGGAACGGCTCGGGCCAGCCGCCCGGCGGGTCGCCGAGCTCGCCGTTCAGGAACCCGATGACGCTGTCGGGGATGTCGTAGCGGTCCGGGTTCGCGGCGAAGTCGTCGGGATCGGCGCCCGCCGCGACGAGGTGCAGGGCCAGGTCCCCGACGACCTTGCTGGACGGGGTGACCTTGACGAGCCGGCCGAGGATCCGGTCGGCCGCCGCGTACAGCCGCTCGATCTCCTCGAACCGGTCGCCGAGGCCGAGCGCGACGGCCTGCTGCCGGAGGTTGGAGAGCTGCCCGCCGGGGATCTCGTGCCCGTAGACGCGGCCGGTCGGCGCGGGCAGGCCCATCTCGAACGGCGCGTAGAGCCGCCGGACGGCCTCCCAGTAGGGCTCCATCGCGGTCAGCGCGTCCAGGTCCAGGCCGGTGGCGCGGCCGGTGAAGTCGGTCGCGGCCACGATCGCCTGGAGCGGCGGCTGGCTGGTGGTGCCCGACAGCGGCGCGGCGGCGCCGTCCACCGCGTCCACGCCCGCCTCGACGGCGGCGACGTAGGTGCCGAGCTGCCCGCCCGCCGTGTCGTGGGTGTGCAGGTGGACGGGCAGGTCGAACCGCTCGCGCAGGGCGCTCACCAGCGTGCGGGCGGCGGGCGCGCGGAGCAGCCCGGCCATGTCCTTGATGCACAGGATGTGGACACCCGTCTCGACGAGCTGCTCGGCGAGGCGGAGGTAGTAGTCGAGCGTGTAGAGGCGCTCGTCGGGGGACGAGAGGTCGCCGGTGTAGCAGAGGGTGCCTTCGACGAGCGCGTGGGTCTGGAGCCCGGCCTCGATGGCGGGACGCATCCGCTCCACATCGTTCAGGGCGTCGAACACCCGGAAGATGTCCACTCCCGTACTGGCGGCCTCCTTGACGAAGGCGCGCGCCACCGAATCGGGGTACGGCGTGTACCCGACGGTGTTGCGGCCACGCAGGAGCATCTGGATGCACAGGTTCGGTGCGGCTTCCCGGATCGCGGCGAGCCTGTCCCAGGGCGACTCCCCCAGGAAGCGCAGCGCGACGTCGTACGTGGCGCCTCCCCAAGCCTCGATGGACAGGAGCTGAGGCGTCATGCGCGCGAGGTAAGGCGCGGCCGTGAGGAGGTCGTAGGTGCGTACTCGGGTCGCCAGCAGGGACTGGTGCGCGTCCCGGAACGTCGTGTCGGTGACGGCCAGGGCCTGCTGCGCGCGCAGCTGCTCGGCGAACGCTCGCGGGCCGAGCGCCAGGAGCCGGTCCCGGGAGCCCTCCGGGACCGGGCCGGACAGGTCGAGCGGCGGCAGCTTCGCCGCCGGGTCGAGGTCGGTGGGCGCCTCCCCGTGCGGCTTGTTGACGGTCACGTCCGCGAGGTACCGGACGAGCCGCGTCGCGCGGTCGCCGCTCGACCGCGCCGTCAGCAGCTCGGGGTGGTCGGCGATGTAGGACGTCGTGACGCCGCCCGCGCGGAAGTCCGGCTCGTCCAGCAGCGCCTGGAGGAACGGGATGTTGCTCGCGACGCCGCGGATGCGGAACTCGGCGACGGCCCGGCGCGCCCGCCGCACGGCGTCCTCGAACGTCCGCCCGCGGCAGGTCAGCTTGACCAGCAGCGAGTCGAAGTGCGGGGTCACCACGGCGCCCGCGTGGGTCGTGCCCGTGTCGAGCCGCACCCCGGCGCCGCCCGGCGACCGGTACGCCGAGATCCTGCCGGTGTCGGGCCGGAACCCGTTCGCCGGGTCCTCGGTGGTGATGCGGCACTGCACCGCGAACCCGGAGACCGCGACGGCCTCCTGCGCGATGCCGAGGCCGGCGAGCGTCTCGCCGCCCGCGATCCGCAACTGGCTCTGCACGAGGTCGACGCCGGTGACCTCCTCGGTCACGGTGTGCTCGACCTGGATGCGCGGGTTCATCTCGATGAAGACGTGCTCGCCGCGGTCGTCCACGAGGAACTCCACCGTGCCCGCGTTCACGTAGCCGATCTCCTCGGCGAACCGCACCGCGTCCGCGCACAGCCGCTCGGCGACGGCCGGGTCCAGGTTCGGCGCGGGCGCGATCTCGACGACCTTCTGGTGGCGGCGCTGCACCGAGCAGTCACGCTCGCGCAGGTGGACGGTGTGCCCGCTGCCGTCCGCGAGGACCTGCACCTCGATGTGGCGGGGCCGGTCCACCGCCTGCTCCAGGAAGACGGTCGGGTCGCCGAACGCGCTCTCGGCCTCGCGGCGCGCCGTGTCCACGGCGGCCTCCAGGTCCTCGCGGTGGTCGACGCGGCGCAGCCCGCGCCCGCCGCCGCCCGCCGCGGCCTTGACGAACAGCGGGAACCCGACCTCGTCGGCCGCCGCGAGCTCCCGGCCCGGCTCCGGGGTCGCCGAGCGCAGCACCGGCAGCCCCGCCCGGCGCGCCGCCGCGACCGCCTCGATCTTGTTGCCCGCGAGGCGCAGCACGGCGGACGGCGGGCCGACGAACGTCAGCCCGTTGCGCTCGCACGCCTCCGCCAGCTCCGGGCTCTCCGACAGGAACCCGTAGCCGGGGTAGACGGCGTCGGCGCCGACACGGACCGCGGTCCGCACGATGCCGTCCACGTCCAGGTACGCGCGGACGGGATGGCCGTGCTCGCCGATCTCGTACGCCTCGTCCGCCTTCTGCCGGTGCAGCGAGAAGCGGTCCTCGTGGGCGTAGACGGCGACGCTGGCGATGCCGAGTTCGTAGGCGGCGCGGAACGCCCGTACGGCGATCTCACCCCGGTTCGCGACGAGCAGCTTAGTGATCACGTGGGTTCTCCCAGGAGACGGCTCGGGCGGACCGCCCGTACCGGCGGCCTCCTGGACCCGGCGTCGAGCCGCGGCTGTGCTGGGGCCGGCCCGGCGGGCGAACCGAATCATCGGGTACGTACCCAGTCCAACGACGCGGCACGGCCCCGGACGCGCCGGACCGCGGGAACAAAGTGACACATGACGCCCCCTGGGAAAATCGGGCGAACCTTCCGCCGGTCCCCGCCGGACGCCGTGCCCGCATAGCGCGTTCCCCGGCCCGATGGACGCTCTAGGCTGTTCGCGCCGGTTCAGGGACTCTTGAGGGCTTTGCGGAAGGATCGCGGTGCGGCTGCCGGAAAAGCTGGAACTCCTCGTCTCCGACGAGCCGGTGATCGACCTCTACGCGTACGGGCCCTGGCGCGTCCCGGACGGGCTGTTCGACGAGCTCCGCGACCGGATCGCCGCGCTCGTCGGCGACCCCCGCTGCGCCGGGCTCACCGGCGACCGGCACGGGCTCCTCACCACCCCGGCGCCGCTGGTCGTCGCCGAGATGATGACCACGCTCGACTTCCTCTCCGGCGGCGCCGCGCTGCACTCCGGCTCCCACAGCAAGCTCTACCACCGGCTGTTCGGCGCCTACTACCGCGACCCGATCGACCCGCGGCGCGAGGCCGCCGAGTGGGGCGTCAGCTCGGGCGCGTTCCGCCCGTTCGACTGGCTGGAGGACGTCCCCGACCAGGACCTCGCCCTCGACCTGGCCCGCGAGTCCCTCGACGTGTTCGCGGGCCTGGAGCCGTTCGACGAGCGGCGCCGCGCCCTCCTCAAGCTCTACGGCGACCCGCCGCCCGGCACCTGGATCAAGGCGCCGCTCGCCGAGCGCCGCGAGCTGTGGGCGGCCCGCGCCGACGACGCGACCGTCGCCGCCCTGCCCGAGCTCGCCGGCCCGATCGGCTACCTGGAATGGGTGTGCTCGGGGCTGCTGCCCGTCCACGAGCACCTGCTGGAGATCGCGCCGCACGAGGAGACACCGGACGAGCTGCTCGTCCACCTGCTCCTCCAGGCCGGGCTGGAACAGGTCCCCGCCGAGCTGTCGGCCGCCCTCACCGAGGACCGCTACGGCGAACTACTCGACCGGTTCGCCGCCGCCCGCGGCAAGTTCAAGCCCGAGCCCTGGTTCGCGTCCGAGTGGGCCTGGCTCGGACGGGCCCTCGGCGCGGGCGGCATCGAGGCGTGCCGCGCCTGGCTCGACATGGCGATGCGCTTCACCGGCGCCGTCCAGGGCTTCCCCGACCACGCCCGCGTCCCCGACCCCGAATGGCTCCCCGTCGGCGAGTTCCAGGGCGACGTCCGCCGCCTGTTCGCGCCGCGCCGCCGGATGGTCAACCCCCTCGCCGCGAACCTCGGCAAGGCGACGTCCCGCCCGTCCCGCCGCGCCCGCGCGGGCGAGGTCGCGTCCGGGCTGATCGGCCAGCCCGACGTCGTCGCCGCGCTCCAGGAGATCGCGGACGGCGACCGGCCCGTCCGGCTGATGCTCGTCGGCCCCGACGGCACCGGCAAGCGCGACGCCGCCCAGGAGATCGCCGCGCTGCTCCGGCGGCGCGGCATCACCGAGGAGCCGCTGTGGCTCGCCGACGACTTCTTCGCCGCCAAGGAGGTCTCGGCGGCGACCATGCACCTCTACAACGACGCCCGCGAGTCCGCCGGGTTCCGGCTCATGGTCATCGACGGGCTCGACGACATGTCGCAGGACGTCCGCAGCGGCGAGGCCATCGTCGAGCAGCTCCACCGCGCCCTCGACGTCCACGACGACCTGCACGTCGTCGCGCTCTGCGAACCCGGCGGCGACGAGCGCGTCCGCGAGGTCAACCCCGGCCTCTCGCTGCGGTTCCAGGTCGTCCACACCCACCCGTTCACCGCCGAAGGGCACGCCGAGCTGTTCAACCGCGCGCTGCACCAGCGCGGAGCCCGCGCCCACAAGCGCGCCCTGACCGCCGCCGGGGAACTCCTCGCCCGCACGCCGCCCGTCCGGAACCTCCGCAACGCCCGCCTCGCCCAGCACCTCGCCGACATCGTCGTCGACGCCGTCCGCGAACGCACCGGGCCCGGCGAGGAACTCGTCGTCAAACGCCCCGACGTGCCCGCCGCCGTCGACACCACCGGCCGCACCGGCGACCCGATGGCCGAACTCGCCGCCATGACCGGCCTCGGCACCGTCAAGCAGGAGATCGAACTGCTCGTCGCCGGCGCGAAGGCCGCCAAGCTGCGCCGCGACGCCGGCCTGCCCGTCCCCGCGCCGCCCGCCCGGCACATGGTCTTCACCGGCAACCCCGGCACCGGCAAGACCGCCGTCGCCCGCCTCCTCGCCCGCGTCTTCGAGCGGCTCGGCGTGCTGTCGTCCGGCCACCTCGTCGAGGCGTCGCGCTCCCGGCTCGTCGGACGCTACGTCGGCGAGACCGCCGTCAAGACCCGCGACGTCGCCCAGCGCGCCGTCGGCGGCGTCCTGTTCATCGACGAGGCCTACGCGCTCACCGAGACCACCATGTCGGAGGACTACGGCCAGGAGGCCATCGCCGAACTCCTCAAGGTCATGGAGGACAACCGCGACGACCTCGTCGTCATCGTCGCCGGCTACGAGCGCGAGATGCAGCGCTTCATCGCCTCCGACCCCGGCCTCGCGTCCCGCTTCCCCAGCACGATCCGCTTCCCCGACTTCACCGACGCCGAACTCGTCGAGATCTTCACCGGGCAGGCCGCCGAAGCGGGCCTCACCCCGTCCCCCGCCGCCCTCCACAAGGTCGCCGGGCTGCTCCGCAAGGCCCCCCGCGGCCGCGCCTTCGGCAACGCCCGCCTCATGCGCAACCTCTCCGAGCGCGCCACCGCCCTCCAGGCCCGCCGCGTCACCGCCCGCAAGCGCACCACCCCCGACGACCTCGCCGCCCTCCTCCCCGAGGACATCCCCGACACCCTCACCGGCACGTCCCGCACCGTCACCGGCACCGACCCCCTCGCCGAACTCGACGCGCTCGTCGGCCTCCACGACGTCAAGGAGCAGGTCCACCTCCTCGCCGCCGAGGCCCGCGGCGCCGAACTCCGCCGCGCCGCCGGACGCCAGGCCACCGTCCCCACCCGCCACATGGTCTTCACCGGCAACCCCGGCACCGCCAAGACCACCGTCGCCCGCCTCGTCGCCGCCGTCTACGGCCACCTCGGCCTGCTCTCGTCCGGCCACCTCGTCGAGGTCGCCCGCGCCGACCTCGTCGGCCCCTACCTCGGCCAGACCGCGCCCCGCGTCCGCGCCGCCGTCGAGCAGGCCCTCGGCGGCGTCCTGTTCATCGACGAGGCGTACTCCCTCGCCGGCGACGTCTACGGCCAGGAGGCCGTCGCCACCCTCGTCCAGCTCATGGAGGAGTACCGCGGCGACCTCGTCGTCATCGCCGCCGGCTACGAGCGCGAGATGCGGGCGTTCCTGACCGGCAACTCCGGCCTCGAATCCCGCTTCCCCAAGCGCCTCGCGTTCCCCGACTACTCCGACGCCGAACTCGTCGCGATCTTCGAGCGGCTCGCCGACGCCGAGGGCCTCGTCCTCGCCCCCGACGTCCCCGACCGCCTCCGCGCCCTCCTCCGCGGCGTCCCCCGCGGCCCGTCCTTCGGCAACGGCCGCCTCATGCGCAACCTCCTCGACGCCGCCATCGCCGTCCAGGGCCGGCGCCTCACGTCCGCCCCCGGCACCGGCACGGACGAGGAGATCATCACACTCCGCGCCGCCGACCTGCGCCCCGTCACCCCCACGGCCGAGGACGGTGTCGGCCTCTACCTCTAGCCGGATCCATCGCGCCGGACCCGACCCGACCCGGATTCTGACGCCGCCTCACACCTCCGGTCGATTCTCGCCGTCCCCGCCCGTTCCGTCCTTGTTTAGACTCGTCACAGCCACCAGATGCGCGGCGCTGAAAGGGGCCCGGTGTCGGATCGAGACTGGCAGCGTTCCGTGCTGAACGACCTCGGCGCGCTGGAGACCGGCCTGACCCGCCCGAGCCCATGCCCCCCGCTGACCGTCCCCCCGGCTCCCGCTCCCCTGCCCGAGCCCGTGCCGTCCGCCGTCACCACGAACGGCACAAGGATCCCCACCCTCACCTTCGCAAGGCCCGGCGCCGCACAACCGCCACCCGCCCCCGAACCCGCCGAGCCCGCACCACCCCGCATCACACCGGTGGCCCCCGCGCCCTGGGATGCCGCAGACGAGCCGGCCGAGACCGACCCGACACTGCCCGATCCCGTCCCAGACCAGGACGAAACGGCCGAGTCCTCCGAGACGGTCAGCCCCTGGGCCGCAGCACTAGCCGCCGCCCAGCAGCCCACGCCGGACGAGAGCCCCCCAGAACCCGCCCCGGCCCCACAGACCGACTGGGCAGGCCCGACAGGCTGGTCCCCCGGCCCACCGAACTTCGAGGACGCAACCCGCCCCGACACACCCGCAGCCGCACTCCCTCCAGCAAGCACGCACCCCCAGGCCCCGCACGGGGAATACCCGCAGGTGCCGCCACCAGAGACCTACGCGCGAACACCACCCCAGGCGACCCCGCTACCAACGTCGCAACCAGACCCGCCACAACCGAATCCGGCGTCCGCACCGTGGACGGGCTCACCGCCCACGCCGCCGCAGGCAGACCCGGTATCCGCACCGCAAACGAGCCAGGTGCCTACGCCGCCGCAACCGGACTCGGTGGCTACACCGCCACTGGCGAGTCCCCTGCCCGCGCCGCAGGTGGGCCAAGTACCCGCGCCACCACAGCCGGACCCGAAGGCCGCACCGCACATTGAGCCGGTGCACGCACCGCTACCGGTCGAGCCGCTGCCCACACCGCCGCAGGCGAACCAGGTATCGACTCCGCCTCAGACGGACCCGGTATCCGCGCCTTGGACGGGCTCGCCGCCGATGCCGCCGCAGGCGGACCCGTTCTCTACGACACAGGCCGACCCGGTACACGCGCCGCCACCGGCGCAGCCGCTTCCCACGCCGCAGGCGAACCAGGTACCGACTCCGCCTCAGACGGACCCGGTATCCGCGCCTTGGACGGGTCCGCTGCCTACGCCGCCGCAGGCGGACCCGTTCTCCACGTCCCAGGCCGACCCGGCACACGCGCCGCCACCGGCGCAGCCGCTTCCCACACAGCAAGCGGACCGGCTACCCGCGCCGCCACAGACAGACCCGGCGTCCGCACCGTGGACGGGTTCGCCGCCGACGCCGCCGCAGGCGGCCCCGTTCTCTACGCCACGGGCGGATCCGGTACATGCGCTGCCACCGGTCGAGCCGCTCTCCGCGTCGCAGGCGTCGCAGGCGAACCAGGTGGCCGCGTCGCCGCAGGCTGGGCTGGCGAACGCGTCACCCGCGCCTCCGGCCGCGGCGGCGTCGGGGGGTTACGTCGACGGGGCGGCTCGGGGGAAGGTGGGGCGTCGGCGTGGGTTTGGGTTGCGTGGTGGGGCCGTGGGAGGGGACGACCTCGCGCGGATGGCGGGTCAGCTTGCGGCGCCGGTGCCTTCGTGTCGGCGGATCGTCGTGACGAGCATTCGGGGCGGGGCGGGCAAGTCGACGGTCACGGCGCTCGTCGCGGGGGTGATCCGGCGGTACCGCGGCGACCAGGTGGTCGCGGTGGACGCCGACCCCGGGCTGGGGTCGCTGCCCGTGAGGCTTGGCGCGAGCACCGCGAGTTCGCTGCGCCATCTGGCGGCGGCCCATCCGCGGTCGTGGGAGGAGATCGCCCCTTACCTGGGACGGACGGCGGAGGGCCTGTTCGTCCTGCCCGCGGCCCCGACGGGAGTGGTGGCGGACGAGATCGACCACCGGGTGTTCCAGCAGGCGGCGGGGCGGCTGGAGCCCTACTTCTCCGTGGCGGTCGTCGACTGCGGCGGCGGGCTCACCGGCGAGTTGCAGCGGAGCGTGATCGGGAGCGCGCACGCGCAGGTCTTCGTCGCGCCCGGCACGGTGGACGGGGCGTTGAGCGCGCGCACGGCGCTCAACTGGTTCGCGCAGAACGGCTACGGCGAGCTTCTCTCCCGGACGGTCGTCGCGCTGGTGGCGCACACGCCGCGGCCGGACGCGGACCTGGTGCGCGCCCGGGAGATGCTGAGCGCCGGCGGGCTGCCCGTCGTGCACGTCCCGTTCGACCGGCACCTGGCGGCGGGCGTGTCGATCGCGCCCGAGCGGACGGGCGGCGCCGCGGAGGCGGCGGCCACCACGATCGCGGCCCACGCCTTCGTCCGCTCGCTGGACGTCCCGTGAGCCGGGCGCTGGTCGTGCTGGCGAAGCGGCGGCCGGACATGGCCGACCTTCCCGAGCTGGTCGGCTCCTCCGGCGGGACGGGCCTCAAGATGGGCGGGACGTACGTCTTCGACGCGCAGGACCGGCTGCTCGTGCGTGTCCGGGAGCCCATCTTGGTGGTGGTTCCGGGCGAGGTGGAGCGGCTCCTTGAAGCGGACGTGCGGGAGCCCGTCTGGTGGGTGGAGCTGCACGCGGCGGCGGACATCGCCGAGGCGGAGCGGATCGCGCGTCACTGCGCGGACGGGATCGCCGCCCGCAGCGACGGGACCGTGTGGAGTGAGGGAGGCCGGTGAGCGAGACGGCGGGCGGGGCGGACGTCCTCACCTCCAGCGCGGCGGTCGTCCTCCAGGACCGGCCGGTCATCGCGCTGGGGGCGGCGGTGACCGAGGCGCTGGACGAGTGCGAGCGCTCCGGCCGGGTCCTGCAGATCGTCACGGGCCATCGCGGCCGGATCACGGTGCCCGTCCGCGCGCTGGTCTCGTCGCCGAGGGCGCAGTGGGTCGTCCATGACGACAACGGGTACTACGAGGGGCTGACCGGCCGTCCGATGTACTGGGACGGGAGGTCGTTCACGCACGTGCCGGACGCGCGGGACTACGCGCCCGGCTATGTCACGCCGCCGAGCGCGCCGGTCGGGACGCAGCTCGTGCTGACGTTCCAGGCGCGGCACACCCCGCAGACGCGGCTCGGCGGCCAGGTCGACCAGCTCATGCGGCTGCTCATCGGCCGGTCGCCGGCGGGCTGGGGGACGACCGAACCGCTGGAGCACCTGTGGGATCCGGCCGAGCTGACCGCCCGCGTCCACGCCGGGCCCCGGTCGCGGATCATCGCGGTCGGCCAGGGGGCGCGGCGCGCGGCCGCCACGCTGGAGTTCTCCGACACGCCGGGGATCGCGGAGCTGACGACGCTGACCGTCGGCTACGGGCCCGGCGACCCGCCTCCGGTGGAGGACCTGCCGTCCCTGCTCGACGCCCTGGCCGCCGAGAATCCCGTGACGGCCCTGCTCGCCCAGCTCACTCCGGGACGCGCGGACCTCACCACCGAGCCGCGCTGGTCCGGGGCGTCGGCGCCGATCGGGCTGGCGGCGACCGGCTCCTACACGGGGCCGCCCGGTTTCATCCGGCAGCCGGTCGGCCCGCCGGAGGCCCCGCTGACCTGGTTCCATCTGGGTGACGGGCGCTCTCCGGAGTACTGGCAGCGCCATCAGCAGCTCCTGCACCACCTCCGGAACGCCTGATCGTCAGCGGTTGTCCTGCCACATGCGGGCGACCGCGAGCACCGCGGCGATCACGGCGCCGAGGAGGAAGCCGACCAGGAACTTCACCTGCGTCCGTCCGTCGGCGAAGACCATGCTCCCCGCGCAGACCGCGAGGACGAAGAGGGCATAGCAGGCGATGAAGACGCGGAAGCGCCTGCTGAGGAAGACGCGCCGGGCCGGGGTGCGCGGCGGTTCGGGCAGTGCCGCCTCGGGGCCCAGGCTCGCGGCCTTCGGGCGCTTGAAGTACTCGAAGTGCATCCAGGTCCCGCACGACTCCCAGCCGTCCGGCGCGAGGCGCGCGGCGGTGGCCTTGCGGCGGCCGGGCAGGACGGACTCGCGGCGGTACTCCCAGCGCTGCGGGCTCTCGGGGTCGCGGTGGCTGACGAAGCGGCCCAGCGGGTCGACGCGTTCGACCTCCCAGCCCTCGTCGCCGAACCGGTCGAGCATGGCGCGCTCGTTGAAGGCGTCGGCCCGCCACACCCAGGTCCCGGCGGACGGCCCCGGGACGTCGGGGCCGGGCCCGTCGCCGGGTGCGAGCCGCGCGGCGAACTCCTCGACCGGGCCGAACTCCTCCTCCGGGTCGGCTCCCGACTCGGCCACGTAGGCGGTGAGGTCGTCGATGGTGCCGGCGACCTCGTCCTCGGGGAGGCCGCTCCCCCGGAGCCGCTCCGACAGCGCGTCGAAGTAGGGCGTCGTCATCGGATTCCTCCCTGCGCGAGCATGTTCCGGACGGACGTGTCGAACGCGAGCCACAGCCCGCCCTGCTCGGCGAGGGTCGCGCGTCCCTCGTCGGTCAGGTGGTAGTAGCGGCGGCCGGGGCCGCGGTCGGCGGCGCGGAACTCGGCGGAGACGAGCCCCGTCTCCTCCAGCCGGTTGAGCACCGGGTAGAGGGTGCCGCCCTTGATCTGCCCGAGGCCCGCCTCGGCGAGCCTAGCCAGTCAGGGATGCGACCGAGCGAGGGGAACGATGTCGAAAGGGATTGATCACTTCGGAATAGGGCGGGGATCTTTGCGGTTGCAACAACACGTGCAACATCCGGCGCACCGGGTGGCACGCCCGTCCCACGACCCCACGGAGGCTCCCATGCCCAGCAGCATCCTCAAGCCGCGCCTCGGCGCCGAACGCAAGCACGTGAAGTCGACGTCGCTCCGCGCCCTCGCGGTCGCCGCGCGGCTCGAACGCGGCCACGCCCCGGAGGGCCCGCCGGGCCACCCGGACGGCCGGGCGGAGGGCCGTCCTGAGCGGCGGACGCCCGACCCGGCCTGACCTCGAACGCCGCCTGGCCACATCCGGCCCGGCTCCCGGAACCCCGTGCCCCGCACGGGGGTTCCGTCATGTCCGGAAGCCGCCGACCGCCCCGAAGAGGGTCAGGACGGCCGCCCGCGCGCGCTCCGCGCCGAGGCCCTCGACCATCGCGGTCAGGTGCTCCGCGCCGAGCGCCGCGAGCAGCGCGTGCGCCACGGCGTCGGCGTCGGCCGCCGACTCGTGAGCGGTCCGGGTGAGGAGGAGGGCGACGTGCCGGTGCCAGAACCGGTAGGCGCCGATGCGGTAGCGCGCGCCCGGCGACGCCGTCTCCGACATCCGCATCAGGGCCAGATGGGAGAGGACGTAGTCCAGGTAGGCGCCGGCGAAGGCGCGGAGGCGGTCCGCGGCGGCGACGGTCTCGTCCGCGCGGCCCGGGCCGAGCGGAGCGGGCCCCGACAGGATCGCGTCCTGGAGTTCGCGCTCGCGCTCGTCGAGGAGGGCCGCCGCCAGCCCGGCCTTGTCGCCGAAGCGGCGGAACAGCGTGCCCTTGCCGACGCCGGCCGCCGCGGCGACCGCGTCCATCGACACCGACTCCACGCCGTGCCGCTCGAAGAGCTCCGCGGCGGCCGCGAGGACCTTCACGCGGTTGCGCGCGGCGTCCGCGCGCTCCTTCGGCGGCGGCGTCCGCATCAGTTCGAGGTCGCGCACGCCGTCGTCCAGCGGACCGCGGTCCATTCGACATCCCTCCCCTTATACGGACTGTAGTCCAGTTGGCGCGGGTGCGGCAACGACCCGCCGAGGCCCGCTGACCTGCGCCGGGACGTCCGCTGTCTCGTTCCTCCCGCACCGCACTGATCATCCGGTTCGCGCAGCACGTACTCTCGTGAGGCCAATAGTCTTGCTGGACGAGCCTGGAGCGACGGGGAGCGAGTGGTGTGACGGACAGGACGATGCCGGACGCCCATCCGCTGCGGTCGGGCGACCCGACCCGGCTGGGCGGCTACGAGATCCTGGGGCGCCTCGGCGAGGGCGGCCAGGGCGCCGTCTTCCTCGGCCGCCCGGTGGCCGCGGACGGCGCCGCCGCGCCGCGCACCGCCGACCATGTCGCGATCAAGCTGCTGCACGCCGGGCTGACCGGCGACGCGTCGGCGCGGGCGCGGTTCGTCCGCGAGCTGGAGGTCGCCAAGCGGGTGGCGCGGTTCTGCACCGCGCAGGTCCTGGACGCCGACCTCGCGGGCGACCAGCCGTACATCATCAGCGAGTACGTCCCCGGCATGTCGCTGCACACGGTGGTGCGCGAGGAGGGGCCGCGGACGGGCGGCGCCCTGGAACGGCTCGCGATCAGCACGCTCACGGCGCTCACCGCGATCCACCAGGCCGGGATCGTCCACCGCGACTTCAAGCCGCACAACGTGATGATGGGCCCGGACGGTCCCCGCGTCATCGACTTCGGCGTGGCGCGCGCGCTCGGCGCGGCCGGGGAGACCCAGAACGTCGGCACGCCCGCCTACATGGCCCCGGAGCACTTCACCGGCGGCGAGGTCGGCCCTGCGGCCGACATGTTCGCGTGGGGGACGACGATGGTGTTCGCCGCCACCGGACGGCCCGCGTTCGGCAACGACGAGATGGGCACGGTCATGCACCGGATCCTGACCGGCGAGCCGGACCTCGGGGACCTGCCGAGCCCGATGCGCGAGCTCGTCGCGGCGTGCCTCGCCAAGGAGCCGTCGCAGCGCCCGACCGCCCGCGAGGCCCAGGAACGCCTTGTCGGCGCGGCCAGCGGCACGTCCTCTCCCTTTGCGCCGCCGGTCCCGCCGCTGCCCGCCTTCCCCGGGCCGCCGGACGCCGGCGCGGTCCTACCGCCCGAGCACGTCACCGACCCGTCGTCCGGTGTGCGGGGCCGCACCGCGCCGCAGCCGCAGCCGTACGGCGACGTGACGCCCCCGCCGTTCGGCCCGGCGGGCGCGAACGCGGCGCCGCCTCCCGCGTCCGGCTATCACGGGACGCCTGGCATCCCGCCGGGCATGCCGCCGGGCCAGGGGCCGGCCCGGAACCCGGAGGGCCGGAAGCGCGGACGGCTCGTCCCGATCGCCGCCGCGGCCGCCGTCGCCGCCGTCCTCGCGGGCGGCGGGGTGTGGGCGGCGACGCGGTCCGGCGGGAACGAGGGCGGGGACGAGCAGATCGCCGCGGCCGGGCAGCAGCAGGGCGCCCAGGACGGTTCGGCGGGGACGAGCGGCGCCGACGGCGCGACCAGGAATCCTCAGGGCAAGCAGGGCAAGCCGCAGGGGCGACAGAGCCCCGAGGCCGGGCGGTCCGGCGCGCCGCGGGCGTCCGGGAAGCCGGGCAGGACGCCGGGTGGCACCGCACCGACCCAGGGAAGCGGCGGAGGCGGCTCGGCACCCGTCAAGGAGCCGCCCAACAAGTACACGCCGCAGGCCGTCTGCAACAGCGGCGGCCATGGCGGCGGCTACTACGTCCAGCGCTCGCTGGCGGCCTCGGGCGGTACCGCGTACCTGCTGTACAACAGCTCGGGCTACAACTGCGCCGTCACGATGAAGACCAGGAACGTGGGGAAGAGCTCGCCGGTGTCGGTGTGGATCCAGCGCAGCGGCGGGAGCCAGGTCACCGACAGCGGGTCGTTCGCGTGGTACGCGGGCCCGGTGTACGTGTCCGCGGTCAAGAAGTGCGTCCGGTTCGGCGGCAACGGCCGCACCGCGCCCTACGGCAACTGCGGCTGACCCGCGCCGCCGTGGCGGGTCTCCGTCGCGGACGGAGACCCGATGCGGTTTTCCGTGGTGTTCAGTTGCGGGAGGCGATGAGATGGTCGAAGTCGCCGTCCTTGGCGCCGAGGATGAGCGCTTCGATCTCGGGGCGGGTGTAGATGAGGGCGGGGCCCTCGGGATGGCGGGAGTTGCGCATCGCGACCTGCCCGCCGGGCAGTTCGGCGATCTCGACGCAGTTCCCCTGGGAGTTGCTTCGCCGGGACTTCAGCCACCGCGCGCCGTGCAGCTTGGTGGCGGGCATCCCGTTGTCGTAGTCGTTCGGAGCGGCCTGGATCTGGCCGTGTTGGGTCTGGAGCATCATGTCTCTCTGAGAAGATCACCGAGAAGCTCGACCGTGCGCTCCGGGGTCGCACTGTCGACGCACAGGCGTTCCATCGCCTGAAGGTAGGTGTCGACGTCGTCGCGCTTGTCCAGGTACATCGCGCCGGTGAGGTTCTCGACGTAAACCACGTCCGGCAGGTCCTGCTCGGGAAAGCGCAGGATGGTGAAGGCCCCTCCCTCGGCGGCGTGGCCGCCGAACCTGAACGGCATGATCTGGATGGTGACGTTGGGCAGTTTCGACATCTCGATGAGGTGCTCGAACTGCTCGCGCATCACCTCCGGGCCGCCGATGGGGCGTTTGAGCGCCCCCTCGTCCAGCACGGCCCACAGCCGCGGCGCGTCCGGACCCGTGAGCCGCTCCTGGCGTTGCAGGCGCAGCCCGACGCGCTGGTCGATCTCGGTCTCGGCGGCCCCGGCGTTGCCCAGGCGGATCACCGCGCGCGCGTACCCCTCCGACTGCAGCAGTCCCGGAACGAACTGCAGCTCGTACGTGCGGATCAGCGCCGCCGACTCCTCCAGGCCCACGTAGGTCTGGAACCAGCCGGGCAGGACGTCGTTGTACCGGTGCCACCAACCTGGGGTGTTGGCCTCCCGGGCGAGCTGCAGCAGCGCCTCGCGTTCGGTCTTGTCACCGACGCCGTACAGCGTGAGCAGGTCGTCCACGTCTCGTTCTTTGAAGCTGACGCGCCCGAGCTCCAGGCGGCTGATCTTCGACTCCGACGCGCGGATGACGTAGCCGGCGTCCTGACGGGTCACACCCTTCGCTTCGCGCAGACGGCGAAGCTGCGACCCGAGCAGGATCCGACGGACCGTCGACCCGCTTCCCGGCGTCTCTGGAGTCACGCCCAACCTCCCGGCTAAATGGCGGACAGCGAACCTAGTGTGCCACTGGCCTCCGTGTCCTGCGGTTACCTCCGTTCAGTCGCCCGCATCCGCGTCGCCCCACACCCTCACAACGCGAATGCACGTGCATTGGGCCTTGCATTCGCACGCTACGATGCGCAGGATAACGCACGAGACTTCCAAGCCACGGCAGCACAACGAGAACACTCTGCGGGGTCCGGTGGAATGACGTCACGCCACGCGCACGACGACACTCGGTGGGAACTCGGCCCGGTCACGGGGCGGGTGGGCCCACGGGTCCCCGCCGCCTTCTCGACGCCCGTGCCGGAGTCATGCGACCTGCCCCGGCGGCTGGAGGCCGGACTTTCGGCGCTGACGGAACCGGCCGGGCCGACGGTCTCCTACACCGTCCACCCCGACCCCGAGTCGGTGACGGCGGCGCGGCACTTCGCGGTGTCGCGCCTGGCGGCCTGGGACCTGTCGGGGCTGGTCGACGACGTGGGCCTGGTGGTCTCCGAGCTCGTCACCAACGCGCTGCGGCACAGCGGCCGCGCGACCCGCGGGCGGCCGGGCGACGACGTGCACCGCGAGGGCGTGTACGGCGACCCGGCCGACCCGCTGGGCTCGGCCCCGTCCGCGATCCACCTGCGGCTGCTGCACCACGCGCCGTGGCTGCTCTGCGGGATCATGGACGCGAGCCAGACGGGCCCGCGCCGCAAGGAGCCCGACTACATCGCCGAGACCGGGCGGGGCCTCCACCTCGTCGAGTCGTTCAGCGTCCGCTGGGGCTGGTGCAGGCTCCCGCACGGCAAGATCGTGTGGGCCCTCTTCCGGCACCCGTGAGCCGCGCCGCCGCCGCGCCCGTCGCCATGACGCGGCGTCTCCCGGTAATCTCCGTCCGTTACCAAGCTGTGGCCTAGGACGCGACGCGCCGGGGGTTTCGACGGGCCCGACGGGGTATACGGCACTCTCCGACGCGCTGCAGGAAGGAATCACCGGTGGACTTCGCCGTCGAGCACCGCGAGGAAAAGGGCCTCACCGTCGTGAACATCAGCGGCGAGATCGACGTCTTCACCAGCCCCCGGCTGCGGGAGGCGCTCCTCGACATCATCGAGAACGGCGGCCTGCACCTGGTCATCGACCTGGGCGAGGTGACGTTCCTCGACTCGACCGGCCTCGGCGTGCTGGTGGGCATCTACCACCGGCTCCGGGCGCGGGACGGCTCGATGTCGTTCATGGGCGTCAACGACCGGGTGCGGCGGGTGTTCCACGTCACCCAGCTCACCAAGATCTTCGTGCTGCACCACTCCCTTGAGGACGCCATCGCGGCACACGGGTCAGCCACGTCCTGACCCCTCCTCCCAGCCCGCCGCGCGGGCCGTTACCCGTCCGCCGCGCGGGCTGTTACCCGGCTTGCCTCGCGGGGCGCTCCCGTCTCCCTACGCGTGCCGGACCGCATCTCCCGCACGCCTTACCGTGGCGCCCGGAAGGGCGCCGGCCGGTGCGCGCAGGTCGCGCGCTTCGGTGGCACGCACCCGGTACGGTGAGACAGAGATCAAGCCCGCCGCGAGGGCCCGCCCCACACGACGCGCGCGGTGCTGTCCGCCAGCCGATCATCCATCGAACGGACGGGAGCGCTCCGTGGCCGAACAGCCGCTGCACGAGCACACGCTCGGCAATGGCCTGCGCGTGGTGGTCTGCGAGGACCACGTCGTACCGCTGGCCGCCGTGAACCTCTGGTACGGCGTGGGCTCGCGGCACGAGCGCGCCGGCCGCACCGGGCTCGCCCACCTCTTCGAGCACCTCATGTTCCAGGGCTCCGGCAACGTCGCCGAAGGCGAGCACGCCGCGCTGCTGGAGAGCGCCGGCGCCGCGTTCAACGCCAGCACCTCGTTCGAGCGCACCAACTACTACGAGACGGTGCCGGTCAGCCATCTGGAGCTCGCGCTCTGGCTGGAGGCCGACCGGATGGGGACGCTGCCCGCCGCCCTCACCCAGACCAACCTCGACAACCAGCGCGACGTCGTGAAGAACGAGCGCCGCCAGCGCTACGACAACCAGCCCTACGGCACCGCCTTCGAGCGGCTGTGCGCGCTGACGTTCCCCGAGGGCCACCCGTACGCGCACACGCCCATCGGGTCCATGGAGGACCTCGACGCGACCACGCTCGAAGACTGCACCGACTTCTTCGCCACCTGGTACGCGCCCGGCAACGCCGTCCTGTCCGTCGTCGGCGACGTCGACCCCGAGCAGACCCTGGCGGCCGTCGAGCGCTACTTCGGCGGCATCCCCGCCGGCCCCGAGAAGCCCTCGACGCGTCCCGGCGAGCTCGGGCCGCTGTCCGGCGTCCGCGGCGAGACCCTCGACGAGGACGTCCCGTCCCCCGCCTACTTCGCGATGTTCACGCTGCCGACCGACGGCGGCGACGACATCGAGGCGGCCGAGCTCGCGGTGGAGATCCTCGGCGGCGGCTCCGGCTCGCGCCTGTACGACCGCATGGTCCGGCGCGACCAGATCGCCACCGAGGTGTGGGCGGGCGTGACCCGGCTCGCGTCCGGGCCCTCGCTCGCGATCGTGGACGCCATCGGACCGGACCCCGACAAGATCGCCGCGGTGCTGGACGAGGAGCTCGCGCGGTTCGCCGCCGACGGCCCCGACGACGACGAGACGGCCCGCGCCACCGCGCAGGCCGAGCGGGGCTTCCTGGAGCAGACCGAGACCGTGACCGGGCTCGCCAACGCGCTGTCCCAGAACGCCACCCAGTTCGGCGACCCCGCCCGCGTCTTCACCGCGCCCGGACGCGCCGCCGCCGTCACCGGCGACGCGATCAAGGAGATGGCCGGCCGCTGGCTCGCGCCCGGCGGCCGCACCGCCCTGACCTACGGGGGCACCGCATCGTGAGCGGTCTCGTCCCGTCCCGCCGCCGCACCGTCCCGAGCCACGCCCTGACCGACGGAGGTACCGAGTCGTGACCGGCCTCACCTTGCAGCCCCGGCCCGTCCCGGGGCCCGTCCCCGCCTGGGCCTTCCCGGCGGGCACCGAGGGCCGCGTGCCCGCCGGCCCGGCCACGCTCCGCTGCGACCTGCCCGGCCGCCGCCTCGCC
>NZ_CAACUY010000096.1 GCF_900659615.1 Actinomadura fibrosa | reverse complement strand
CGTCCCCGCGATCCTCGCCGAGCTGCTCCGCGCGGACGAGTCGTCCTGGGCCACCGGACCGGCCCCGGACGGCGCGGACGGGGAGGACGGGGACGACCGGTGCGTCCTCCTCGTCCCGGTGGGCGGGGGGCGCGCCGTCCGGCTGCGCCGCTTCGGGCTGCCGTTCACCGCGACGGAGGCGGCGCGCGCCGACGCGCTCGTCCGCGCCGCGCTGCCGGCCGAGCGGCCCCGTCCCGCGTCGCGCCGGGTCCCGCTCCGCGACGGCACGCACGTCGTGGTCCGGCCGATCGAGCGCCGCGACGCCGATGCCGTCCGGGCCCTGCACGAGCGGTGCTCGCTGGAGAGCCGCCGGATGCGGTACTTCAGCCCCAAGCCGTATCCGCCGCCGCGGGCCGTCGAGCGGTTCTGCGAGCCGGCGCACGGGCTCACGCTCGTCGCCGAGGGCCCGGACGGGTCGCTGCTGGCGCTGGCGCACCTCATCCACCTCGTGGACCCGGGGGTGGCGGAGGTGGCGTTCCTGGTCGAGGACGCCTGGCAGGGGCGCGGCCTCGGGCGCGCGCTGGCGGGCCTGCTGCTCACCCACGGCCGCGACCGGGGCCTGGTCGAGCTGCGCGCGAGCGCGCTGAGCGAGAACGCGCGGATGCGCCGGCTGCTGGTCTCGCTCGGCGGCCGCACCCGGCGAACCGACGAGGACGGCATCGTCGAGATCCGGCTCCGGCTGGACGGCCGCGCCGCCGCCTCCGACTCCCCCGCGCACTCCCGGACCGCCTGACGCGAGGTCCCGGACCGCGCCCCGGGCCCCCGCCCGGCTGGCAGGATGGGCGGGTGACCGGCATCTACGACGATCCTTGGGCGTACGAGCTGGCGTGCTCGTTCCGCGACGTGCCGGCCGAGGTGGACGTCCTCCTCGGCTGGTGCGCCCGGCACCGCCCCAGCGCGGCGGGTCCCGTCCGGACGGCGCTGGAGCTCGCCGCCGGACCCGCCGAGCACGCGCGCGAGCTGGCCGCCCGCGGCCTGGCGGCGACCGCGCTCGACCTCAACCCGGCGATGTGCGCCTACGCGGCTCGCGCCGCGAAGGAGGCCGGGGTCCTGCTGGAGGTCGTCCAGGACGACATGACCCGGTTCGACCTCGGCCGCCGGTTCGACCTCGTGATCACCATGCTCGACTCCACGTCCCACCTGATGACCCTGGACGCGTTCGTCGCGCACCTGGACCGGGTGGCCGCGCACCTCGCCCCCGGCGGCCTCTACGTCGTGGAGATGTCGCACCCCCGCGACCGCCTCGGCGACGACCCGAGCGTCAGCACCGGCTGGACGGTCGAGCGGGACGGCGTCCAGGCCACCGTGCGCTGGGGCGAGCCGGCGGACCGCCTCGACCCGGTCACGCAGATCGCCGACGACCACGTCACGATGACCATCACCGAAGACGGCGGCGACGGCCGGGACGGCGCGACGCGGGTGATCCGCGACGTCGTCCCCTACCGCTTCTGGACGGCGACCGAGCTGGACGCGGCGATCCGGCTCGCGGGCGGGCTCCGCACGGTCGCCCGGTACGGCGACTTCGGGGTGGGCGAGGACGCCGTGGACCTCGCCCACCCCGACGCCTGGCGCATGATCACGCTGCTGCGCCCGGCCTGACCCGGCGGGGTCAGGGGGTGGGCGCCCAGCCGGGCATCGGGTACGCGGCGAGCATCTCGCGGACCTCCCCCGCCACCCGCTCGACGACCGCCTCGTCCTGCCCGGCGACGGCCTGGACGACCTCGTCGATCCAGGCGGCCACCTGCGGCATCCGCTCCTCGGTCAGCCCGCGCGTGGTGATCGCCGCGGTGCCGAGCCGCAGCCCGGACGGGTCGAACGGCTTGCGCGGGTCGAACGGCACGGCGTTGTAGTTCAGCTCGATGCCGGCGCGGTCGAGGGCCTGCGCGGCGGGCTTGCCCGGCACGCCCTTGTTCGTCAGGTCGATGAGGATCAGGTGGTTGTCGGTGCCGCCGGAGATCAGGTCGTAGCCGCGCTCGGCGAGCGCGGCGGCGAGCGCCTTGGCGTTCGCGACGATCCGCCGGGCGTACGCGGCGAACTCCGGCCGCGCCGCCTCCTTCAGCGCGACGGCGATCGCGGCGGTCGTGTGGTCGTGCGGGCCGCCCTGGAGGCCGGGGAACACCGCCTTGTCGACGGCCTTTGCGTGCTCGGCCGTCGAGAGGATCATCGCGCCGCGCGGGCCGCGCAGCGTCTTGTGCGTGGTCGTGGTGACCACGTCGGCGAAGCCGATCGGGGACGGGTGCGCGCCGCCCGCGATGAGCCCCGCGATGTGGGCGACGTCGGCGGCGAGGACCGCGCCGGCCTCCCGGGCGATCTCCGCGAACGCCGGGAAGTCGATCGTCCGCGGGATCGCGGTGCCGCCGCACCAGATCAGCTTCGGCCGCTCCTTGAGCGCGAGGTCGCGCACCTCGTCCATGTCCACCCGCCCGGTGTCGGCGCGCACCTCGTAGCGGACCGGGGTGAACCACCTGCCGGTGGCCGACACCGACCAGCCGTGGGTGAGGTGGCCGCCCATCGGCAGCGACAGGCCCATCACGGGGTCGCCCGGCTCCAGGAACGCCAGGTAGACGGCGAGGTTGGCGGGCGACCCCGAGTAGGGCTGGACGTTCGCGTGCTCGGCGCCGAACAGGTCCCTGGCCCGCTCGATGGCCAGGGTCTCGATCGGGTCGACGTTCTGCTGGCCCTCGTAGTAGCGGCGGCCCGCGTAGCCCTCGGAGTACTTGTTGGTGAGGACGGACCCGGTCGCCTCCAGCACAGCGGGCGACACGTAGTTCTCCGAGGCGATGAGCCGCAGCTTCTCGAACTGGCGGCGGGCCTCGGCCTCGACCAGCCCGGCGATCTCCGGGTCCTGGTCCCGCAGGTGGGGAACGGCGGGTTCGTGCATGGCGGCCTCCGCGCTGCTCGCGCCGGGGGCTCGTGCGGGCGCCCCGGCAGGGGAACCCGTACACCCAGGCGCGCGGTGTGCGGACTACATTCGCTCCCCGGTGGTCGTCTCCACCTTGACTGCGCCAGTCGCGTTGCCGCAATCATAGCCGCCCGCCCCGGCGCCCGGCCGCGATCGCGCGGACCGGCTCCGGCCCGGTCGGCTCGGTCGGCCCGATCGGCTCGATTGGCTTGGTCGGCCTGATGGGCTCGGTCGCCCCGATCGGCTCGATTGGCTTGGTCGGCCTGATGGGCTCGGTCGCCCCGATCGGCTCGACGGGCTCGGGCGGCCGGGGAGGGAGACGACGAGGAGACCTCCGAGCAGGAGCACCGAGCCCGCCGCGACCGGCGCCGACATCCGCTCGTCCAGCACGAGGACGGCGAGGACCGCGGCGACCAGGGGCTCGGCGAGGCTGAGCGTCCCGGCGGCCGCGGCCGTCACCCGCTCCAGCCCGGTGACGAACGCCATGTACGCGGCGGCGGTCGCGGCGATCCCCAGCCAGGCCACCAGCGCGGCCGAGCGGGGTGCCGCGAGGGCGGGCAGCCCGGCGAGCGTCCACGGCAGCAGCACCGCGCCGCCGGCGAGCAGCGTCACCGACACCGCGGCGGCCATGCCGCGGCCCCCGGCGACCACGTCGCGGGCGGTGAGGACCTTGGCCGAGACCGTGTAGACGCCGAAGCACGTCCCGCCGGCCAGGCTCAGCGCCACCCCGGCCGGATCGACGTGGACGTCCGGCCCGGGGGCCATGAGCAGGACGACGCCGCCGACCGCGGCGGCCGTCCCGATCCACCAGCGGCGGGCCAGCGCCGTCCCGAGCACGATCCGCTCGCACAGGCCGGTCGAGACGGGCGCGAGGCCGAACACCACGGCGGTCGCGACGGCCGCGCCCGTCCGGTCCACGGCGCTGAAGAACGTCGCCTGGAAGACGCAGGTGGCGGCTGACGCGGCGGCGAGCGGCCGCCATGCCCGCCGGGAGAGGGCGCGGAAGGCCCGGGGTTCCGTGGCGAGCACCAGGGCGGCGAGGACGAGCCCGCCCGAGAGGATCCGGGCGCCGCCGATCGCCACCGGGCTCGCGGACGAGGCGGCCAGCACCTGCGCCGGGCCCACCGTCCCCCAGAGGACGCCCGCGGCGAGGACAAGCAGCGGCCCGGCACCATTGTTCCGTCGGTTCATGCTCCCGACGCTAGGAGAAAGTGCGGACTCCGAGGCGATCAGCCGTCGTTCGTTCGGTTACAGGACTCCGGGCCGTCATCTGTTCGCTCGCGCCGGACACGGGCCTGCCTCACCTATAGGACGTTCGGCCGTCGCGGCGCTCCGCCGCCGGAAGTTCGGCCTGCTCCACGGGCTGGACGTAGTCGTAGACCACGGTGGTCCGCACGTCCACGTACTCCTTGCGGCGGGCCAGCCGGTCGAGGACGAAGTCGCGCAGGTAGGCGGTGCTCGGCACGGCCACGTGGACGAGCAGGTCCTCGTTGCCGGTCACGACGAACACCCCGACCGTCTCGGGCATCGCGGCCATGCTGTCGCGGGACGACTCGATGGCCTCCCGCGACTGCGGGCGGATCCGGATCGAGATGAGGGCCTGCACGCCGCGGTCCAGCCGCTCCAGGTCGACCGCGGCGTGGAAGCCGGTGATGACGCCGCGGGCCCGCAGCGCCCGCGTCCGCTCCAGCGCGGTGGACGGGGCGATCCCCACGGCGTCGGCCAGGTCCCGGTTGGTCTGGCGGCCGTCGCGCTGCAAGCGCCGCAGGATGGCCTGGTCCACCGCGTCCATGGGGTTCCTCCGAAGCCTCGGGGCGGACGCCGAACACCCACGCGCGAACCGCGCTCCGGCGTCCCGTACACCGAAGGATATTCGCCTTGGTCCGTCCCGGAACGAAGCGGGGCATGGCGCGAGGGATCGGTCCAACGGAAGAACGCATGGCCCCGCGCGGGACCATGCGTTCCAACGGCGGCGGGCCGGGCTCAGGCGCGGCCCGCGGCCTCCAGCGCCTTCTTGACGGCGGCGCGCTTCTGGCGGAGCTTGGCCAGCGCCTCTTCGAGGATGGCCTCGCCGTCCTCGTCGCTGCGGCGCTCCTTCACGTACGCCAGGTGCGTCTTGTACGGCTCGGTCTTCGGCGGGGCCGGAGGGTTCTCCGAGTCCTGACCGGCGGGGAACCCGCAGCGCGGGCAGTCCCACGTCTCGGGGACCGCGACGTCGGTCGCGAAGCTGGGGCGGGTCTCGTGCCGGTTGGCGCAGTAGAAGGTCACCCAGACGCGGGGCGCCGCGTCACCGCGCTCCGCCTCTCCCATCGGACCGGCCCCGACGCGGCTGCCCCGAATCGCGTTGCCACTACCCACGGACTACTCCTCGCTTAGTGTGCCGTCGCCGCCCGTGACCTCCGAGGGCGGCGCGGCGCTCGTACATATGAGACAGGCGACTCAGACGCCCTTGTGCTTGAACAGCAGCCCGAGCGCGATGATCGAGGCGAACCAGATCACGCCGGTTCCGATGGTCAGCCGGTCGAGGTTGCGCTCCACCACCGACGACCCGCCCAGGGACGACGAGATGCCGCCGCCGAACATGTCGGACAGGCCTCCGCCCTTGCCCTTGTGCATCAGGACGAGGACCACCATCAGCAGGCTCGTGACGATGAGCACGATGGACGATGCGATGATCACAGTTCAGCGCCTTCTCTGGCCGACCCCGCGGGGAGCGGGGCATGTCTGTATTCAAGGACGGAGGGTCGAGCCGGGCGGTTTACCCGTCAGCTACGAAGGGTACGACGAACTTCCCCCTGGTTCGGCAGGAACCCCCATGTCGTGCGGAATTGATCAGTTTTGATCAGGCGGGCAGATCCCGGTACCGGCAGATCTTGACGAACTCGCCCGGGTCCAGGCTGGCACCACCCACCAAGGCGCCGTCCACGTCGTCCTGCGCCATGATCCCCGCGATGTTGCCGCCCTTGACCGAGCCGCCATACAGGATACGCACGTCATCGGCCACTCCGCCGTCGTAGAGCTCGGCGAGCCGCGTCCTGATCGCCCCGCAGACCTCCTGCGCGTCCTTGGGCGTGGCGACCTCGCCGGTGCCGATCGCCCAGACCGGCTCGTAGGCGATCACGGTGCGCCGGACCTGCTCGGCGGTGAGCTTCGCGAGACCGCCGTCCACCTGGACCAGGACGTGCGGGACGTGCCCGCCGGCCTGGCGGACCTCCAGGCCCTCCCCCACGCACAGGATGGGCGTGATGTCGGCGCCGAGCGCCGCCTTGGCCTTGGCGTTGACGAGCGCGTCGTCCTCGCCGTGGTACTGCCGCCGCTCGGAGTGCCCGACGATCGCGTACGAGCAGCCGAGCTTGGCCAGCATCGAGGCGGCGATCTCCCCGGTGTAGGCGCCGGAGGCGTGCGGGGAGACGTCCTGCGCGCCGTGCTGGATCCGGTACCGGTCGGCCTCGATCACCGTCTGGACGGACCGGATCGCGGTGAACGGCGGGATCACGGCCACGTCCACCGCGTCGTAGTCGGCGTCCTTCAGCGCGAACGCCATCTTCTGGACGAGCAGGATCGCGTCCAGGTGGTTCTTGTTCATCTTCCAGTTGCCGGCCATCAGCGGCTTGCGGGAAGGTGCGGGGGCCATCGGTCAGTCCTCCAGGGCCAGCAGGCCGGGCAGTGACTTGCCCTCGAGGTATTCGAGGCTGGCGCCGCCGCCGGTCGAGATGTGGGAGAAGGCGCCCTCGTCGAAGCCGAGCCGCCGGACGGCCGCGGCGGAGTCGCCGCCGCCGACGACGGTGAAGGCGCCGGAGTCGATGAGGCCCTGCGCGACGGCGCGGGTGCCGTGCGCGTAGGGCTCCATCTCGAACACGCCCATGGGGCCGTTCCAGAAGACCGTCCGGGCGCCGGCGAGACGCGCGGCGAACAGCTTGCCGGACTCGGGGCCGATGTCCAGCCCGAGCCGGTCCGCGGGGATCGCGTCGGCCGCCACGACGCCGTGCTCGGCGTCGGCGGCGAACGCCGTCGCGGCGACGATGTCGACGGGCAGCACGAACTCGACGCCGGACTCCTCGGCGCGGCGCAGGTACGCGCGGACGGTGTCGAGCTGGTCCTCCTCCAGCAGGCTCTTGCCGACCTCGTGGCCCTGGGCCTTGAGGAAGGTGAAGACCATGCCGCCGCCGATGAGGATGCGGTCGGCCTTGCCGAGCAGGTTGTCGATCACGCCGAGCTTGTCGGAGACCTTCGAGCCGCCGAGGACGACGGCGTAGGGCCGCTCGACGTCCTCGGTGAGCCTGCGCAGCACCCCGACCTCGGCGGCGATGAGGCCGCCGGCCGCGTGCGGGAGCCGCCGCGGCACGTCGTAGACGCTGGCGTGCTTGCGGTGCACGGCGCCGAACCCGTCCCCGACGTACAGGTCGGCGAGGGCGGCGAGCCGGTCGGCGAACGCGCCGCGCTCGGCGTCGTCCTTGCTGGTCTCGCCGGCCTCGAAGCGCAGGTTCTCCAGCAGCGCGACGCCGCCGTCCGCGAGCCCGTCCACGGCGGCGCGGGCCGAGTCGCCGACGACGTCGCCCGCGAAGGCGACCTCGGTGCCGAGCAGCTCGCCGAGCCGCGCCGCGACGGGCGCCAGCGAGAACTCGGGCTTGACCTCGCCCTTCGGGCGGCCGAGGTGGGCGCAGACGACGACCCTGGCCCCCTTGCCGCGCAGGGCCTCGATCGTCGGCAGGCTGGCCCGGATCCGCCCGTCGTCGGTGATCCGGCCGTCCTCCAGCGGGACGTTCAGGTCCGACCTCACGAGCACCCGCCGGCCGGCGACGTCGAGGTCGTCAATGGTGCGCATCGGTTGCGATGTCCTTCCGGATACGGCCCCGCCGTGGCCGCGCGGGAGCGCGCGACCACGGCGGTGTCACGGAGTCGAGGGGCTCAGAGCTGCGAGCCGACGAGCTTGACCAGGTCGACGAGGCGGTTGGAGTAGCCCCACTCGTTGTCGTACCAGCCGACGACCTTCACCTGGTCCCCGATGACCTTCGTGAGGCCCGAGTCGAAGATGCAGGAGGACGGGTCGGTGACGATGTCGCTGGAGACGATCGGGTCCTCGGTGTAGGTGAGGTAGCCCTTCAGCGCGCCCTCGGCGGCGGCCTTGAACGCGGCGTTGACCTCGTCCACGGTGACCTCGCGGGACAGCGTCGCGGTCAGGTCGGTGGCCGAGCCGGTCGGCACCGGGACGCGCAGCGCGTAGCCGTCGAGCTTGCCGTTCAGCTCCGGCAGCACCAGGCCGATGGCCTTGGCGGCGCCGGTGGACGTCGGCACCACGTTGAGGGCGGCGGCGCGGGCGCGGCGCAGGTCCTTGTGGGGGGCGTCCTGGAGGTTCTGGTCCTGGGTGTAGGCGTGGATCGTCGTCATCAGGCCCTTCTCGATGACGAAGTTGTCGTGCAGGACCTTGGCCAGCGGCGCCAGGCAGTTGGTGGTGCAGGAGGCGTTGGAGATCACCGTGTGCTGCGCCGGGTCGTACTTGTCCTCGTTGGCGCCGAGGACGACGGTGATGTCCTCGTTCTTGGCGGGCGCCGAGATGATCACCTTCTTGGCGCCGTTGTCGGCGTGCACCTTGGCCTTGGTGGCGTCGGTGAAGAAGCCGGTGGACTCGACGACCACGTCGACGCCCAGGTCGCCCCACTTGAGGTTGGCCGGGTCGCGCTCGGCGAACGCCTTGATCCCCTTGCCGCCCACGACGATCTCGTCGGCCGTCGCGCGCACCTCCTCGGGGAAGCGCCCGAGGATGCTGTCGTACTTCAGCAGCTGGGCGAGGGTGGCGTTGTCGGTCAGGTCGTTGACCGCCACGATCTCGATGTCGGCCCCGCTCGCCTTCACGGCGCGGTAGAAGTTGCGGCCGATCCGGCCGAACCCGTTGATGCCTACTCGGATGGTCACGGAACGGCTCTCCTCGTACGTCGTCTCGCCCGGTTCGACCGGGCCCATCATCAGCGTCAAGCCGGGGTCTCCCCCGCCCCCGACCCTATCCAATGACCCGCCGGTAGCCCGACACCGGTCGCGTGGAATCGCGGGTGACCCCGCCTCCCCCGACCGAGGGAGCCGACGACGTCCCGCACGGCCGGCCCAGTAAACTCCCACGCCATGCGCCGGGGGTGGTTCGTCCTAGTAGCAGGCATTCTGTTCGCCTGCTCGCCCCCGCTGTCCGCCGCGGCGGACATTCCTGTAGGCGCCCCGTCGCCCGCGCCGTCGCCGACCAGCCGGGCCGAGTACATCGCCGCGCAGCTGCGCAAGGATCCCGTCTACGTCACCGACCACGCGCCCCGCGCCCTCCCCGCGGACGCCGCCGCGCGGATCAAGGCGTCCGTCGCCCGGCTCGGCGTGCCGGTGTTCGTCGCGGTCACGCTCACCTCCGGGCTCGCGGGCGACGAGCCCGGGGACTCGTTCGTGTCGCTGCTGCACGACCGCCTCGGCGAGGAGGGCGTCTACATCGCGGTCGGCCCGTCCGGCACCGGCGGCGAGGCCCGGCAGTTCGGCGGCGGGCGCGCCCTGCCCGTGGACGACGCCTGGACCGCCGCGGAGTTCGAGACGGCGTCCGACGCGGGCGCGGACGCCGTGGTGGAGCGGTTCGTCGAGATCGCCCTGTCCGGGCACGCCAGGGAGCGGCGCGACCACCCGAGCCCGCGCCCCAAGTCGAAGACGCGGCTCGCCCTGGACGCCGACGACCGGGCCGACCGCCGCGCCGACCGCATCGAGAAGGGCGCGTTCGCCGCGGGCGCCGCCGCCGGCGGCCTACCCCTGCTGGCGCTCCTCGTGTTCCGTCGCGTCCGAAAGGGACACCCACCCGCGAAGCCCCAGAACCGCACCCCGGCGAGAAAGGGAAAGCCCGCACCGAAGAAGACGAAGAAGCCCCGGACGGTGAAGCAATGACGGGCGCCGGGGCGATACGGGAAGCACCCCCTCACGTCCCTGCACCCCCTCGCGCACTCAGACCGCCCCGCGCACCCAGGCCGTCCCACGCGTTCAGGTTGCCCCGCGCGCCTGGGCTGCGGCGCGCGCTGGGGGTGCCGCTTGTGGCGCTGGCGGGTGCTGCGGCGCTTGTATGGCCCGCCGCGTCTGCTGCGGCGGGCTCGGCTCCTTCGCCTGCCGCGGCGACCACGACCGCCGGGCCTGCTGCGACCTACCCGCCCGGTGGGGAGCGTCGGCTGGAGCGGGTGGCGGCGGCGCTCGCCCGCGATCCGCTCTTCGTCGACCCCGACCTCGCGGCGGCGCTCGGGGCCGCCGACCGCGCCCGGATCGGGGCGGCCATCCGCGCCACCGCGAAGCGGGTCGGCGCGCCCGTCCACGTGATCGTGATCCCGAACCCGTCCGCGTCGGAGTCGGAGGGACGGGACGACGCGTTCCTGGCCGCCCTGCATGACCGGACGCGCCGCGACGGCATCTACCTCATGTCCGACTCGTCGGGCTGGCTTGAGGTCCGGGCGTACGAGGTCCCGCGCGAGATCGACCCGTACTCGCCGGACGAGAACCGCAAGGGCGACGGCTTCCCCGCCGACCAGGAGCATCGGTTCGCCGATCTCGCCGACCGGATCGTAAGGCGGCTGAACGCATACGCCGCCGCGCCCACCGCCGCGCCCAGCAGTCCGAGGCTGTACTCGACCCCGGCCCCCTTCGGGCAGGAGAACCGGCTGAAGCCGGCCGAGCCCGAGGTCAAGGGGCCGTTCCTGACCGGGCTCCTCCTCGCTGGGCCCGCCGGGGCGGTGGCGCTCTACTGGACGGGGCGCGGCGCCCTCGCCGCGGGCCGCAGGGTCCGGCGCGGCTCGCCCGCCGGTGCGGCCGCGGGCCTGGCAGCGGCCGCCGAGGTCGAGGCGCATCCCGGCGCGCCCGCGCGGCCGACCGTGAAGTGGCTGCGCCGCACCGCCGCGAAGGAATTGGAGCGGCTGCGGGGGGCGCTGCCCGGGTCGGAGGGGAACCCGGGGCGCCGCTACGCCGTCTCCGCCTATGACGTCGCGCAGATCCTCTTCGACGACGCAGGAGAGGACGCCGAGCGCCCGCTCGACCTCGTCGGCGCGATCGTGCTCGCCCGGCAGGGGCGGATCGCGCTGGCGCGGACGACCGCGCACCCGCCCGCGCCCTGCTTCGTGAACCCGCTGCACGGCGAGGCCACCGTCCGCAGGCAGATCCGGCTGGGCGGGGACGACGGCGGGCGCCGGCGCCGCCCGCTGTGCGCCGCGTGCGCCGCCGTGCCCGCGCGGGGACTGTCCGACCGGGTCCTGCGGGTCCCGGGTCCGGACGGCGACCGCCCTCACTACTCGGTGCCCGGCGTGTGGCGCGACACGGCGTGGGGCTCGCACGGCACCGACCTCGTCCCACGCGTACAGGAGTACCTCGGTGTCGACTAGACGCTCCCCGTCGGTTCCGCGCCTCGCCGCCCCATCTCCCGGCGAGAAGATCGCCGCGGCGCTGCGGCGCTCCCCGATCTACGTGGACCCCTCGCTCGCGTCCGCGCTGCCGGAGGCCGACCGGCGGCGGCTGATCGCCAGGTTCCGCAAGGTGCCCGTGCCCGTGTTCGTGGTGCTGGTCCCGCTGGTCAAGGGCGGCACCTGGAGCGACGACGAGCAGCTCGCGACGGTCGTCCACGACCGGCTGGGCCGGGACGGCGTCTACATCACCTTCCGCGAGTCCGGCGACGAGCTCGGGGCGCGCGAGTGGGGCGGCGACCACCAGGCGCGCGACGCGGCCTGGGCGGTCTCCCTGGACCGGGCCATGGACGACGCGCCGCTCGCGGCGCGGCTGACCCGGATCGCCGACCTGATCATCTCCGGCACGGGCACCAGCGAGTACAAGCGGATCTCCGCGGAGATCGACAGGCGGTACCGGGCGAGCGGCGGCCGCTCCGCCGAGCCCGCCGCCGGGAAGGACGGCGGTCCGGGGCTCGCGCTGCCGCTGGGCGCCGGGGCCGCCGTCGCCGCCGCGGGCGTCGCCGGGTTCCTCGTGTGGCGGCGGCGCCGGATGGCGGCCGTCAAGCGGGCGGACGGCGGGCTGCTGCTGCCCCGGAAGGTGTTCGCCACCGCGCGCCGCGCGAGCGAGGACCAGCTCCGCGAGCAGGCGTCCCGGGAGGTCCTCGCGTTCGGGGAGCTGCTCGACCGGACGGACGCGCCGGTGTCGGACGAGCGGGCCGGCGCGCTCATGGCCCTGGCCCTGGACGCCTACCAGGCCGCCGGGAAGACTCTGGACGCGGCGGCGGGCGTCCCCGACCTGGCCGGGGTGCTCGTCCTGGTCGACCAGGGGCGCGACGCGCTGGCCTCGGCCGTGGCCGTCGCCGAAGGCGGCGCCGAGATCCCGCCGAGCCCGCTGTGCTTCTTCAACCCGCTGCACGGGGACGCGGCGTCCGCCGTGGACTGGCGCGCTCTCGGCACCCGCCGCAGCCTGCGGGTGCGGTGCTGCCGGGCGTGCGCGCGGACCGTCCGCGACAAGGAGACCCCCGACATCCTGATGGACCGCCGCGACGGCCGGGACGTGCCCTACTTCGAGGCCGACCCCGAGCGCAGCGTGTGGGCCGAGACCGGCTACGGGCAGCTCCGCGACGACCTCGTGCACCGCGTGCTGCGCGGCGACCTGCGGCGCGGCACCGGCGGGTGACACCGATCCCGTCCCAGCGCGGAGCTCGGGCGAGACGCGCCCGGTGACGGCCCCTGATCCCGGCGGGCCGGGATCAGGGCGGTGTCCCGTTGCGTCAGGGGGCCAGCATGTCCGCCGTCAGGTTGGCCTCGGTGCCGGGGATGCCCTGGTCGCCGGCGCGCTTGTCGGCCATGGCGAGCAGGCGCCTGATCCGGCCGGCGATCGCGTCCTTCGTGAGCGGCGGGTCGGCGAGCTGCCCGAGCTCCTCCAGCGACGCCTGCTTGTGCTCCAGCCGCAGCCGGCCCGCGTTGACGAGGTGCTCGGGCGCGTCGTCGCCGAGGATCTCCAGCGCGCGCGCCACCCGCGCCCCCGCCGCGACGGCCGCGCGGGCGGAGCGGCGCAGGTTCGCGTCGTCGAAGTTCGCGAGGCGGTTCGCGGTCGCCCGCACCTCGCGGCGCATCCGCCGCTCCTCCCAGGCCAGCACGCTGTCGTGCGCGCCGAGCCGGGTGAGCAGCGCGCTGATCGCGTCGCCGTCGCGGACCACGACCCGGTCGACCCCGCGGACCTCGCGCGCCTTGGCGTGGATCTTCAGCCGGCGGGCCGCCCCGACCAGCGCGAGCGCCGCCTCCGGGCCCGGGCAGGTCACCTCCAGCGACATCGACCGGCCCGGCTCGGTCAGCGAGCCGTGCGCCAGGAACGCCCCCCGCCAGGCCGACTCGGCGTCGCAGGCCGCCCCCGCGACCACGTGCCGGGGCAGCCCGCGGACGGGACGGCCGTTGTTGTCGATCAGCCCGGTCTGGCGCGCCAGCGACTCGCCGTCGCGGAACACCCGCACGACGTACCGGTTGCCCTTGCGGAGCCCGCTCGGCGCCAGCACCACCACCTCCGAGGTGTGCCCGAACACCTCGGCGATGTCCTTGATGAGCCGCCGCGCCGCCACCCCGGTGTCGATCTCGGCCTCGATCACGATCCGCCCGCTGACGAGATGCAGACCCCCCGCGAAGCGCAGCAGCGTCGAGACCTCGGCCTTGCGGCAGCACGGCTTCAGGACCGTCAGCCTGCTCAGCTCGTCTTTGACCACACCGGTCATCGCCATGGATGAACCCTCCCCCTATCGGACTTCAAGCAGTCTGGCCGATGACGGCCCGCCCGGACGTCACTCACTGAATATCTGTACGAAGGCTTGGGCCAGACGGGCGGGTTCATGACGCGGCGAGCCGTCGTCCGCGGCCACCTCGGCGAGCACGAGCCGCCCGCCGAGCGCCTGGACGGCCTTGTCGAGCGCCTCCGGATCGTCCACCACGCCGCTGTCGGCGAGGACGACGTCCACGCGCAGGTCGGGGGCGTGCGCCTGGAGGACCTCCAGATGCGCCTGGGGGGAGAAGTCGTCGGTCTCGCCGGGCTGCGGCGCGAGGTTCAGCGCGACGACGCGGCGGGCGCGGCTGGAGGTCAGCGCGCGGGCGAGGGCGGGCACCTTCAGGTGCGGCAGGACGCTCGTGAACCACGATCCGGGGCCGAAGACGATCCAGTCGGCGTCCTCGACGGCGGCGAGGGCCTCCGGGCACGCGGGCGGGTCCGCCGGGACGAGCGAGACGCCGAGCACGGCGCCCGGCGTGCTCGCGCAGGCCACCTGGCCCTTCACCTGGCTGATCTCGTCGGGGCGCGCCGGGTCGGCGCCGCGGACCTCGGCGACGATGTCCATCGGGACGGCCGCCATCGGCAGCACCCGGCCGTGCGCGCCGAGCAGCCGGCCCACCCAGTCCAGCCCGGCGACGGTCGAGCCGGGCCCGTCCCCGCCGAACAGCTCCCACAGCGCGACGATCAGCAGGTTGCCGACCGCGTGGTCCTTGAGGTCGCCGTCGCTGCGGAACCGGTGCTGGACGACGTCCCGCCAGGTCTGCCCCCACTCGTCGTCCCCGCACAGCGCGGCCAGCGCCATCCGCAGGTCGCCGGGCGGCAGCACGCCGAGCTCGCGGCGCAGCCGGCCGCTCGAACCGCCGTCGTCGGCGACCGTGACGACCGCCGTCAGCCGCTCGGTGACCGCTCGCAGCGCCGACAGGGAGGCGTACAGTCCGTGGCCGCCGCCGAGCGCGACGACCTTCGGGCCCTCCGAAATCACCGTGCCGCTACTCTCCTCGTCCCGGACCCGGGCCGGATCCCGGGCCGCGGGCTCTCACTCACGGCCGAGGTCACGATGGGCCACCTGCACCTCGATGGCCTCGTCCCGCAGCCGGGCGGCGATCTGTTCCGCCATGGCCACACTACGGTGTTTACCGCCGGTACAGCCCACGGCGAGCGTCACGTAATGCTTGCCCTCGCGCTCGTAGCCGTCGGCGAGGAGCCGCAGGACCTCGGCGTAGGCGTCGAGGAACTCCTTGGCGCCGCGCTGGCTCAGCACGTAGTCGCGGACGGCGGCGTCGCGGCCCGTCTTCGGCCGCAGCTCCGGCACCCAGTGCGGGTTCGGCAGGAAGCGGCAGTCGACGACGAGGTCGGCGTCGACCGGCAGGCCGTACTTGTAGCCGAACGACACCACGGTCGCGCGCAGGCTCGACTCGCCGGTGTCGTTGCCGAAGAACCCGATGATCTTGTTGCGCAGCTCGTGCACGTTCAGCCCGCTGGTGTCGATCACCAGGTCGGCCTCCGCGCGGACCTCCCGGACCAGCTCCCGCTCCCGCGCGATGCCGTCCACGAGGCGCCCGTCGCCCTGGAGCGGGTGCGGGCGGCGGACGCTCTCGAACCGGCGGACCAGGTCGGCGTCGCTCGCCTCCAGGAACACCACGCGCGGGTGGACGCCGCGCGCCTCCAGCTCGGCGATCGAGGAGTGCAGGTCGTCGGTGAACGCGCGGCTCCGCACGTCGACGACGACCGCGATCCGCGGCACCGCGTCCTTCACCCGCCCGCCGAGGTCGGCCATCGTGGCCAGCAGCCCCGGCGGCAGGTTGTCGACCACGTACCAGTCGAGGTCCTCCAGGGACTTGGCCGCCGTGCTGCGGCCCGCCCCCGACATGCCGGTGACGATCACGATGTCCGGGATCTTCGTATCGGTGGTCATGCGCGCCTCCCCCTGTGCTCCCCGTCCGCGCCGGCGCCGTGCAGCGCGGCGACGATGCCCTCCGCGCTGCGCAGGCCGATCCCCGGGACCTCGGCGACCTGCTCGGGCGTCGCCTCCTTCAGCCGCTTCACCGAGCCGAAGTGTTTCAGCAGCGCCGCCCGCCGCGCCGGGCCCAGACCCGGAACGTTATCGAGTTCGCTCACCGTCATGGACTTGGACCGCCGCTGCCGGTGGAACGTGATCGCGAACCGGTGCGCCTCGTCGCGGACCCGCTGGACGAGGAACATGCCCTCGCTGTTGCGCGGCAGGATGACCGGGTCGTCCTCGCCGGGGAGCCAGATCTCCTCCAGCCGCTTGGCGATCCCGCACACCGCGATCTCGTCGAGGCCCAGCTCGTCCAGGGCCCGCTGCGCCGCCGCCACCTGCGGCGGGCCGCCGTCGACGACCACCAGGTTCGGCGGGTAGGCGAACTTGCGGGGCCGCCCGGTCTCGGGGTCGATCGGCTGGTGGGCGCCCGGTTCGGCGTCCGCCGCGTCGCCCGCCGGACCGGCGGCCGCGGCCGGCTCCAAAGCGTCGGCGTCGGCGGCCTCGGTGGTCTCGGCGGCCTCGCCCAGGGCGTCCAGCTCGCCCATCTTCTCGCTCTCCGCCAGGTAGCGGCGGAACCGGCGGCTGATCACCTCGTGGATGGAGCGGACGTCGTCCTGCCCCTCCACCGCCTTGATCGAGAACCGGCGGTACTCGCTCTTGCGGGCCAGGCCGTCCTCGAAGACGACCATGGACGCCACGACGTTCGTGCCCTGGAGGTTCGAGACGTCGTAGCACTCGATGCGCAGCGGCGCCTCGTCGAGCTCCAGCGCGTCCTGGATCTCCTGGAGCGCCCGGCTGCGGGTGGTCAGGTCGGACGCGCGGCGGGTCTTGTGCTGCTTCAACGCCTCGTGGGCGTTGCGGGCGACCGTCTCCAGCAGGGCCTTCTTGTCGCCGCGCCGGGGCACCCGGAGCCGGACGGGCCCGCCGCGCTGCTCGCTCAGCAGCTCGGTCATCGCCTCCTCCTCGGGGGGCTCGGCGGGGACGAGGACCTCGCGGGGCACCGAGTCGCTCTCGCTGTAGATCTGGATGAGGAAGTGCTCGACCAGGTCGGCGGTCGTGACGTCCTCGACCTTGTCGACGACCCAGCCGCGCTGGCCGCGGATCCGGCCGCCGCGCACGTAGAACACCTGGACGGCCGCCTCCAGCTCGTCCTCCGCGAACGCGATCATGTCGCAGTCGGTGGAGTCGGCGAGGACGACCGCCTGCTTCTCCAGGGCGCGCTCCAGCGCGCGGATGTCGTCGCGGAGCCGGGCGGCGCGCTCGTACTCCTGGGAGGCCGCCGCCTCGCGCATGTCGCGTTCGAGGCGCTTGATGAAGCGGCTGGTGTTGCCCGCCATGAAGTCGCAGAAGTCCTCGGCGAGGAGGCGGTGCTCCCGCGGGGAGACGCGGCTCACGCAGGGCGCCGAGCACTTGCCGATGTAGCCGAGCAGGCACGGCCGGTCGAGCTGGTGCTGCCGCTTGAACACCCCGGCGCTGCACGTCCGGACGGGGAACACGCGCAGCAGCTGGTCGACCGTCTCCCTGATCGCCCACGCGTGGGAGTACGGCCCGAAGTAGCGCACACCCTTCCGCTTGGCGCCGCGCATCACCATCACCCTCGGGAACTCCTCGTTCAGGGTGACGGCCAGATACGGATACGACTTGTCGTCGCGGTAACGGACGTTGAACCGGGGGTCGAACTCCTTGATCCAGGAGTACTCCAGCTGGAGCGCCTCGACCTCGGTGGCGACGACCGTCCAGTCGACGCGGGCCGCCGTCCGCACCATCGTCTGGGTGCGCGGATGCAGCGCGGAGAAGTCGGCGAAGTAGGAGTTCAGCCGGGAGCGCAGGTTCTTCGCCTTGCCCACGTAGATGACCCGGCCGTGCTCGTCGCGGAAGCGGTACACCCCGGGCGATTCTGGAATGGACCCGGGTGCGGGTCGGTAGGTCGCCGGATCTGCCACGGGAAAAGCCTAGTGGCCGCCACCGACACGCCGTGCGCCCCGCGACCCCCGGCGGTCCCCCGCCAGGGTGACGGACGTCTCGTCCGCGGCCCGGATGATGGCGGAAAGATCGGATAGGGGGATTCGGACCCGCACAAACCGCACACTCGGAGGAGGTCGGTGCGCACGTGTCCGCACTCTGGGCATGGATCATCCTGGCGGCCGTCGTCGCCACGTCCGTGATCGTCGTCGAGGGGGGCCGCCGGCTGCTCGCCGGGCGGCTGTCGGCGCGCTGGCCCTCGGTGGGCCGCGTGGCCCGGCGCTGCGCGTCGCCGGCGTTCGCGTTCGCGGCCGTGGTGAGCACCAACGCCGCGATGCCCTACCAGTACATGCCGGACGGGCCGGACCGGGCCGTCGAGCACGCGCTGCGGATCGCGGCCATCGGCGCCACCACCTGGCTGGTCCTGCGGATCGCCTACGCGCTCACCGACCCGCCGCTGAACCGGCTGATGCGCATCGAGGGCGAGCGCAACCGGCGCGCCCGCCGGGCCCGCACCCAGATGATGCTGCTGCGCCGCATCGCGTCCGTGGTGGTCGTCGTGCTGGCCGTCGGCGCCGCGCTGTTCACCTTCCCGGACGTCCGCGCCGTCGGTGCCGGCGTGCTGGCGTCCGCGGGCGTCGCCGGCCTCGTCGTCGGCATCGCGGCCCGGCCCACGCTCGGCAACCTGCTCGCCGGGCTCCAGCTCGCGTTCAGCGACGCCCTGCGGCTGGACGACGTCGTGGTCGTCCAGGGCCAGTGGGGGCGCGTCGAGGAGCTGACCCTGTCGTACGTGGTGGTCTGGCTGTGGGACGACCGGCGGCTGATCCTGCCGGTCTCCTACTTCACCGAGCAGCCGTTCGAGAACTGGACCCGGCACAGCAGCCGGGTCATCGGGTCGGTCGAGCTGCACGTGGACTGGACCGTTCCACTGGACGAGCTGCGCACGGAGCTGCACTCGATGCTGAAGGAGCACCCGCTGTGGGACCGCCGCGAATGGGTGCTCCAGGCCACCGACGTCCAGCCGAACGGCCTGGTGACCGTCCGCGCCCTGATGAGCGCCGCCGACTCGGCGAGCGCCTGGGACCTGCGCTGCGACGTCCGCGAGCACCTGATCGCCTACATCCGGGAGCACCACCCGCAGGCCCTCCCCCGCTTCCGGACCGATCCCGACGACACGCTCGGCGGCGGCCTCGACTCCCCCGGCGGCGGCCCGGACGCCGACGGCGGGCGGCACGCCGGGGAGGCGACCGCGGGCCAGGGCAGCAAGGACGAGGGCCCGCGGAGCGGCGGCTCCGAGGCCGGCGGCTACGCGATGGCGGGAGCCCGGAACTTCGACCGGAACCCTGGGCGCTGACCGGCTGGGAGCCTCGGCGGGCACCGAGCGGGAGCCTGGAGCGTGACCGGCCGGAGGCCCCGGCGGCGACCGGGCCGGCCCGCGGCGGGACGGCCCGGTGCGCACGGCGCCGGTCAGGCGAGCGTGATCTTGCCGCCGGTCACGGTGACCTTCTTCGCGGCGAGGGGCTCCTTGGCCGGCGGGGTGACCACCGAACCGTCAGTGATCTTGAACTTGCTGCCGTGGCAGGGGCAGTTGATCGTGCCGCCGGAGACCGAGCCCACACTGCACCCGCGGTGGGTGCAGGTGGCGGAGAACGCCGTGAACTGACCCTGCGTCGGCTGGCACACCACCACCTTCTCGGACTCGAAGACCTTCCCGCCGCCGACGGGGATCTCGCTGGCCGAGCCGAGCTCCTTCCCGCCCGCGCCGCCTCCGCCGCCGGACCCGCTGGAGCTCTGCCCGCCGGCCGAGCCCCCGTCGCCGGACGAGTCGTCGTCCGACCCGCCGCACGCCGCCGCCAGCCCGGCGACGCCCGCGAGCCCGACTCCGATGAGGAGCCCGCGCCGGCTGCTGTTCCCGGCCTGGGTCCCGGTGTCCGGCCGCTCCAGCGCCTCGGCCGTCGTCTCGGAATCCTGTGCCATCGTCTCCGCCCTCCGGTTGGTCACTCTGGTCTCACGCATCACTCGGGAGCACGGATCCCGGCGGCCGGTGGTTCAATTCAAAACTAATTCGCCGGAAGTCGCCAGGCCAGGCGTCGTGCCGTCCCCCCGGGGGCCCATGCTCCCCGACGGCTAGCGCCCGGCCCGCACCGGCGCGCCGGGACCGTCCCGGCCGGGGTCCGGCGGCGGCACCGGGGCGGTGGAGAACCGGGCCGTCCGCGGGTCGCGCTCCGCGCCGGTCCGCCGCGTCAGGACGCCGTAGAGCTCGGGCCTGCGGCCGCTCAGCCAGCGCCGTCCCGTGGAGAGCGGCAGGAGCCCGAGGTCCAGGTCGGCGGTCACCCGCGCGTCCTCGGCGGCCCACGTCTCGGCGAGGATCCGGCCGTAGGGGTCCAGGATCATCGCGTTCCCGGTCCGCACCTCGTCGTCGTCACGCCCGACACCGTTGCTGAACAGGACGAACAGTCCGTTGTCGTGCGCGCGGGCGGGCAGCCAGCGCATCAGCCATCCCCGCCCGTTCGGGCCCCGGAACTCGGCCTCGACCGCCGCCGGGTCGTCGTGCCGCGCGTCCCAGAGCCGCGTCGGGATCGGCTTCATCCCGTGCGGGCTGCGCGAGGCGGTCCCCCCGGTCTGGTGCGGCGCGACCAGCACCGATGCGCCCAGCAGCGCGGTCGCCCGCACGTTCTCCACCAGGTTGTTGTCCCAGCAGATGAGGACGCCCACCCGGACTCCCCACGGCGTGTCGAACACGGTGTAGTCATCCCCGCTGGAGATCGCCTCGTGCTCGAAGAGGTGCAGCTTGCGATGGCGGTGGACGGTCCCGTCCGGCATGCAGACGGCGTAGGAGTTGTACAGCCGCCCGTCCTCCCCCGCCTCCAGGAACCCGGCGCCGATCGCCAGGCCCAGCTCCCCCGCCAGCTCGCGGACGGCGGTGACGGACGGCCCCGCCAGCGGCTCGGCCAGCTCCCGGAGCCGTCCGGCGGTGTGCCGGCGCAGGTGCCAGTACCCGAGCAGGCACATCTCGGGGAAGGCGACCATCTGGACGCCGTCCTCCGCCGCGGCGCGGGCCTGCTCGCGCACCCGGGCCAGGTTGTAGGGCTTGTCGTCGGGCCGGTGCTCGAACTGCACGGCCGCGCAGCGCAGCGTCGCCGCCTCGTCCATGGATCTTCCCCGCTTCGGTCGGTCGGTCCGGAACGCGTCCAGCGAACCGCCGGGGGGTTCGATTCGTCCAATGAAAGCTTGACCGCCTTGCATAACTTGGCGGAATGGACATCCGGTTGCTGCGGGCCTTCCTCGCGGTCGCGGAGCACGGGACCTTCGGCCGCGCCGCGGCGGCCTCGTCGGTGACGCAGCCCGCGCTGACCAAGCAGATCCAGGCGCTGGAGGCGCGGGCCGGCGGCCGCCTCCTCCACCGCGGACGGCACGGCGCCGCCCTCACCGAGCTCGGCGCGGCGCTGCTGCCCGAGGCGCGGGACCTCGTCCGCCGCGCGGACGCCCTCGCCCGGCGGATGGACCGGCTGGCGCGCGGCGAGATCGGCCGCCTCGCCGTCGGCTTCGGGATGTCGAGCATCGAGCTGGCGCCGCGGGCCGTCGCCGAGTTCCGCCGCCGCCGTCCGGACGCCGACGTCACGCTGGACGACATGTCCACGCGCGTGCAGGTGGAGCGGCTGGAGGCGGGCGAGCTGGACGTCGGCTTCGTCCGCCTGCCGGTCGACGAGCGCTGGGGACGCCTCGCCCTGCGCACCGACCGCCTGGCCCTCGCCGTCCCGCTCCCCCCGCCCCCTGGAGGCACGACGCCCGGATCCGGCTCGGCGGACCTACCGCCCGGATCCGGCTCGGCGGACCTACCGCCCGGATCCGGCTCGGCGGACCTACCGCCCGGATCCGGCTCGGCGGGGCTACCGTCCGGGCCGGGCGCTCCGGATCTACCGGCTCGGGCGGGCTCGGTGGACTTACCGGCCGGGCCGGGTGCCTCGGGGGCGGTGGGGGTCGATGGGCTCCCGGACGGGGTGCGGGCGCGGCCGTTCGTGCGGCTCGCGCGGGCCAAGGGGCCGGGCCTCGCCGAGCAGGTCGAGCGGTTCCGGGCCGCCGCCGGGATCACCGGGCCCGTCGTGCAGGAGGCGCACGACCTCCAGACCGTGCTGGCACTGGTCGCGGCCGGCGTCGGCTGCGCCCTCGTACCGGCGGGCGCGCGGCCGATCACGCCGCCGCAGGCCCGGCTCCTGCCGATCGCCCACCCGGCGGCGGAATGGCGCGTCGGGGTGATCTGGGACCGGCGCTCCCCCGGCCCGCTCGTCCGCGCCTTCCTCGGCGTCGTCCGGGAGCTGGAGCCGGCGCGCGACCCGCGCCGGCCCCTCCCGAACTGAGGATCCTCAGTTGAGGATCTTGGCGAGGAACTGGCCGGTGTGGCTGGCCTCGACCTTCGCGACCTCCTCGGGGGTGCCGGTCGCGACGACCGTGCCGCCCCGGGAGCCGCCCTCGGGCCCCATGTCGATGATCCAGTCGGCGGTCTTGATGACGTCCAGGTTGTGCTCGATCACGAGCACCGTGTTGCCCTTGTCGACCAGCCCGTTCAGCACGCCGAGGAGCCTGCGGATGTCCTCGAAGTGGAGCCCGGTGGTCGGCTCGTCCAGCACGTAGATCGTCCGGCCGGTGGAGCGCTTCTGCAGCTCGGCCGCCAGCTTGACGCGCTGCGCCTCGCCGCCCGACAGCGTCGGCGCGGGCTGCCCGAGCCGGACGTAGCCGAGGCCGACGTCGTTGAGCGTCTTCAGGTGCCGGTGGATCGCCTTGATCGGCTCGAAGAACTCGGTGGCCTGCTCGATCGGCATGTCGAGCACCTCGGAGATCGTCTTGCCCTTGTAGTGGACCTCCAGGGTCTCCCGGTTGTAGCGGGCGCCGTGGCAGACCTCGCAGGGCACGTAGACGTCCGGCAGGAAGTTCATCTCGATCTTGATGGTGCCGTCGCCCGAGCAGTTCTCGCAGCGGCCGCCCTTGACGTTGAAGGAGAACCGGCCCGGCTGGTAGCCGCGCACCTTCGCCTCGGTCGTCTGCGCGAACAGCTTGCGGATGTGGTCGAACACGCCGGTGTAGGTCGCCGGGTTGGACCGCGGGGTCCGCCCGATCGGCGACTGGTCGACGTGGACGACCTTGTCGAGCTGGTCGACGCCGTTGACCCGCCGGTGCTTGCCGGGCACCGTCCGCGCGCCGTTCAGCTGCTTGGCCAGCGAGTTGTAGAGGATGTCGTTGACCAGCGTGGACTTGCCCGACCCAGACACGCCCGTCACCGCGGTGAGGACGCCGAGCGGGAACGTCACGTCGACGTTGCGCAGGTTGTTCTGCTGGGCGCCCTTGACGGTGATCTCGCGGCCCTTGGTGCGCGGGCGCCGGATCTGCGGGACGGCGATCTCGCGGCGGCCCGACAGGTAGGCGCCGGTCAGCGACCGCTCGGAGTTCCGCAGGTCCTCCACGGTGCCGGACACGACGATCTCGCCGCCGTGCTCGCCCGCCCGCGGGCCGATGTCGACGATCCAGTCGGCGGCGGCGATCGTGTCCTCGTCGTGCTCGACGACGATCAGCGTGTTGCCCATGTCGCGGAGCCGGAGCAGCGTCTCCAGCAGGCGGTGGTTGTCGCGCTGGTGCAGGCCGATGGACGGCTCGTCCAGGACGTAGAGCACGCCGACGAGGCCGGAGCCGATCTGCGTGGCGAGCCGGATGCGCTGCGCCTCGCCGCCCGCGAGGGTCGCGGACGCGCGGTCGAGCGTCAGGTAGTCGAGGCCGACGTCGAGCAGGAACCCGAGCCGGGCGTTGATCTCCTTGAGGACGCGCTCGGCGATGTGCGTCTCGCGCTCGTTCAGCTCCATCGCCAGCAGGAACTTCGCGGCCTCGCCGATCGGCATCGCGGCGACCTCGGCGATCGACATCCCGCCCATGGTGACCGCGAGCACGACCGGCTTGAGCCGGGCGCCCTTGCAGGTCGGGCACGGGATCTCCCGCATGTAGCCCTCGAACTTCTCCCGGCTGGAGTCGCTCTCGGACTCGGCGTGCCGCCGCTGGATGTAGGGGATCACGCCCTCGTAGGCGGTGTAGTAGGAGCGCGTGCGCCCGTACCGGTTCTTGTAGCGGACGTGGACCTGGGTCTCGTGCCCGTTCAGGATCGCCTTGCGCGCCTTGGCGGGGAGCTTCTCCCACGGCGTGTTCAGGTCGAAGCCCATGGCGTCGCCGAGGGCCGACAGCAGCCGGAGGAAGTAGTCGCTGACGTGCCCGTTCGACCACGGCTGGATCGCGCCCTCGCCGAGGGTGAGCTCCGGGTCGGGGACGACGAGCTCGGAGTCGACCTCCATGCGGGTGCCGAGGCCGGTGCAGTCGGGGCAGGCGCCGTACGGGGAGTTGAAGGAGAACGACCGGGGTTCCATCTCCTCGAACGACAGGTCGTCGTACGGGCAGTACAGGTGCTCGGAGTACATCCGCGTGCGGTGCTCGTCGTCGTCCGGGAGGTCGACGAAGTCGAGGACGATCGTGCCGCCCGCGAGGCCGAGCGCGGTCTCGACCGAGTCGGCGAGCCGCTGGCGCGCGGAGTCCTTCACCGAGAGCCGGTCGACGACGACGGAGATGTCGTGCTTCTCCTGCTTCTTCAGCTTGGGCGGCTCGTCGAGCCGGACGGCCTGCCCGTCCACCAGCGCCCGCGAGTAGCCCTTGGACTGGAGCTCGCGGAACAGCTCCAGGTACTCGCCCTTGCGCCCGCGGATCACCGGCGCCAGGACCTGGAACCGGGTGCCCTCGTCGAGTTCGAGGACGCGGTCGACGATCTGCTGCGGCGCCTGCCGGCTGATCGGCCGGCCGCACTCGGGGCAGTGCGGGTGCCCGATGCGGGCGTACAGCAGCCGCAGGTAGTCGTAGACCTCGGTGATCGTCCCGACCGTCGACCGCGGGTTCTTGCTGGTCGACTTCTGGTCGATGGACACCGCGGGCGACAGGCCCTCGATGAAGTCGACGTCGGGCTTGTCCATTTGGCCGAGGAACTGCCGGGCGTAGGCCGACAGCGACTCCACGTACCGGCGCTGGCCCTCGGCGAAGATCGTGTCGAACGCCAGGCTCGACTTCCCGGACCCCGACAGACCGGTGAACACGATCATGGAGTCCCGCGGCAGGTCGAGCGAGACGTCCTTCAGGTTGTGCTCGCGTGCTCCACGCACGATGAGTCGGTCATGCACGGCGTAACTTCCCGGTTCCTCTTCTGGGCGCGGTGACGAGACAGGTCGGTCTCAAGGCTAGTGAGGGGGTACGACATTCCCCCGAGTCCATAACAGCGGCGGGCGCCGCCGCATTTCGTCGGTGCCCCCGCCCCTCCCCCAAGGATCCGGACGGCACTCTCGCACCGTACACGTGTTCGAACACCGCTTGCCACCGCAACCCGCCAACCTCCGCTGAGGCCCTCCTCACTCCCCTCCGCCAGGGGTCTCGTCGTCGAGGGCGAAGGAGAGGTAGCGGTCCGCGGAGCGGCGGACGGCGCCCGCGCCGTCCGTATAGACGATCTTGCGCCACCAGGCGCCGTAGACGCGGTCGAACGCGTAGGGCTCCAGCAGCCGCAGGGCCCGGCGGACCGTGCGCGGCCGCTCGGGGATGTAGTTCGGGTAGGAGTACATGAAGCTGACCCAGTCCCGGTCGTTGGCGACCTGGAGGATGTCGCCCGAGAACAGGGCGCGGGCGTCCCGCCAGTGCAGGACCTGCCCCCCGTCGAAGTGGACGCCGGCGTTGACCAGGGTGAGGCCGTCGGCGATCTCCTTGGTCTCGCCCTCCCAGAACACCACCGCGTCGTCCGGGCGGGCGATCCAGGCGCGGTCGGCCGCGTGGACGTACACCGGGGCGTCGAACGCGTGCGCCCACTCGATCATCGACCCGTAGAAGTGCGGGTGGCTGATCGCGATCGCCGAGACGCCGCCGAGGTCGCGGACCCGCCGGACGAGGTCGTCGTCGATGTAGGTGACCATGTCCCACAGGACGTTGCCGGACGGCGCCCTCAGCAGCAGGGCGCGCTGCCCGATGGCCGTGGCCGGCTCGGTGCCGACGCCGGCGACGCCCGGCCCCTCCTCCTCGACGCGGCCGCGGTGCCCGGCGGCGCGGAGCCGCTCCAGCGTCGTCCAGGTCTGGCCGTCCCAGCCGACGTACTGGCGCTCGTCCTCGCAGATCGGGCAGTCCGGGCGCGGCTCCGCGTACTGGACGCCGCAGGTCGTGCAGATCGGGAAATCCATGGCCGCCATTGTCCGGGCGGACGGCGGGCGGGCGGCCCGCGGGCCCGCACCGGACAAGATCAAGTCTGGTCCGCCGCCGCGGCATGCGGGAGGATGGGGGCTTCCGTGGAGCGAGGGGGGCGTCGTGGAGGACTGGCGGAACGTCGTCGGCGAACTGGACCTGGGCGTGGAGCGCCTGATCGTCACGTTGTCGAAGCTCGGCGACGACGACCTGCGCGGCCCCTCGGCCCTGCCCGGGTGGACGCGCGGCCATGTGGCCACCCATGTCGCCCGCAACGCCGACTCGCTGTGGAACCTGCTGGAGTGGGCGCGTACGGGCGTGGAGATCCCGCAGTACCCGAGTCTGGAGGCGCGCAACGCCGACCTGGAGAAGGGCGCCGGGCGGAGCGCGGGCGAGCTGATCGAGGACGTCCGGGCGTCGGCCGCGCGGTTCTCGGAGCAGGCCCGGGCGCTGCCCGAGGACGCGGCGGGCGCGGAGGTCCGGGCGATGCTGGGCTGGACGCATCCCGCCTGGTACACCGTCCTGCGCCGCTGGCACGAGGTGGAGGCCCACCACGTCGACCTCGCCGCCGGGTACGGGCCCGCCGACTGGCCGGAGCCCTACGTCCGGTGGGCGCTGACCGGCACGCTCACCGATCTGGCCGCGCTCCCGGAGGCCGCGCGCGGGGAGCTGGCCGGGCACCGGCTCGTCGCGACCGACTACGGCCGGACCGCCGAGCTCGGCTGGACGCCCGGCGGCCCCGAGGCGTCCGGGTCGGGGCGGGCGCTGCTGGGCTGGCTGAGCGGCCGCTCGCACGGCGCCGGCGTCGCGCTGCGCCCGGACGGGCCGCTCCCGGTCCCGCCGCCCTGGCCGCACCCGCCCGCGGGCTTCTAGCCGCGCGCGGGCCCGCTGGGGGGGCCGCGGGGGTCAGTCGTCCCGGCCCGTGAGGCGGTGGAGCGCGTCCACCGACCGGATGACGATCATGTTGCGGGCGACGGTGAGGCCGTCGCGGACCGGGTCGGCGGCGAGGATCTGCGCGACCTTGCGGCGGCCCATGCCCGCCCAGCGGCCGAGGTCCTGCTGCGAGATGGGGATCTGCACCTGCCAGCCGTCCTCCGCCGTGCCCGCCGTGCCCGCAGCGCCCGAAATGCCCGCCGTGCCGTTGCGGCGCTCCCGGCCCAGCGGCGAGCCGAAGCGGGCGGCGAGGCGCAGCAGGCGGCTCGCGAGGCGGCGCTCGGGGTCGTCGGGGAAGTGCGCGACGCGCAGCTCGTTGGCGTCGCGGAGCCGTTCGGCGAGGACGGCCGCGACCGCCCAGGCCGCGCCGGGATGGCCGTCCAGGACGCTCCGGAACCGGGCGGCGGGCAGGACGAGGGCCTCCACCGGGGTGAGGGCCTCGACGTTGGCGTGCCGAGTCCCGCCGTCGACGGCCTCTAGCTCCCCGACGACGTCGCCGGGGCCGAGGACGTCCAGGATGCCGATCTCGCCGCCCCGGTCCACCCAGACCTTCACGGCCCCGGTGCGCAGCACGAACACCTGGGACGCGCGGGTGTGCTCGCGCGTCAGGAAGGCGCCCGGCCGGATCAGCACCGTCGTGCCCGTCCGGCGCAGGGCCTCCCGGGCGCGCTCGGGCAGCACGTCCCAGAACCGGGTGGTCTCCATTCCGCCTCCTCGCCGGACCGGCCGCGTCCGGCAGCAGCGGGGCACGACGCCCCGACTCCAGTACACGCGGCGGCGCGGCGGCGGACTGCGTCGCCGGTCACACGTCGAGCGACATCTCCTCCAGCCACTTGTCGAGGGCCCGGGCGCGGCGGGCCGAGTCGGCGGCGGCCGCGGAGTCGCCGAGGGCGAGCTGGGAGTCGCGCAGCAGCTCCAGCGCCTGGCGGCGGCCGCGGTGGTCGTCCATGTCGCGGCGGATGACGATCTCGGCGCCGAGGTGCTCGGCGGCGCGGGCGTGCTTGCCGAGCCGCTGGGACGCGCACGCCATCGTGTGCAGCGCGTACGCCTGCTCCCAGGTGTCGCCGAGCTCGGTGGCGAGGTCCAGGGCGCGCCGCCCGGCCTCCAGTGCCTCGTCCGCGCGGCCGAGGTCGAGGTAGATGTCGGCGAGGTGGGCGAGGGCGGTGCCCTCGCTGTGCCGGTCGCCGACCTCGCCGAGGACGCGCAGCGCCTCCCGCTCGATCTCCAGGGCCTCCTCCGGGCGGCCGCTGCGGCGCAGGACGGCGGCGAAGGTGTCCATCCCGACGCCCATCCCGTAGGAGTCGCCGGTGTCGCGGCGGATCCGCAGGGCCTGCCGGGCGGCGCGCTCGGCGTCCTCGGGCAGGCCGAGCCGCAGGTAGGTGCGGGCGAGGCTGCCGAGCGTCCCGGCGAGGCCGGCCTGCGCGCCGAGGTGGTGCCACAGGTCGAGGGCCTCCAGGCCGAGGACGAACGCCTCCTGGTAGCGCTCCAGGCGGCGCATGACCACCGACAGGTGCTCCAGGTCGTGGGCCTCGCCGTGCTGGTCGCCGATCTCGCGGCGGATCTCCAGCGCGCGGAGCAGGTGCTCGCGGGCCTCGCGGTAGCGGCCGAGGCGCCAGTGCACGATGCCGATCTGGGCGAGCGCCTCCGCCTCCCCGTGCCGGTCGCCGGTGTCGCGGTGCAGGCGCAGCGCGTCGCCGCAGTAGGTGAACGCCTCGGCGAACCGCGTGGCGTCGCACATCAGCATGCCGAGCGTGGTCAGCGCGCGCGCCTCCCCGTGGCGCGCCCCCAGCGCCCGGTAGGCGCGCAGGGCCTGGTCGGCGTCCCGCCGGGCCATCTCGCGCAGCCCGAGGGAGCCGTTCATCCGCGCGAGCTCGGTCAGCGCCTGCGCGGCGCCGTGCCGGTCGTCCTCGTCCTGCCGGATGTAGAGGGCCTCCAGCGCGTGCGACACCGCCTCGTGGACGTTGCCCTGGCGCCGGTGGACCTGCGCCACGGTCAGCAGGGTCCCCGCGACGCCGGGCTGGTCGCCGATCCGGCGGCGGACGTCCAGCGCCTGCCCGGCGTGGCGCAGCGCCTGCTCGTAGTCGCCGAGCCCCAGGAGGGCGCGGGCCAGCGTGTCGTGCGCCTTGGCGACTCCGCCGTCGTCCCCCTCCTGCCGGTAGGCGGCGAGGGAGCGGCGGGCCGGCTCGATCGCGGTGAGGTAGCGGCCGAGGGAGGCGTGGACGTCGGCGAGGGTGGCGAGCGCGGCCGCCTCGCCGTACCGGTCGGGCGGGTCGCCGGCGCGGAAGCCGCGCCGCGCGTCCTCCCCGTAGCCGATGGCCTGCACGGAGTGCCCCAGCTCGAAGTGCGCGACGGCCAGGTTGTGCAGCATGACGGCCGCCGCGCCCCAGTCCTCCTCGGTGCGGGCCGCGCGCAGCCCCACCTGGTGGACGGCGATGTTGTCCTCGCCGTACCGGCGGAACTGCTGGAAGTCGAACAGCGCGTCGGCCAGCTCCCAGCAGGTGCGGTGCAGGCCGAGGCGGGCCGCCTGGTGCACCGCGGCGACGAGGTTGCGGCGCTCGGACTCGAACCACGCCAGGCCCTCCGCGCGGGCGGCGGCCGAGGGAGGGCGCCCCCGCGGCCCTCCCTCGTGCACGGCGGGCTCGTGCACGGCGGGCTCGTGCACCACGGGGCGGCGCCGGCCGCCGAGCGCCGCGCCCGCCGCGCGGGCCTCGGCGAGGTACCAGGCGAGCAGCCGCCGCTGCGCCGCGAGCAGGTCGCTGTCGGCGTCCTCGCGGAGCCCCCGCTCCCGCGCGAAGTCGCGCAGCAGGTCGTGCATGCGGTACCGGTCCGGGCCGACGTCGCGCACCAGGTACGCCTGCCGGAGCCCTTCCAGGCACTCGCGGGCCCGGTCCACGGTCCGGTCCGTGAGCGCCGCGAGCGCGGCGGGGGTGAAGTCGGGGCCGGCGACGAGGCCGAGCCTGCGGAACGCCTCGCGCTGGTCGCGGCGGAGCCCGCGGTAGGCGACGTCGAAGGTCGGGTCGAGGACGCTCTGCAGCTCCGGCCCGGCGGCGCCCGGCGCGGCGGGGTCGTGCAGCCCCGCCTCGTGCGGACCCGCGCCGGACAGGGCCGCCGCGTAGGGCGCCGCCTGCGCGTCCCGGGCGGCGAGCTGCCGGACGGTCCCGGCGATCGACTCGCCGGGGTTCTCGGCGAGCTTGCCTGCCATGACGGCCAGGGCGAGCGGCAGGTGGCCGCACTCCCGGGCCAGCCGGACGACGGCGCGCTGCTCGTCCCGGACGCGGGGGTCCGCCGGCCCGAGGACGCCGGCGATGAGGTCCACGGCCTCCTGGGTGGCCAGCTCCCGCAGCTCCAGCGCCCGGACGTCGGCGCCCTCCAGCAGGGCCGGCAGGCGCCGGCGGCTCGTCACGATGACGAGCCCGGAGGTCGTCGCCGCCAGCAGCGGCCCGACCTGGTCGGCCCGCACCGCGTTGTCGAGGATCAGCAGCATCCGCCGGTCGGCCAGCAGCGACCGGCACTGGGCGGCCAGCTCCGCCTCGGCGCGCGGGATCTGGTGGCCGGGCACCCCGGTGGCGCGCAGCACCTGCCCCATCGCCTCGGCGGGGGTGGCGGGGCTGCGGGTGGTGCCGCGCAGGTCGGCGAACACGATCCCGTCGGGGAAGCGGTCGGCGACCCGGTGCGCCCAGTGCAGCGCGAGCGTCGTCTTGCCGACGCCCGCCATCCCCTGGACGACCACGGCGCGCGGCCACTCCGTCTGCGCGACGAGCATGTCCAGCTTGCCCAGGCTGACGTGGCGGCCCACGAAGAACGGGTTGTCGGCGGGGAGCCGCACGCCGGGCGGCCGCCGGCCGGACGCCTCCAGGCTCACGGGGGCCCGCGCCGCGATCCCCGCGTCCGCGGGCTCCGGCGCG
>NZ_CAACUY010000095.1 GCF_900659615.1 Actinomadura fibrosa | reverse complement strand
CGCCGCGCGCGGCGCCGCCGCGGCGGGCCCCGCCTCCTTCGACTCCCCCGTCCAGGTCGAGGAGTTCGCGGCCGGGGAGGAGATCAGCGTGGACGCCGTCGTCCACCGCGGCCGGACGCAGCCGCTCTTCCTCGCGCGCAAGAGCGTCGGCTACGCGCCGTGGTTCGCGGAGGTCGGCCACCGCGTCGACGCGGCCGATCCGCTCCTCGGCGACCAGCAGGTCATGCAGGTGCTGCACGCGGCCCACGCCGCGATCGGCCTCCGCGACGGCACCACCCACACCGAGATGCGCCTCACCCCGCGCGGGCCGAAGGTGATCGAGATCAACGCACGGCTCGGCGGCGACCTGATCACGCTGCTGGGACGGTACGCGACGGGCCTCGACGCGGGGCTGATCGCGGCGGACGCGGCCTGCGGCCGGGCCCCGGTCCTCGCACCCGACCGCAAGGCGGTCGCGGGGGTCCGGTTCCTGCACCCGCCCGCGGACCGGCTGACCGTCGGCTCGCTCGGCTTCGACGCGGCCGCGCTGCCCCCGTCCGTCGTCCGGACGGAGCTCCTCGTGGAGCCGGGCGCGACGGTGTCCACGCCGGCCGCGGACATGGCGAACGGGCGGCTCGCCGTCGCGGTCGCCGTCGCCGGCACCGCCGGGGAGTGCGAGGCCGCGCTGGACGCCGCCGAGGCGGCACTGCGGCTGGAGACCGCCTGACCGGCCCGCGGGCTGGAACGGCCCGCGGGCTGGAACGGCCCGCGGGCTGGAACGGCTCGCCGGACGGGTGGCCGTCCGTCCGCACGGACGGCCACCCTCGGTGCGGCCGGATCAGATCTTCGCGTAGCTGTACTGGATCGTCGCCGCCTTGACCGGGTCGTCCGACTCCAGGCGCTCGGCGTCGCCGACGAGGTGCTCCTCGTCGTCGAGCGACCATGACTGCTCTCTGATGCTCAGTTCGCGCATTCCTTCATCACCTCCTTTCTCCGCGCTTTTTTCGCACATCACTGCGGCTGTACCGCACGGCTTTCCCCGAACCGGTGCCCGCTTTCGGCGACGATGAAGTCCACGTGGGCCCCGGTGATGCCTTCTCCGAAACCGAGGTGGACCGGGCCGGCGCCTTCGTTGAGCTGGGAATTGCGCGTCCAGTCCACGCGCGGGAGCAGGTCCATGTTGGTGCCGATGCCGAGTTCGAGGACGTGCAGGCCGTAGTCGGGATTGGTGACCTCGCGGAGCGCGTCGGTGAAGTCCTCGCCGCCCGCCTCGGCGGTGGTGAGGACACCGGCGTCGAGGCGCAGCGTGACCGGCCCGCGGGCGGCGAGCTCGGCGCGGAGCTCGTGCGCCCGGGCGATCCGCGCGGCCCCCGCCTCCGTCACGCGCGCGTCCTTCGCCACCAGCACGCCGGCGGCCACGGCGGTGCCGTCGATCGTGAAGGCGCCGTGCCAGTCCGAGGAGGAGGGGGCGGTGAGGGAGAACTCGCAGTAGCTCCCGACGCTGATCCACCCGCCGACGCCGATCTCCTCGCCGTACCAGGCGTCGGCGGACAGCCGGTCGGCGAGGACGCACTCCAGGCTGGTGCCGGAGCCCTCGAAGACGAGCGGCCCCGGCTCGTCGGAGATGGCGCGCACCCAGTACCGGTTCCAGTCGCAGGCCTTGCGGTAGTCGGTGTGCCGCGTGAGCTCCAGGGTGTACGCGGCGGCCTCCGGCGAGGGGTCGAAGCTGGCCACCGGGACGAGCAGCACCCGCAGCCTGCGGAACCGCCGCCGGATCTCGCGGCTGACGAGGTTCCGGCAGAGGAAGAGGACGACGGCGGCGCCGTCCGGCAGGTCGTCCACCCGGTCGAGCCGGACCGTTCTCAGCCCGCGCTCCTCGGCGTATCCGGCCAGATCCTCGTCGTCGGTGACGACGAAGACGTCACCGGCCGGAAATATCTGCTGGAGATTCGCCGCCGGATTCTCGGAGTCCATGCCGTTCCTCCATTTCAGTCAATTCGCGATATAGCGGAATCGTAGCGAGGCCGCCGCGATAGCGACAATCTCCATTGGCGCTACTCCGGAAAGGGACGAACAAAAGCTGACTGACCGGAGCCGGCGCGCACCGGGTCAGTGCTGGGAGATGCTCCCGTCATTTCTCAGCCGCCGCTCGGCGGAGGCGAACAGGTACCGGCCGCACGCCAGGTAGGCGGCGGAGGACGAGGCGAGGGCGGCGAACTCGGCGGTCGGCGGCAGGAACGTGTCCGCGCCGAGCGCGAGGTGCCGGGCGAGGTCGATCGCCCAGGTCGTGGGAATGAGGTAGGCGATCGGCTGGAGGACGCCGGAGACGACCGCGATGGGGAAGGTCACGCCCGCGAGCACGGAGACGAGGTAGCCGACGTTGTCGGTGATGCCCATGGCCTGCCGCCACCGCAGCACCAGCGCCGCGCTCATCAGCCCCTGCCCGGCCAAGCCCGGCAGGAGCACGGCCAGCACCGGCAGGGCCAGCAGGCCGTCCAGCCCGTACTCCGCGCCGAACAGGAGCGCGGAGAGCCCGATGACGGCCGTTCCGGAGACCAGGGCCAGCGCCGTCATCCCGGCCATGGACCCGAGCACGAGGGAGCCCGGGCGGACCGGCATCGTCCAGGTCAGCTCCAGGGTCCCCGTGCTCCGCTCCCCGGTGACGGCCTGGGCCGGGCCGGCCAGGACCGTGCTGGTGAGGAGCGCCCCCGCCATGCCGATCGCGAGCCAGCCGCCCGAGTCGGCGGTTCCGGTCAGCGCGCCGATGCCCGCCGACCGTCCGCGGACGAGGAACGCCGAGCCGAGCAGCAGCACCGGCAGGACGAGCTGGTACAGCGGCATCAGCAGCAGGGTGTTGAGCAGGGTCAGCGGGTGGCGGCGCATGAGGCGCGCCTCCTTGCGCATCACGGCGGCGAACGCGCGCAGGTGGAGCCCCATGCCCGCGTCCGCCAAGCCGGGCACGGGCGGTGCGGGAGAGGGGGCCGGGGCGGCCGTCATGGGACGCCCGCCCCGGCCAGCCGGTCCCTGATGAGGCGGAGGACGTGGTCGCGCGCCGGTCCGAGGAAGAAGTGGGGGCCGCCGAGCAGGCGGATCTCGGCTCCGGCGCTGGTGTAGGACGCCCACCCGTCGAACACGCTCGGCGGGACGGCCCGGTCGTCGAGCCCGCCGAGGACGGACAGCGGGCACGCCAGCGGCGGCTCCGGCCGGTACCGGTGCCGCTCCACGAGGGCGAAGTCCGCGCGCAGCCGGGGCAGGAAGACCTCCCTGAGCGCGGGGTCGCGCAGCATCTCGGAGTCCTCGTCGTAGACGCGGAGCCTCTCGACGAACAGCGGGGTCGGCAGGTTCCAGCGCGGCGACTCCGGGTCCGGCCTGTTGGGCGGCCGGCAGCCGGACAGGAACAGCCGCTCCGGGCCGGGCAGGCCGCGCCGCCGGGCCTCGTACGCCAGCTCCAGCGCGACGGCGGCGCCCATGCTGTGGCCGAACACCGCGTACGGCGCCGTCCGGAGGGCCGGGCCGAACGCGGTGGCCAGCGCCGCGACCAGGGCGGACAGGTCCTCGTACTGCGGCTCGTCGAACCGGTTCTCCCGGCCGGGGAGCTGCACCGGCCACACCTCGATGCCGTCGTGGGCGAGCGCCGGGACCCAGCCGCGGTAGGCCGCCGCCCCGCCCCCGGCGTGCGGCAGGCACAGCAGCCGCAGCCGCGGCGCCGCCATGGGGCGCGCGTACGCGGTCCACAGCGGCGGCGGGCCGCCCGGCCCGGCCGCGGGTCCGGTGCCGTCAGCCAACGGAGACCGCCTTGACGAAGCGGGCGAACGCGTCGGCACCGTCGATCTGCAGGACGCCGGAGCCGAGGGCCGCCGCGATGACCGGTGTGCAGCCGGCCTCCCGGTAGGCGGCGAGCCGCGCCGCCGCGTCGTCCGCGTCGCCCACGATGACCAGGTCGTCGATCATCGCGCGGTCGATGTCGCCGGCCGCGAGCCGCTCCCGGTGGCCGCTCGCCTCCATGATGTGCCGGTACGCCGGCATCATCGCGTAGCGGGTGATCATCACTTCGAGGCCGGCGTAGGCGTCCGGATGGTCGTCGGCGAGGTAGGCGGAGACGATGGCGTAGACGGGGAGGGTCGCGGGGTCCCGCCCGATCTCCGCGCACGCCTCGCGGACGACCGGCAGGACGTGCTCCGCGACGTACCGGGGCGGCGCCAGCCAGAGCAGCAGCCCGTCGGCCTGCTCGACGGCGAGCCGGATCATCCCCGGACGTACCGCGCCCAGGAACACGGGGATGTCGGGTCCCTCGGGAGTCTCGTTCGAGGCGTGCGCGGAGTAGTGCTCGCCGGCGAAGTCGACGCGCCCGTCGCGCAGGTAGGACCGGAGCACGCTCAGGTACTCGCGCGTCGCCGCGAGCGGCGGGGACGGCGGGAGGCCGAGGACGAACTCGTTGACGAACGGGTGGCCGGCGCCGACGCCCAGCGTGAACCGGCCGCCGGACATCGCGGCCAGCCCGGTCGCCAGCTGCCCCATCGCCACCGGATGGCGGGCGGTGACGGGCAGCACGGCGGTCCCGACGGTCATCCGCTCGGTCGCGGCGAGGCAGGCGGCGGCCACCACCCCGGCGTCGTGGACGCCGGGCATCTGGTCCAGCCAGAGCCGTTCGAGGCCGACGTCCTCCGCGAGGCGGACCCGATCCATGATCGTGGCCGTCGAGTCGGTGCCGGGGCCGAGCAGGAGGGGCGCCGGGCCTGGCGCCGTCTGGAGGTCGTGCCCGGCGGGGTGGACGGTCATCTGTCGCTCCTTCAGTTCGTTCGGGCTCCGGCGAGCTCCTGCTCGACCAGGTCCGCGAGCGTGCGCACGGTCGGCCGCCGGAACAGCCGGGCCACCGTGATCTCCACGTTGAGCTCCTGCCGGATCCGCCAGGCGAGCTGGACGGCCATCAGCGAGTTGCCGCCCAGCTCCGCGAAGTCGTCGTCCAGGCCGATCCGCCGGATGCCGAACGCCTCCGTCCAGTAGCCGGCGATCTGCTTCTGCCGCGGCGTCTCGGGCTCGGCGTAGGGGGTGTCCAGCGGCCGCTCGCCGCCGGTGGCCGCGCCGAGCCCCGTCTCGATCTTGCCGATCTCCTCCTCCAGGACGTCCCCGGTGAGGGCCCGGACGCGCCGGAGGCCGGCCTCCAGCCCCTCCGGCGAGACCACCAGGTGGGGCGCGGCCCAGCCGTGCATCATGCCGCGCAGCACCCGCATGCCGCTGACCGCGTCGAGGAGGTGGCTGGGCCGGTGGTCGACGGCCCCGGTCCCGCCGCCGGCGTCCTCCGCGGTCGTGTTCCCGGCCGCCGCTCCGAGGCCCGGGCCCGGCGCCGGCTCCCCCGTGGCGGCGTAGATGTCGTCGGGGTCCATGCGCCGCAGCGCGTACTCCTCGATCGCCACCACCTCGGTGCCGTCGGGGGCCATGAGCGACAGGTCGGCGGCGGCGATCTCGCCCTCGCCGTCGTCGAGCTCGCGGTACTGGACGTGCACGACCGTCGGCAGCGGCCGCCGGATCACGATCCGGCGGTAGCCGAACGGGAGGTACTTGAACCCCTTGTCCAGCCCCTTGAGGACGCGGGCGTTGGACACGGCGTCGTCGAACAGCCCCGGGTGCAGGACGTACTGCCCGCATTCGTCCCGGAACTCCTCGGGCAGCACGACGAGGCCGTACTGGCGCCGGTGCCCGGCGGCGATCTGCTTGACGTTGTACCAGTGCGGCCCCATCTCGACGACGCTCCGCGAGACGAATCCGGGCTCCGGCTCGAAGCTCAGGTCCGTGCACTCGGCCTTCGCCGCCGCGATGTCGAGGACCGGCGGGGGCGTCGCGGGGACGAGCCGGCCGTGCGCGCGGATGTGCTCGGCCCAGTCGGGCCTCGCCTCGGCGGCGTCCGCCGCCCGGACCGTGATGTCGAACCCGTCGCCGGCCCTCTTCAGCACCACGCGGAGTTCCCGCTCGGCGGGGACGGCGACCGGTCCGGTGAAGAGCACGTCGCTGAGCTCCACGTTCATGGCGTCGTCCGGGCCGGCGTGCCCGCCGGTCCCGGTGCCGAGCTCGCGGGCCACGGCGGCGCGCATCATCTCCAGGCCGGCGGAGCCGGGCAGGACCGGGACGCCGCGGATGCGGTGGTCGGTCAGCACCCAGTGCGAGTCGGGCCCGAGGACGGTCGAGTAGAAGACGTCCCCGTCCTGGTCGGCGATCCGGCGGCTCAGCAGCGGATGGTCGACGGGTTCGGAGCGCTGCCCCTGGCGCAGTTCCCGGAACACCTCCGGCGTGACGCGCGCGGCGTCCACGGCCATGCCCGCGCCGCGCCAGGCCGTCCAGCTGATCGACATCACCCGCTCGCCGAGCGCCGACCGGCGGCGGGCGAAGGCGTCCATGAAGTTGTTTGCGGCGCAGTAGTCCACGAGCCCGAAGTCGCCGACGACGGAGGAGATCGAGGAGAACAGGACCATGAAGTCGGTCCGGTCCCCGAGGAGCCGGTGCAGGGCCAGCGTGCCCGCGACCTTCGGGGCGAGGACGCGCTCGGCGTCCTCCCTCGCGCGGACGGACAGCATCCCGCCGCCCGCCACGCCCGCGAGGTGGAACACGCCGTCGACCCGCCCGTAGCGGTCCACGGCCTCGCCGACGACCGCGGCCAGCGCGGCCTCGTCCGTCACGTCGCAGGCGCGGATGATGATCTCCGCGCCCGCCGACTCCAGCGCGGCGAGCCGTTCCAGGCGCTCCCGCAGTCCCTCCCGGGCGCCCTCGCCGGCGCCCTCGCCCGCGATGATCGCGCCCCACTCCGCGCGGGCCGGCAGCCCGGAGCGGCCGATCAGGACGAGCCTGGCCCGGCAGGTCCGGAACAGGTCCTCGGCCAGCATCAGCCCGATGCCGCCGAGCCCGCCGGTGACCAGGTAGGCGCCGCCCTCGCGCAGCACGGCGGGCGGCTCCTCCGGGGTCTCCACCGGTACGCCCGCGAACGACCACGCCCAGCGCTTCAGGCCGCGCCAGGCGACCTGCTCGTCACCGGCCTCGGCGAGCGCCTCGCGCAGCAGCAGCCCGGCCAGCGCCTCGGGCGGCAGCATGCTCGGGGCGGTGAGGTCGACGCTGCGGCAGTCGATGCCGCCGAGCTCCCGGGTGATCAGAAGGCTCGGCCCGAGCAGCAGGGCCTTGGCGGGCTCGATCGGCTCCCCGCCGGACACCTCCTGCATGTTGGTGGTGACTGCGAGGATCCGCACCGGCCGCTCGGGCGCCTGCATGTCCAGCGCCTGCGCGAGGTGCAGCAGCGAGTAGAAGCCGTGCTCCGCCACCGCGGCGACCACGTCGTCGTCCAGCGCGGCGGGCTCGGCGGGGGTGGCCGTCCAGCCGTGGACGACGTGGGTCGGCAGGGCCTCCCGGCCGAGGATCTCCAGGACGGCCTCGTAGTCGCCGCGGTCGCCCGCCCGGACCGTGAACTCCTCCGGGCCGGACCGCGCGAACTCATCCCCGGGCACGAGCGTCGTCACCTGCGCCGCGGACTCGGCGAGCAGCGCGGCGAGGGCGGCGACCGGCCCGCCGCCCGGCGACAGCACCAGCCAGCGGGAGTCCGGCGGGACCTCCGCGGGCCCGGGCGGCAGCGGCCGCTCCTCCCAGATCGCCTTGAACACGGCCTCCTCGACCGGCAGCGGCCCGTCGTCGGAGTCGGCGCCCGCGGGCCGCGCCCCCGGTTCCTCCGGGTCCGGTTCGAGCCAGAACCGCTGCCGCTCGTACGGGTAGGCGGGGAGCGGGGTCCGGCGGGCCCCGTCCGGGTGCGGCCAGTCCACCGCGACGCCGGCCGCCCACAGCCGGCCGAGGGCCTCCAGCGCGACCGCCTCGTCGTCCCCCTCCGAGAGCGGGTGCCGCATCGTGCCGATGCCCGGGGTGCGCGCGCCGTCCGGCATCTGGCGGACGAACGTGGTGAGCGTCCTGCCGGGGCCGGTCTCCAGCAGCGCCCGCCCGCCGGACCCGGTCAGCGCCGCCAGGCAGTCGGCGAACCGCACGGTGCCGCGCAGGTGCTCGGCCCAGTAGCCGGGGTCGGTCGCCTGCTCGGACGTGATCCAGGTCCCGGTGACGTTGGACAGGAAGGGCACCGACGGCTCGCGCATCGCGACCGCCGCCACCCGCGCGCGGAAGGGCTCCAGGATCGGGTCCATCATGCCGGTGTGGAAGGCGTGCGAGGTGGTCAGCCGCTGGCAGCGCACCCCCCACGGGGCGAGGTTCTTCTCGAAGTCCTCGACCGCCTGCCACGGGCCGGCGACGACCGTCACGCCGGGGCTGTTGACGGCCGCGACGTCCACGCCGCCGAACAGCATCGGCCGCACCAGCCGCTCGGGCAGCGGGACCGCGAGCATCCCGCCGGGCGGCATGCCCTGCATCAGCTCCCCGCGCGCGGCGACGAGGGCGAGGGCGTCCTCCAGCGCGAAGACGCCGGCGCGGCAGGCGGCGGTGTACTCGCCGACGCTGTGGCCCAGCATCGCCTCGGGGACGACGCCCCAGTGCTCGTAGAGCGCGGCGAGGGCGTACTCGACGACGAACAGCGCGGGCTGGGCGAACCTTGTCTGGCTCAGCACCTCCGACGGGGTGCGCGCGTCCAGGTCGACGTCGCTCCCGGCCGGGTCCTCGGACGCCGCGTCGCCAGGAGGCGCTTCGGCGTCCGGATAGAGCAGGTCGCGCAGGTCCGTCCCGCCGAGGTGCGGGAGCAGCAGCTCGCAGCACCGGTCGACCTCGCGGCGGAAGACCTCCTGCGTCCGGTAGAGCCCGCGCCCCATCCCCGGGTACTGGGAGCCCTGCCCGGGGAAGAGCAGGGCGACGCCGCGGCCCGATCCCGGCGCGGCCGGCGGTGCGGCGGCGGAGTCGCGGACGGCCTCCAGCGCCTCGGCGGCCTCCTCCGCCGACGCCGCCGTCACGGCCCGCCGGTACGGCAGCTCCCGGCGGCCGCGCTGGAGGGTGAGGGCGACGTCGTCGAGCGCGATGCCGGGACGGGCCCTGAGGTGCTCGGCGAGGCGGCCCGCCGCGGTCCGCAGGGCCGCGGGGGTCCGTGCGGACAGCGGCAGCACGCGCCGCCCGGACGAGCGTCCGCGGACCCCGTCGCCCGGCGGGCGTTCGGCGAGGTGGGCGGGGGGCCGTTCGAGCACGATGTGGGCGTTGGTCCCGCCGATCCCGAACGAGCTGACGCCGGCGCGGCGGCGCCCCTCCCAGGCGGTGACCTCGGTCGCCACCCGGAACGGGCTCGTGTCGAAGTCGATGTCGGGGTTCGGGGTCTCGAAGTGCAGGGTCGGCGGGATCAGTCCCGTCTCGACCGCCAGGCACGCCTTGATGATCCCGGCCGCGCCCGCCGCGGCGCCGAGGTGCCCGACGTTGGGCTTCACCGACCCGATCACGCAGTACCGGTCGGCGGCGGCGCCCGCCGCGCGGAACGCGTTGGTGAGCGCCGTCACCTCGATGGGGTCGCCGACGAGCGTCCCCGTCCCGTGCGCCTCGACATAGCCGATCGTCTCCGGCCCGACCTCCGCGACCGCGAGCGTCTCCAGCACGAGCCGGGTCTGGCCCTCGACGCCCGGCGCGGTGAACCCCGCGCGGGCCGCGCCGTCGTTGTTGACCGCCGATCCCCGGATCACCGCGTGCACGTGGTCGCCGTCGGCGGCGGCCTCGTCCAGCCGCTTGAGGGCCAGCACCCCGACCCCGGTGCCGAAGACCGTCCCGGACGCCGCGGCGTCGAACGCCCGCACATGGCCGTCGGCGGAGGCGATCCCGCCGTCCATCCGCCAGTGGCCGCGGCCGTACGGCAGCCGCACGTCCACCGCGCCGGCGAGCGCCATGTCGCACTCCCCGAGGCGGAGCGCCTGGCATGCCAGGTGGATCGCAACGAGCGCCGTGGAGCACGCCGTCTGGACGGTGACGCTCGGTCCCTGGAGGCCCAGGTGGTAGGAGACCGAGGTGGCCAGGTAGTCGGGGTCGGTCGCGGTGGCCGCGCCGACGCCGCCGGCCGCCCGCATGGCCTCGTCGTTGCGCCGGACGTGCTCGGGGCCGTAGACGTACTGGCCGCCGCCGCCGAACACGCCGACCGTGCCGCCGTACCGGCCGGCGTCGTAGCCCGCGTCGTCGAGCGCGGTGTGGCAGGCCTCCAGGAACAGCCGGCCCTGCGGGTCGCGCAGCTGGGCCTCGCGGGCGGTGAGGCCGAAGAAGGCGGCGTCGAAGCCCTCCATGTCCTCGATCATCGGGCAGGCCTTGACGTAGGCGGGGTCGGCGATCGCGGACTCGGAGACGCCGCGTGCGCGCAGGTCGTCGTCGCTCAGGAAGCTGATGGACTCGACGCCGTTCACCAGGTTGTCCCAGTACTCCCCCACGTCGCCCGCCCCGGGGAACCGGCAGGCCATCCCGACGATCGCTATGTCGTTGTCCCGGATCTCGGCGTCCACGGGCTCACCCCTCCGTCCGCGCGGCCCTCGCCGCGGTGCGCAGTTCCCTCTGCCGCCGGCTCCCGCCGGCCCTGCGCACCCTGGCGGGAACGGCGCCGGGCGCGGCGTCGCCATGGACCAGGTAGCGGACGAGGGCGCGAATGGTCTGGTTCTGGTAGAACGCCACCAGCGGGATGTCGCGGTCCAGTTCGGCGTTCAGACCGGCGCGCACGTCGGCGATCGCCCGGGACGTTCCGCCGATCTCGAAGATATTGGCGTCGATGTCGATCTCGCGGACGTCCAGCCGCGCCGTCCAGGCCGTCCGCACGCTTTCGGTCATCGCACGTTCCCGCGCATCCATCAACCGCTGTTTCCTTTCGATGGCGGCTTCAATGTCACCACCCGTCCGCCGCGGCCGGCCAGTCTCAGTTCACTTGACCGACGTCCGGTCTCGTTTCGGATGACCGAGCCCGCGGCCGGTCGAACAGTTCCGCCAGGTGCCGGTCCCGCATTCCCGCGAGGTGCTCGCGGGCGAGGACGCGCGCCTCCTCCTTCTCCGCGCGCGGGACGGCGTCGAACATGTCCGCGACGCCGGACGTCAGTCTGAACTCCTCGAACTCGTCGCGCAGGACCGAGCAGAGCGCGGCGTCGTGGTACTCGCCGTCGAGGAAGAAGTGGTCCCGGAGCACGCCCTCGACCACCACGCCCATCCCGAGGACGCCCGTGATGACGTGCTTGTTGAAGAGCCCGACGAGGAACTCGACCCGGTGCGCGTTCAGGGCGCGGAAGAGGTAGTTCAGCAGCAGCATCGTCGATTCGAGCCCGTACCCGCGGTTGAACTGCTCCTTGTCCCCGACTCCGGTACCGACCACATAGCTGCCCGCGTATTCGTCCTTGCGGGTGTAGCTCACCGCTCCGACGCGGCGTTTTCCGCTGTTCTCCACGACCATCAGAAAAGTCGTGGCCCCGTGGAGGTTCTCGTTCTTCAGGTCCTCCGGGGAGAACAGCTTCGGGCGGCCGATGGCATACCAGCTCGTCTCGTTGGAGAACCATTTCGCCAGCCGTTCGTAGTCGCCGCCCGAGCACTGCTCCAGCGAGACGATGGTGCCTTTCATCCGGTGACCTCCGTTGCCTGCGACGGAGCGCGCCCGGCGCGGGCCGCCGTGGCGAGCAGGTCGCGGTCGAGCTTGCCGTTGCCGTTGCGCGGCAGGTCCGGCCGGAACTCGAACCGGCCGGGCAGCATGTAGGCCGGGAGCGACGCGCGCACCAGCGCGGCGAGTTCGGCGGCGGGCACCGGGTCGCCGGTGTAGAACGCGGCCAGGCCGCGGTCGGCGCCCGCGCCCGCCGCCACCACCACGGCCTCGCTGACCCCGGGGTGGGCGCGCAGCACGGCTTCGACCTCGCCGGGCTCGACCCTGTAGCCGCGCACCTTGACCTGCCGGTCCGTGCGTCCGAGGTGCACGAGACCGGCGCCCTCCCTGCGGACCCGGTCGCCCGTCCGGTACCAGAGGCTCCCGTCGCGGGGCCCGGTGCCGGTCCCGGTGCCGGTCCCGCCCGCCTCGCGGCCGTGGAAGCGGCCGGCGTCGTCGGCGGGGTCGAGGTAGCCGGGGAACCGCTGCGGCCCCCGCAGGCACAGCTCCCCCTCCACCGCCTGCCTACCTCGCTCGTCCAGGACGAGGTGCTCCACGCCCGGGAGCGGCTCGCCGATCGGGACCGTGCCGTTCGAGGTCGCCGGCCAGGCGGCCGGGTCCCGCGCCAGGCGGTGCGCCGTGCAGAACACGGTGAACTCCGTCGGCCCGTAGGTGTTCTCGATGACGCTGCCCGGCGCCGCGGCGGCCCACGCGCGGGCCTGCGCGGCCGTCAGCACGTCCCCGCCGAACAGCGTCCAGCGCAGGCCGGGCATGCTGCCCGGGCGCAGGTCTCCCGCCCGCAGCGCGAGCGACACCGCGGACGGGACCGAGAACCAGTGCGTGATCCGGCGGCGGTTCACGTACAGCGACGGACGGAGCGCCTCGTTGCCCGCCGGGACGACGACGGTCGCGCCGCGTCCCCAGCCGAGGAACAGGTCGAACACCGACGGGTCGAAGGTCAGCTCGAAGTTCTGCGAGACCCGGTCGCCCGGGCCGCCGGGGTAGCGGCCGAGGCACGCGCCGAGGAAGGCGTCGGCGTTCGCGTGCGTGACCGGCACCCCCTTGGGCCGCCCGGTCGAGCCGGACGTGAACAGCAGGTAGGCGGTGTCGCCCGGCTCCGGGCGCACCGGCGGGGGCAGGCCCCGCGGCGCCCGGCCGCAGGGGACGGCGGCGGCGCCGGCCAGGTCGCCGTCGGCCACCGGGACCGGCGTCGCCCCGGCCGCCTCCGCCACCTCGGCCGGATGTCCCGCCGCGCCGGCCAGCACCGCGTCGAGGCCCGTCAGCGCGGCGACGGCGCGGTTGCGCTCCACGGCGACGGCCGGGTTCAGGGGAACCACCGCCGCCCCCAGCCGCAGGCCGGCGAGGTAGCCGGCGTACGCGCCCGGGGTGCGCCCGGCCAGCAGGCCCATCCGCCGGGGCGGCGCGCCATGCCGGCGCAGGACCAGCGCGGCGATGCGCCCGGACGCCACCTCCAGCTCCCGGTAGGTCCACGCCCGCCCGCCGATCTCCAGCGCCGGACGGGCGGCGTGCCGGGCGGCGCTCTCGGCGAACCACTCGTACAGGGACCGGAAGCCGGGCATCAGCCGCCTCCCGCGAGGATCGAGCCGGGTACCGCGGCGGGTGTCGCGGTGGACGGAGGACCGGGCAGCGGGCCGGCCGAGGGATCGGACGGCGGGCGGCGCCTGGTCACGTAGGCGACCAGCCGCGGATCGCCCTGGACGTCCTCGCGGACGACCACGGCGGCGTCCGTGACGTCCGGGTGCGCCCGCAGGGCGGCCTCCACCTCGGCGGGCTCGATCCGGTGGCCGTGCAGCTTGACCTGGCGGTCCAGCCGGCCGAGGAACTCGACGCGGCCGTCGGCGAGCCGGCGCGCGCGGTCACCGGTGCGGTAGAGGGTCGATCCGGGCGGCCCGAAGGGGTCGGCGACGAACCGCTCCGCGGTGAGGCCCGGCCGGAAGCGGTAGCCGGCCGCGACGGCGGGCCCACCGAGGCACAGCTCGCCGGGGACGCCCGGCGGCGCGGGCTCGCTCCACCCGTCCAGGATCACGGCCGAGACGTCGCCCATCGGGGTGCCGATCGGCACCCGCGCCATGCCGGGCCGCAGCCTCTCGCACAGCGCCCAGACCGCCGCCTCAGTGGGGCCATAGAGGTTCCACGCGCACGGTGCGGCCGCCGCGAGCGCGCTCGCGAGGGCGGGGTCGAGGGTCTCGCCGCCGCACCAGGCCCGGCGCAGGCCCCAGCCGCCCGCGTCCGCGAGGAACAGGTGCCGCCAGCCGGTCGGTGTCGCCTGGACGGTGGTGACGCGGTGCTCGCGGACGATCCGGGCGACGGCCTCCGGTTCGTGCTGCGCCCCGGGCGGCGCGATGACGACCCGCGCCCCCACGGTGAGCGGGAGGACCAGTTCGGCCAGCGAGATGTCGAACGTCGGCGCGGTCAGGGCGAGCACGGCGTCGCGCTCGTCGAGGCCGGGCCGGGCGGCCATGGCGCGCATGAAGTGCGCGATGGCGCGGTGCGGCACCTCCACGCCCTTCGGGCGGCCGCCCGATCCGGAGGTGAAGAAGACGTAGGCGAGGTCGTCCGGGCGGGGCTGAGCGGCCACCGTCCCCGGCTCCGGTCCGGCGTCTCTCGCTCCGTCCGGCGGAAGCGCGATCACCGGGACGGACGGGAAGGCGGGCCCGGCCGCGTCGGCCGCCGAGCCGATGACCACCGCGGCGGCGGACTCGGCGACGGCGGCGGCGAGGCGCCGCGGCGGGTGGTCGCGGTCCAGCGGGAGGTAGGCCGCGCCGGCCCGCCAGATCGCGAGGATCGCGACGACCAGGTCGGCGCCGCGGTCCAGGTGGACCGCCACGACGGAGGCCGGTCCCGCTCCCGCGGCGCGCAGGCGGCCGGCGAGGGCCGCGCTGCGCCCGTCCAGATCCCGGTAGGTGAGGACGTCCGGGCCGTCGGCAACCGCCGGGGCGTCCGGCCGCTCGGCTATCCGGGCCTCGACCATGTCGAGGACGGTTCCGCCGCCGGCTCGGGCCGCCGCCCGCGCCCCGGTGAGCGGGCCGGTGGTCATTCTCAGATCGCGCAGGGGAACGTCGGGTCTCGCCAGCGCGCTCGTCAGCAGGTTCTCGTAGTGGCGGAGGACTCCCTCCGCGGTGTCCGCGTCGTAGAGGTCGGTGCTGTACAGCAGGCGCAACCGCAGCCCGCCCTCAGCGGGCATCGTGGCGGTGACGTACAGGTCGGTCTGCACCGCCTCGACGAGTCCCGACAGGTAGCGGCATCGCGTCCCGTCGAGGTGGAAGGGGCCGTGACCGGTCCGGATGAAGTTGAACATGCTCTGGAAGGCGGGGGTGGCGGACAGCCGCCGCTCGCCGTCCCGCTCCGCGGCCAGGTCCACGACCGAGAGGCCGGGCCGGTCCAGCGAGCGCAGCGTCTCCCGCCGGACATCGGCGACGAGGCGGTCGAAGGTCGCGGCGGGGTCCGCCCGGACCCGCAGCGGGGCGACGCCGGCGAGCAGGCCCACGAGCCGTTCCGTGCCCTCGCCCGCCCGGCCCGAGGTCGGGACGCCCACCACCACCTCGTCCTGCCCGGCGTAGCGGGCGAGGGCGGCCGTCCAGGCGGCGGCGAGCACCATGAACAGGGACGCCCGGCGCGAGCGGGCGAGCGCGCCGGCGGCCTCCAGCAGGTCCGGTCCGGCGATGCGCTCCACCGTGGCGCCGCCGTACGTCGACACGGCCGGACGCGGCCGGTCCGGCGGGACCACCGAGTACGGCGGAGCCCCGGCCAGCCGGTCCCGCCAGTACGCGAGGCCGCGCTCCGCCTCCGCGCGCGCCTCGCCGGAGCTTTGCCTCCGCAGGTGCTCCGCGAAGCCGAGCGGCGGCGGCGCCGGGTCCCAGTCGCGGCCTTCCATGCGCGCCCGGTACGCCTCTTCGATGTCCTCCCACAGCAGGCCGAGCGACCACGCGTCGCAGACCAGGTGGTGGGCGACCAGCAGGAGGACGGAGGCCTCGGGGGCGCACCGGATCAGGGTCGCCCGGACCAGCGGCGGCGCCGCCAGGTCGAAGGGGCGGTTGGCCTCCGCGGTCGCCGCGCGCCGCCCGTCGCCGCCGTCCAGGTCGATGACGGACAGGCCGAGCCCGGCACCGCCGTGGACGCGGGCCACCGGCGCACCGTCCCGCAGGTGGAAGCCCATACGCAGGGCGTCGTGCCGCCGGGCGAGGTCCCCGAGGGCGGCGTCGAGCGCGGCGGCGTCCACCGGTCCCTCGACCTCGTGCGCCGCGGCGAGGTGGTGCATCGCCGTGCCCGGGACGAGCTGCTCGCGGACCCACATCGCCAGTTGCCCGCTCGTCAGCGGCTCCCCTCCGTCCGCCGCCTTCCCGGTCATCGCTCCGCCCCTTCGTGAAGCGCGGATTCTTCGCGGAGGACGGTGGCGAGCCTTCGAGGTGTCGGGCTCTGGAAGAAGCGGAGCGCCGGGATCCGGGTTCCGAGCCGTTCGGCGATGAGCGCGAGGGCCGCGACGGCGTGCACGGAGGTGCCGCCGAGGTGGAAGAAGTTGTCGTCCGCGCCGGCCGCGGGGCGGTGCAGCACCTCGGCGAAGACGGCGGCGATCCGTTGCTCGGCCGTCCCGGACGGCCCCGCGCCTTCCCGCGGTGCGCGCCCGCCGTCCTGGACGGGCCGGGGCGGCGGGGCGGGCAGGGCGGCGCGGTCCAGCTTCCCGCTCGCGGTGCGCGGCAGCTCGTCCACCTCGACTATCACGCTGGGCACCATGTGGGCCGGAAGCCACTCGCCGACGAAGGCGCGCAGCTCGTCGGCGCGGTCCCCGCCCGGGAAGCCGCTCGGAAGCGCGGCGGCGCGGTCCTCACCCATGGCCGGGCGCCGTCCTGCGGGCCAGCTCGGCGATCGTGGCCAGCTCGAACAGGTCGCCGAGCGCCACCTCCGAGCCGAGCTCCGCGGCGAGCTCGGTCACGATGACCGCGGCGGTGACCGAGTCCCCGCCCGCCTCGATGAAGTCGTCGTGCACGCCGATCCACGGGCGTTCCAGCACCCGGCACCACAGGTCGGCGAGCCGCCGTTCGGCGTCGGTGCGGGGCGCCTCGAAACGGTAGACGGCCGGCCAGGACGCGAGCCGCTCCCGGATGCCGGCGACGTCCGGCCGTCCGCCCTCCCCGCGCGGGATGTCGGGGAACAGCGCGATCGCCGCCGGCACCGCCTCCGGCCCGAGCTCCGCGGCGATGTGCAGGGCGAGGTCGGGACCGGCGGCGTAGTCCACCGGCACCACGACGGCGACCGCGCCGTCCTCCAGGACGCCCGCGCCGAGCACCGCGGCGTCGGCCACGTCGGGATGCGCGCGGAGGACGGCCTCGCACGCGATCGGATCAGCCAACGGATCCCTCCGTTCCCGCGAGCCGCCGGCGCAGCAGCTTGCCGGCCCCGGTCCGCGGCAGCTCGGTGACGAAGCGGACGTCCCACGGCACCTTGTGCGGAGCCAGCCGGGCCGCCGCGCGGGCGGCGATCCCCGCCGCGTCCGGCTCGGCGCCCGGCCTGCCGACCACCAGGGCGACGAGCCGCGAACCGAGCAGCTCGTCGTGCTCGCCCACCACCGCGACGTCCAGCACGTCGGGGTGCCCCGACAGGACGCCCTCCACCTCGGCCGGGTAGACGTTGCCGCCGCCGACGATCACCATGTCGTGGCGGCGGGGCGCGAGGTAGAGGTAGCCGTCGGCGTCGAGACGGCCGAAGTCGCCCACGCTAAGGAATCCGTCCAGGGTCCTGCGCAGGCCGTGCCCGGTCGGGTCGCTCCCCCGCCGCACCGTCCGCCGCATGAAGACCTCGCCGACCGTGCCCGCCGGGACGGGACGCCCCGCCTCGTCCAGCACGCGGATCTGGGTGCAGAAGCCCCGTCCCACGGACCCGGGATGGGCCAGCCACTCGCGGCCGTCGAGCAGGGTGGTGCCGACCGCCTCCGTCGCGCCGTAGACCTCGTACAGCCGCTCCGGGCCGACGAGGTCGATCCAGGCGCGCTTGAGCTCCGGCGGGCAGGGCGCCGCCGTGTGCACGACGGCGCGCAGCGACCTGAGATCGGGGCTCCCGGTCCGGAGCGCGTGCAGCGCCCACGCCATGTGCACGGGCGCGAGCTGCGCCCACTGGATCGCGTGCCGCTCCATCGCCGCCAGCATCAGGCGCGCGTCGAACCGCGGGAGCAGGACCAGCGTGTTCGCGTCCAGCAGCCCTTCCCAGCAGCACATGAACGGCGCGGCGTGGTGCAGCGGTCCCACGATGAGCTGCCGCTGCCCGTGCGTCCAGCCGACCGCGCGCAGCATGGCGTTGGGGACGCGCGCCGGGTCGTGGTCGAGCGCCCCGGGATGCCGGACGAGCCGGGGGTTCCCCGAGGAGCCGCCGGTGGCGAGCAGGTAGCCGGCGTCCCCGCCGATGCCGTCGTCGTGGAGGGCGCCGTCCTCGATGCCGCCGGGGCCGTCGCTCTTCCAGAGGTCGTCCGCGAGGACGGGACGGTGCGTCTCCGCGAGCGCCGCGAGCACCCGTCGCGCCTCCGGCGCGGGTGCCAGCGGGTCGCGGGCGAGGAACGGCACCCCGGCGCGCATGCAGGCGGCGAACTCTACGACGGTCTTGGCGGAGTTGGCCGCGTCGACGACGACGGCGAAGGGGCCCGCGGCCCCGGCCCGCAGCCCCCGCAGCCTCCGGGCGAGCCCGGCGGACGCCTCGTCCAGCTCGGCCCAGGTGAGGACGGAGTCGCCGGCGCCGTCCCGGCCCGCCGTCACCACCGCGGGCTCATGCGGGTGGCGCGCGGCGAGGGCGCCGATCCGCTCGTCCGCGGACACGCGGGTCGCGGCCATCGTCACCCCCGGCCCGCGTCGCGGCGCAGGCCGGCCGCGACGGCGCGCAGGGGCATGGGCGTTCCGACGTGCTCCTCCCGCAGGCCCCGGTAACCGCGGCGGGCCAGCTCGGCGGCGACGCGCGGCACCGAGCGCAGGCGGCCGCCGGCACCGACGTAGTCGAGGGCGAGGTCGACGGCGTCCAGCGGATGTGTCACCTTCAGCGCGCCGACGAGCGCCTCCTCCGCGGGCGTCGGCGGACCGCCTCGTCCTGCGCCGGGCCCCGGTGCCGCTTCCGGCGCCCGCTCCGGCCCGGCCTGCGCGCCGGTCCCCTGCGGTACGGGCGGGATGCCGAGCTCCCCGGCGAGCTGCGACAGGCTGAGGCGGGGGTCGTCCGCGGCGAGGCTCAGGCCCCGGGCCGTCCAGCGCAGCAGCCGGTCGATCTCGGCCGCCGGGATCATCGCGGTGTCGGAGTCGAGCGCGAGCACCAGCTCCTCGTCCACGACCTGGGCTCTGAACAGGGCGTAGCCCGGGCGGCCCGTGTCGTCGTACCGGTGCGTGATCGGCGGCGTCCCGGCGCCGGTGCGGGCGGTGCGTGCCCGCACCGCCGGCGTTCCGGGCAGGAAGTCGTAGTCCAGGCCGAACCACGGGGCGAAGCCCCGCTCCCGCTCGACCCGGACGAGCAGCTCCCGCACCTCGTCGGCCGGGTACTCGGTGTGCCGGTAGGCGTCGACCGACTCCCGCCACGCACGGCGCAGCACCTCCGCCGCCGACGGGTCCCCGGAGAGGTCCAGCACCAGGTAGGCCGGCTGGTAGAGGCCCTGCACGCTGGAGCGGTACCGTCCGAGCGACCGGTTGGCGGCGAGGCTGCGGACGGCGCACGAGCCCCGGCCGGTCCGCAGCGCCAGCACGGCGGCCAGCATCGCGAGGACGGCGCTCGGCCTGGTCGTCCGTCCGTGCCGGCACAGGGCGTCCACGTCGGCGAGCATCCCGGCTGAGCGCAGCTCCCCCTCCACGTAGCGCGCGCTCGCGTCGTCCGGCCGGGCGAGGGGCGGGAACGGAGACGGCGGCGCCGCGGCGAAGACGCGCGCGAGCCGGGCGAGCGCGGCGTCCGCCTTGGCCCGGCCCGCGGCGGACCGCTCCTCGGCGGCCCGGTCGAGCGGCTGCTGAGGCAGGACGTCGCCGGTTCGGGAACCGCCGAGGACGGCCAGCAGCTGCTCGCGGACCACGACCACGCTCCAGCCGTCCATCAGGAGCCGGTCGCCCGCGAACCCGACGGCGAGGACCCGGTCGTCCTTGACGGCGAGCACCGCCCGCCAGCGCGCATGCCCGCCGGAGTCCCGGCCGGGGTGCCCGAAGGTGCCCAGCATCTCCTCGGCGCCGTCGCGGAAGCGGGACAGCGGCACCGTGCGCAGCGGCGGCTCGACCGTCCCCGCCGGGTGGACGGTCTGGACCGGGATCCCGTCGTCGCCGACGCCGACGGAGGTGCGCAGGACCTCGTGCCGGTCCATCAGCGCGCGGAACGCCGCTTCGACCTCGTCCGGCCGCGGCCTGCGCGCCAGGTAGAAGACGCCGCTCATCGGCGGATACCGCTGGTCCGGTGCGTTCCAGTACTGGTTCCACCAGACCATCTCCTGGTACCAGGTGAGCGGCCCGCACCGCTCCGCCGCGACGGCGCCGCCCATCAGAACCGCCCCGTCTTGCCGGTCCGGCGGGCGTGCCCGACGCTCACCCACAGCAGCGCCATCGCGGCGGCGCCGAGGGGCAGCGACTCGGCGAGCAGGAGAAGCAGCCGCCCCGCCTGGCCTCCCAGCGACCCGCCGTCCGGCACGGCGCCGCGCAGCGCGTCCAGCAGGTGCGTCGGGGGCAGCGCCGCCCCGATCGCGCGGAACGCTCCAGGCAGGACCGCGAGCGGGTAGGTGACGCCGCAGAGCAGGGTGAACAGGCCGCGGACGGTCTGCAGCGCGCCCGCCGCGTCCTGGAGGGAGAGGGAGGCGGTCGCGAACACCCCGGCCAGCGCCATGAGGACGGGGAAGGCGACGAGCAGGACGACGAGCCAGCGCAGCAGGCCGGCCGGATCCGGGCCCGTGCCGAACAGCAGCCGCATCGACGCCGCCGCGCTCGCGACCACCACCAGCGCGGGCAGGAGCTGCGCCGGGGCGGTGCCGAACAGGAGGGTGAACCGCGACGTCGGGCTGGCGAAGACGACCTCGAACGAGCCCCGCTCGCGCTCCTGCCGCAGCGCGAGGCCGGGCCCCCACAGGACCACGGTGACCAGCAGGTACACCGACCAGCCCAGGTAGAGGAAGGTCACGACGTCGCCGGTTCCGGCCCGGTCGGCGAACGCGGCCGTAGGCGCGGGCCCGCCTGCGGAGAACGCCTCCGCCTGGGCGATGTAGGCCAGCGGCAGCAGCACCATCCACAGCGCGAGCGAGACCAGCTCGGCCGGGTAGCGCCGCATCAGCCGCAGCTCCTTGCGGGTCGTGGCGGCGAGCGCGCGGTACTCGCACGCCAGGCGGCCCGCCGCGCTCATTCCAGCCCCTCCTTCCCGGTGAGCGACAGGAACACGTCCTGCAAGGTGACCGGCTCGATGTCCACCTTGCGCACGGTCGCGCCGAACCGGTTCGCGACCTCCACCAGGGGCGGCAGCAGGTCGGTCCCGTGGGCGAGGTGCAGGACCAGGTCGAGGTCCCGGCCGTCGAGCCGCCGGCCCGCCACCGCGGCGAAGCGGCCGACGGCCTCGACGACCGCGCCGTCCCGCCCGTCCCGGCCCAGGGACAGCCGCACCCGCGCCAGCCGCTCCGCCTCGACGAGCCGCTTGAGCTCCTCGGGGGCGCCGAGCCGCACCAGCCGGCCCCGGTCGATGATCGCGACGCGGTCGCAGAGCCGGTCGGCCTCGTCCATGTTGTGGGTCGTGATCAGGAGGGTGCGGCCCTCGTCCCGCAGCCGGACGATCCGCTCGTGCAGCTGCGCCGCCGACCTGGGGTCGAGGCCCGAGGTCGGCTCGTCGAGCAGCAGCACGCTCGGTGCCTGGAGCAGCGCGCGGGCCAGCGAGAGCCGCTGCCGCATCCCCGTCGAGTACCGCTCGGCGTAGTCGCCGGCGCGGTCGAGCAGGTCCACGTCCCGCAGCACCTGCTCGATGCGCCCGGGGATCTCGCGCGGCGGCAGGTGGTAGAGCGCGGCGAAGTACTCCAGGTTCTCGCGGCCGGTGAGCTTCCAGTAGACGCTGCGCTCCCCGCCGATCACGACGCCCAGCATGCGCCGCGCGGCGTCCGGCCGGCCGACGGCGTCGATCCCGCAGACCTCCACGCGCCCCCGGGACGGCTCCAGCAGCGTGGCGATCATGCGCACGGTCGTCGACTTGCCCGCGCCGTTCGGGCCCACCAGGCCGAAGATCTCGCCCCGCGGGATGCGGAGGTCCACGCCGTCGACGGCGTAGACCTCGCGCCGCGTGTCGGGTGCCCGCCGCAGCCGCTGCCCGATCGTCCGGCGGCCCTGCCGGAACGCCTTGGCGACGTCGGACAGGGCGACCGCGTCCGTGGCCGGCGCCTCCGTCGCCGTGTCCGCGACCGCCGTCACGGGGCGCTTCCAGCCGGGACGCCGGAGGCCGGCCGAGCGCCCGGAGGACGGGCGGCGCCCGCGCCGACGGCCATGGCGCCCGCGCCTCGGGGGAATGATGTCCAGCTCACAGCGGCTCAGTCCACCAGCGCCGCCGAGGCGGCGACAAGTCACCTTTCGACCGTCTCTCACATGCGCTTTTCCGCCCGCTCCGAAAGAGGTGACATTCTCGGGTCACTTTTGGCATGTCTCTTTTCGATTGACTTCCTCGGGAGACTGGGCAACCCTCTCCAAGATCACGGACACTGGCTGACACCCGGCGGACGCGCATGACCCTCTGGAGGCACCACGGACACCGAGATACCGCCCGAGGACCTCAGCGTTCGGATGCGGCAGATCTGGGAGGAAGTGCTCCGAGTTCCCGTCGGGGACGGCGACTCCTTCTTCGCCCTCGGCGGCGACTCCCTGACCGCCGTCCGCATCGTCAACCGGGTGCGCGAACGGCTCGGCGCAGCCCTGACCGTCCTCGACGTCTTCGACGCTCCCACCGTGCCCGAGCTGACCATCGTCGCTCACCGCACACTGATCACCGTTGACTGAGAGCTGGCGAGGTGCCAATGACCATGACGGGCGAGCACGCGGCCTGGCTACACCGCCTTAACGACAGACCGCGCCCCGCAGTACGCCTGTTCTGCTTTCCCAGCGTCGGCGCGGGACCCAACATGTTCGCCGACCTCTCCGGCCGGATCGACGGCCGGATCGAGATGTGGGGCGCCGCGCTCCCGGGCCGCGAGGCCCGCTTCTCCGAACCGCCGCCCACCGACCTGGACGAGGTCGTCTGGACGCTCACGCAGGCCCTGCTGCCCCACACCGAGCGCCCCTACGCGCTCTTCGGCTACTGCTCCGGCGCCCTGCTCGCCTACCTGGTGGCGCGCCGGCTGACCGAACTCGGCGTCCCCGCCCCCCTCCGCCTGATCGTCGCCAACTATCCGCCCCCGCACGTGGAGAACAGGACGGCCAGGGACGTCGGGGCACTCGGCTCGGAGGACTTCTGGCGGCGGATCATCCAGCTCGACGGCGTCCCCGAGCAGATCACCCAGATGGAGGACCTCCGGGACGTGTTCGAGCCCGTGTTCCGCGCCGACTACCGGCTGATCGCCCAGTACGAGCACCGCGACACGCTCCCCATCGGCCTCCCCGTCACGCTCCTCTCGGGCGGCCTCGACCCGCTGAGCGACCAGGACGTGACCGGCTGGGCCCGGCACAGCGACGGCGGCGTGCACCATGAGATCATCCCGGGCAGCCGCTGGTTCGTCCTCGACGCGGTCGATGAGCTGTCCCGGCGGCTCGACAGGCTCCTGACCGCGGCGCACCCGGGCGTCCTCACCTTCCGCGAGGTCCCCGGGCCGCGGCCTCCGTCGCCGGGGAGCCCGCGCGATGTCGTCTTCCTCCACGACGGCTCCCTCGCACTGTCCGGCGCCCTGAACGCCTTGGAGTCGGCGCGGAACCTGTACTCCGTCACCGCCGTCCGGACTCCCGCGGACGTGCACCACCACCTCGCCGCCCGTCCCGGCGAGACCGGCGTCCTCATCGTCGGGCTGCCCCCGGTCGTCAACTCCGAGTTCCTGAGCCACGTCCGGGCCTGGACCCGATCGGCGCTGGTGCTCGCGATCGCCAGGACGGCCGACTTCGCCCAGCTCACCACGCTGACGGAGGCCGGAGTGAACGGCTACATGGACATGGACATGGAGCCCGAGGCGCTGTTCGCGGCGCTCACCCTGCTCTCCAGGGGCCGGTTCCTGCTCTCCGGCTCGACCGAGAGCGGCCTCCTGCGCCGCGTCGCCGAGGCCGAGCGGCCCCGGTACCCGTCCCCGCCCGCCATGCTCGGCGAGCTGACCGAACGCGAGGGCCAGGTGCTCGGCCTGGTCGCCGACGGCTGGACCCACAAGCAGATCAGCACCAGGCTCGGGCTGTCCAAGGCCACCGTGGACACCTACGTCCAGCGCATCAGGCAGAAGCTCGGCCTGCACAACAAGGCCGAACTCACCCGCGCCGCCGTCGAATACGGCCTCAGCCCGGCGGTGCAGCCCGCCACCGACTGAAGACGGCCCCCACCGCCCCGGACGGTGCCGCAGGCCGGCGGGGGTGCCGCGGGCATCGGCACCCCGCGCCGATCAAGCACCTGGAAGGCCCGGCTCCCTTACGCGCCCTAGACGGCGCGGAGCGCGAGGCCCAGGCCGCGGAACTGCTCGACGGGGTGGTGGTAGCCGCGCTCGATGTGGTGGACGCCCCGCAGCGTGGACGGGCCCTCCGCCACCGCCGCGGCGAGCACCGCCGAGAACCCGGCCCGGATGTCGGGCATGGTCACGTCCCCGCCGCGCAGCTTGCTGACCCCGCGCACGACCGCCGAGTGCAGGGCGGGCGTGTCGTGGTAGCGGCAGGCCGGGCCGCCGAGGCAGGTGTCGTACACCTCGATCTCCGCGCCCATGCTCTGCAGCGCCGGGACGTAGGCGAGCCGGTTCTCGTACACCGTCTCGTGCAGCACCGACATGCCGTCCGCCTGGGTGAACAGCACCATCAGCGGGGTCTGCCAGTCCGTCGCGAACCCGGGGTGGGTGTCGGTCTGCACCGCCGCGGGGCGCAGCCCGTCCGGCGCCGACGCCATGATCCAGTCATCGGTGATCTCGAACCGGGCGCCCATCCCGGTCAGCGTGGTGATCGCGGTGACGAGGCGGTCCTGCGGGCAGCCGTGCACCCGGACCTCGCCGCCGGTGACCAGGCCCGCCACCAGGTAGGAGAACGCCTCGATGCGGTCGCCGGCCAGCCGCGTCTGCGCGCCGCTCAGCCGCTCGACGCCCTCCACCACGATCCGCCGGTCCGGCGCGAAGGAGATCCGGGCGCCCATCCGCTGGAGGAACAGCGCCAGCTCGATGATCTCCGGTTCGGTCGCCGCGTTCCGGATGACGGTCTTGCCCTCCGCGCGGACCGCCGCCAGCAGCACCGTCTCGGTCGCGCCGACGCTCGGGTACGGGAGGTCGATGCGCGTCCCGACGAGCCGCGACGCCCGCGCGTGGATGCCGTCCGCCGCGTGGGTCACCTCGGCGCCGAACGCGCGCAGCGCGTCCACGTGGAAGTCGACCGGGCGCCGCCCGATCGGGTCGCCGCCGACCAGCGGCACGAACGCCTCGCCCGCCAGGTGCAGCAGCGGGCCGAGCATGAGGATCGGGATGCGGTTCAGGCCGGTGAACGCCTTGCCGACGCTCGGGTCGGCGACCGGCGCCGGAACGACCGTGATCTCGCCGCCGGACCGCTCGACGGTCATCCCGACGTGCTCGATCATGCCGGCGGTGATCCCGACCTCGCCGACGTCCGGCGCGTTGCGGATCGTGCTCGGCTCGGCTCCCAGCATGGCCGCCACCATGTGCTTGCTGACGGCGTTCTTGGCCCCGCGCACCGTCACGTCGCCGCGCAGCGGCCCCGACGGCTCGATCTCCCACAACTTGTCGGTCATTCGGAAAGCCTACGGCGGCTCCGCAGGTGGACCAACCGAATCCACGGAAAGGCCATGTCCGGTCTACCTGACCGTCAGGGCGGGGAGGCGGCCGCGGCTCGTGGCCCGCCCGTCCGCCGGTGACGCCTGGGCGCCCGTCCCGGCGGCGGTCCGCGTCATCCGGGGCGGGTTCCACGGCGACAGCAGGTACGCGCCCGGCTTCGTGGAGGCGTCCACCGTGAAGGCGTAGACGCTGCGGGCGACCGTGGTCCGCGCGCAGCCCTTCACCGCGGTCTGCGGCTTCGCCCGCCGGACCGTGGCGGCGAGCCGCGTCCCGCTGCTCCGCGCGGGCAGCAGCCCGGCCGTCCGGGGGTAGAGCCACAGCGCCCCGGCGGACCCGTCGCCGACCCGCCACCCTCCCGCGGCGGTCGCGGGCGGGCAGGCCGACCGGTCGACGCGCCGCTCCACGACCCGGACGGTCACGGCGTTCCCCGCGTGGACGACGGCGGGCGACACGGTCAGCGCGACGTCGATCCGCTGGCGGGCCCCCGCCACCCCTCCCGCGGTCCCCGCCGCCGGCCCGGCGAGGTACGTCAGCCGGCCTCGGGACAGGCCGCTTCCCGGCTGGGCGGGCGGCGTGCTGACCACCGGGTCCGCCGCCCGCCGCGGCTCGTCGCCGCCCGCGGCCTTCGCGATGCCGAACGTCCCGAACCCGCACACCAGGCCCACCGCCACGACGGCGGCCATCGGCTTCAGCAGGCCGGGCCGCTCCTCCGCCGCCTCCGGCTCCGGCTCCGGCGAGGCCACCGGAGGCACCGCGGCCGGCGGGGTGATCGGCGCGGCGACGTTCACGGGGGCGGGCGCGGCCCGCGACCACGCACCGCCCGCGACGGCGTCCACCAGGGCCGCGAACTCCATGGCGGACTTCGGCCGCGCCGGCGGGTAGCTCGCCATCCCGCGGGCGATCAGGGCCCGCGCCCCCTCCGGCACCCGCTCCAGCGCGGCGACGCCACGCCCCGGCGGACGCCCCGTGAGGCACTGGTAGAGCACGGCCGCCGCCGCGTAGAGGTCGCCCGCGGGCGAGATCTCCCCCTCCAGCCGCTCGGGCGCCACGAAGCCCGGCGTGCCCCGCGCGTCCAGCCCGAACCCGGTGACCTTGCAGGCGCCGCCCACGACGAGGACGTTCGCCGGCGTCAGGTCGCGGTGGACGATGCCCGCCCGGTGCGCCGCCGCGAGACCCAGCAGGCAGCCCTTCAGCACGCGCAGGGCCGCGTCGGGCGCCATCGGCCCCGACTCCGCGATCAGCCGCTCCAGCGTCACCCCGTCCACGGCCTCCATCACCAGGGCGCGGCGGCTCTCCACGTACTCGTGGACCCGCACCACGTGAGGGTCGCGCAGTTCCGCCAGGATGCGCGCGTCCCCCGGCACGATCTCCGCTCGGTCCAGGATGACGACCTGCTCGCCGAAGCCGTCGCGCACCGCCTCGACGACACGTCCCGCCGGTCCCTCGCTCAGGACCCTCACCACGGAATAACCCGGAACGTCCCAAGTCATGGGCTGTACCCTGCCGCCTGTCCGGGGGCCGCCGCAACCACGCCTTGGTCACAATGCGCCGCCCCGCACACCACCGGCCGCGATGCTCGCCGCCGGGCCGCCGGGGCCGTCCGACCGCGCCGCTACGGTGACCGCCATGAGCGATCACCGCCCCTCGCCGCCGGACGAGGACGTCCTCGTGCTCCCCGCCGAGGCGCGCCGTGCGCTCCACCCGCGGCGCGGCGGCGCGTCCGGCGAGCCGGTCACCGTGGAGCCGGCCGCCGCGGCCCGGATCCGGGGCATCGTGGACGGGCTCTGGCCGGACGCGAGCGCCCTGCGCGCGACGATCGCGGGCCTGCCGGAGTGGGCCGAGCGCGCCGAACGCTACCGCGCCGGAGAGGCCGATCCCGCAGGCGCGGCGGCGGTCATGACGGCGCTCGTGCTGCGGTCCCCCACGCTCTCCTCCTCGGACGCGGCCGCAAGGCACCGCTTCCCCGACGCGCGGGACCAGAGCGAGTTCGTCGACGCCTGGGCCGGGGAGCACGGCCTCGCCTTCGCCGCGTGCGCGCTGGTGGAGCTGGGCACGATCGCCGCCCGCGCGATCGGCGGGCGCGGCGTCCGGTTGCGCCTCCGGGACGGCGGGGAGCTCCGCGTCGCACCCGAGGCGGCCCGGCGGATGCGTTCCCTGCTCGCCACCGCGGACGACGCCGCCTACCGCGACGCGATCGGACAGCTGGCCGGGCACCGGCGCACCCGCGAGCAGATGGCGCTCGTGTCCTACCTCGTCCCCACCCGACAGGACTGGCTCGACGAGTGCCTTCAGACCTCGACGCCCGCGGACGAGCCGAACTGGTGGTTCCTGCGCCACGCGCTCAGCACGCCGAAGCACCTCGCGACTCCCGGGGTCCTGTCCCCCGGTTCCTGCCCGGAGGGCCTGCTCGTGACGCTGGCGGACGCCGCCGGAGAGGACGCCCTCCCACTCTTCCTCACGACCCTGGACCACGGGCGCCTCAACGCCGCCGAACGCCGCCGCCTCCTCGACGTGATCGCCCTGATGCCTTTCGACGGAGCCTTCCAGGCGCTGATCGACCGGGCGTCCAGGAAGTACGTCCTCCCCGCGCTGATCACGGCGGCATCGCGGTTCCCGGCGCGGGCCCTGCGGCTGCTCCCGCCCGCCGCGTCCCGGAGCCGGCCGATCGCCGCGCTCCTCACCGACCACGTGCGGGCGCACCCGGACACGGTGGCGGCGCTCGCACCCGGCCTGCCCACCGCGTCCCGCACGATCGTCACGGCGGCCGCTGCGTCCGGTACGCGCGTCCCGGAGGCAGGCCCGGACGGTCTGCCCCGGCTCCTGACCGAACCGCCGTGGACGCGCCCACGGAAGCCGGCGAGACCGATCGTCGTCACGGACCTGGCGCCGCCCACCACCCGGCGGACCGCCTGGGCCCTAGGCGAGCGCGAAGCCTGGGCGACCCCGTACCTGCCGCCCGGCGCCCACCGCTACCCCGCCGCCACGGACTGGCCCGCGGTGATCGAGGAGTACCGCGCAGGACGCCTCACCTACGCCGGCCTGTTCGCCCAGGGGCCCGAGGAGTGGATCCGACCCCTGCTCGCCGAGTGGACGGAGCACGACGCCTGGCACGCCGGCGACCTACCGTGGCTGCGCCACATGGCGGGCAGGTTCGGCCTCGACGCGCTCCCCGTCCTCCTCAACGCGGCGCAGGTGAATCCGGCGGGATGCGGCCAGGTCCTCGTGCCCTTCCTGGACGCCGGGATCGCCGAGCTCATGGCCCGATGGCTGGCACGGACGAAGGCGGCACGCCAGGCGGCCGTCTCCTGGTTCGGCAGGCACGGCGTCCATGCCGTCCCGCTGCTGGTACCCGCCGCGCTGGGCCGCTCCGGACCGTCCCGGAGGCAGGCCGAAGCCGCCCTGCGGCTCCTAGCCGCCGACCTGGGCGCGGAGGACGTTGCGCATGCCGCGCGTGGCCTCGGTGAGGAAGCCGCGAACGCGGTGGAGGCGCTCGTCATGGCCGATCCGCTGACACTCCCGCCAGCGCGCGTACCGAAGCTCCCCGAATGGGCGAACCCCGCGCTACTTCGCCAGATCCTCCTGCGCGGACGCGAACGGGCGCTACCCACAGCCGCGACCGGGCACGTCCTGACAATGCTGGCGATGTCGAAGCCCGGCGAGCCGTACGCCGGCATAAGCGCCCTCCAGAAGGCATGTGATCCGCCATCGCTAGCCGAGTTCGCTTGGGCGCTCTTCCAGCGTTGGGAACGGCACGGCGCGCCCGCCAAGGACTCCTGGGCCCTGGACCAGCTCGGCCTTCTCGGCGACGACGCGACCGCGCTCCGCCTCGCGCCAGTGATCCGCGCCTGGCCAGGCGACGGCGGTCACCAGAAGGCCGTCCGGGGACTGGACGCCCTCGCCGCCATCGGCACCGACATCGCGCTCGTCCAACTGCACGGCATCGCCGAACACGTCAGGTTCAAGGGCCTCAGGGCCCGCGCACGCGACCGGATCACCCTCATCGCCACGGCGCGAGGGCTGACCCCCGACCGCCTCGCCGACCGGCTCGTCCCCGACTTCGGCCTGGACGCCGACGGCAGCATGACCCTCGACTACGGCCCGCGCCGCTTCACCGTCGGCTTCGACGAGACGCTCGAACCGTTCGTGATCGGCGACGACGGGCGCCGGCGCACGACCCTGCCCAAGCCCGCGGCCGGCGACGACGCCGCGCTCGCGGCGGCGGCGCACCAGCGCTTCTCGGCGATGAGAAAGGTCGCGCGAACGGCCGCCGCGGAACAGATCCGCCGCCTCGAACGGGCCATGGTCACGCTGCGCCCGTGGTCGGTGGACGAGTTCATCGCCCTGTTCGTCCGGCATCCCGTGGCCTGGCACATCGCACGCCGCCTCGTCTGGCTCGCCGAGGACGGCCGAAGCGGCGAGCACGCGAGCCGGACCGCGACCGCGTTCCGGCTCGCCGAGGACCGCACACCGGCCGACGTCGACGACCGTGCGTTTCCTCTACCGGAGACCGCGACCGTCCGGATCGCCCACCCGCTCGACCTGGACGACGGCCTCCCGGCCTGGCAGGAGCTCTTGGACGACTACGAGATCTTGCAGCCCTTCCCCCAGCTCCGGCGGCCGACCTACGCACTGACCGAGGACGAGGCACGCGCCGACCGCCTCACGCGCTTCGAGGGCGTGACGGCACGCTCCGCCGGGGTCCTCGCGCTGCGGCACCGCGGCTGGGAGCGGGACAACCCCGCCACGGTCCACCGTCCTCTACCGGACGGCCGGCTCGTCATGATCGACCTGAGCCCTGGCCTGTACGTCGCCGAGATGGAGGAGATACCGCACCAGGAGCTGCGTTCCGTCCGGCTCGCCGACCGCGCCGCCGGTGCAGCCCCGCGGCGCTTCGGCGACCTCGATCCGGTGACCGCCTCGGAAATCATCGCCGACCTGACCGCCCTGACCGGCGCCTAGACGGCGTCACCCGTCCCGATCTTCCCCTGCGCTGCCACGGTGGTCGCGCCGATGCGGTGAAGCTGTGTGGGTGGCACCGGCGCGGCCATGACTCCGTACCTTGTTGAACGGTCCAAAGTGTGCCGGACGCAACGTTGCAGCCGCGTTGCCGAGGATTCTCCCAGGATGCGAGGTACGACCCCTTGCCGACGCTCCCGACGAGGTCACGCGCCGTCCCGAGACAGCTGAAGCCACTACGGAAGACCCGAGAACCACTCCAGAAATGAGAAAGGCCCCGCCGTGACGGCGGGGCTTCCTGCAATATGAGTCCGGCGGTGTCCTACTCTCCCACACAGTCTCCCATGCAGTACCATCGGCGCTGAGAGGCTTAACTTCCGGGTTCGGGATGGGACCGGGTGTTTCCCTCTCGCCATAACCACCGAACGACCAACCCCAACACCC
>NZ_CAACUY010000094.1 GCF_900659615.1 Actinomadura fibrosa | reverse complement strand
CCGCTCGCCGCGCCGGATCCTCCGCGCCGGCGGCACCGTCACGGACCGCGCCCGCCGGACGGGCGCCCGCCGCTGCGGGCCCGTCAACCGCGCGAGCAGCAGCGTGACGTCGTCGCGGCGCTGCTCGGCGCCCAGCCGGGCCAGCACCTCGTCGCAGGTGCCCTCCAGATCACCGGACGGGCCGCCGAGCCCGGCCGCCACCTCCCGGATCCCCTCCTCCACGTCACGGCCCCGGCATTCGACGAGCCCGTCGGTGTAGAGAGCGAGGAGGCTGCCGTCGACGGCGCCGAACGTCCGCGTCCGGAAGGACGCCGCCTCCGTCCCGCCGGGCGGACCGGCGCCCACCGGCAGCCCCCGGATCGGGCGCAGCAGCCTGCCGCGCCCGTCCGGTCCGACGAGCACCGGCGGCACATGTCCCGCGCTCGCCACCCGGCACTTGCGCGCCACCGGGTCGTACACCGCGTACACGCACGTCACCAGGAACTCGTCGTCGCCGCCGTACTCCTCGGCCAGCCCCCGGACGAGCAGGTCGAACCGGCGCAGCAGCTCGCCCGGCGCGAGCCCGAGGGACGCCAGCGTCCGCACCATGGCCTTGCACTGGCCCATCCGGACCGCCGCGTCCGGCCCGTGCCCCGCCACGTCCCCGACGAACAGCGCCGTCCGCCCGTCCGGCAGGTTGAGCACGTCGAACCAGTCGCCGCCGAGCCGCCACGCCCCGTCCGCCTCGTACGGCAGGTAGCGGTAGCCCACCTCCAGCCCCGGGGTGCGCGCGGGCAGCTCCGGCCCGGTCTCCCGCCACAGCTCGTACGCCAGCCGGTTCACGTGCCGCCGCCAGCGGGCCTCGCGGACGTCCCGCGCCGTCCACACCGCCAGCTCCTCGATCATCTCGATCTCGGCCGCGGTCCACGCGGGCCGCGACGGCTCGCCGACGAGCAGCGCGTTCCCGAACAGCCGCCCGGCGCCCGCCAGCGGCAGCATCAGCAGCGACCGGCCGGTCAGCGCGCCGGCCAGCCCGGGCACGCCGAGCTGCGACGCGAGGTGGTCGGCGACCGCGCCGTCCACGCGCGGGATGTGGACGGTCTCGCCGCGCTCCAGCGCGACGTGCACGGGACTGTCGGGCGTCCACCGCAGGACGCCGCCCTGCGGCATCAGCCCGCCGAGCCGGTACGACGCCGTGACGTCCAGCGAGACGACCCGGCGCAGCGGCACGGCCCCGGGCAGGCCGCCCGCGGAGGCGTGCGGCGACTCCTCCGCGAGGTGCACCGCGACGAAGTCGGCCCGCCGCGGCACGACGGCCGCGGCGAACCGCCGGGCGGGTTCGGACGAGTCGTCCACCGCGCGGGAAGGGGGACGGACATGGACGGGCCGCACGGCCGTGCGGGGGTCTCGGTCGGGCATCGGCTACTCCGGCTCGGGACGGGACGACGCGGGGAGCGCCCAAACCGCCGGAACGGTCACGGGGGCGGAAGCGGGGGCCGGGAGGGCGGTGGCGGGTCCGCGGTGCCGAGCGCGTAGTCGATGCCGTGGTCGATGGCCAGCTCGCGTCCCTCCCGGAGCGCCGCCTCGTACGCCGCGTCGCCGAGCATCGCCCGCGCCGTCCGCTCGCACCGCACGCGCCGGGCCGCGAAGTCGGGCGAGCCGAACTGCGGCAGCCCGAACGTCCGCCACACGTGCTCGGCGAACCCGAGCAGCCGCGCGCCGCGGACCCCGTCGCCGCCCGCCGCCGCGGCCGCGGCGAGCACGTCCAGCGCGAGCGCGAGGCCGAGGCTGTCGGACAGCACCGTCTTGAACCGCAGCGACTCCCGGCCGTGCCGGACCGCGGCGGCGACGTCCCCGCGGCCCAGCTCGGCGAGCCCGAGCATGCAGTCGACGAAGGAGCGCACCCACCGCTCGCCGTGCCGGTCGCACAGGCCCTGGCACTCCTCCAGCACCTTCACCGACCGGTCGAACTCGCCCCGCATCGAGTGCACCATCCCGTGCACCAGCAGGACGAACATCAGCCCGGTGCCCTCGTCCCCGCCCCGCCGATGCAGCTCGGCGGACTCCTCCAGCAGATCCAGCGCCCGCCGGTGGTCGCCGCGCAGCATCGCGATGGCGCCGGTGAGGTAGCCGATGTGCCCGGCCGCGAGGACGTCCCCGTCCCCGACGCGGGCGCGGTACCGCTCGGTGAGCGCCTCCGCCGCCACCAGGTCGCCCTGCGTCGCGGCGATGCGCGCGCAGGCCCACAGCGCCTTCACGGACGCCGGACCGTCCGGGCCGTCCAGAGCCCGGTCGAGGTAGTGCCGGCCCTCACTGATCAGCCCCGCCGGAACCCAGAAGTAGTAGAGGCCGCCCGCGAGCCGGAGCCCGGCGTCGCGCAGGCGGGACTCGGCGAGCCCGGCCGGCTCGGCGAGCCCGGCCTCCAGCGCGGCCCGGAGGTCGGGGTGCGCGCGCTGCATCCGCCCCCACCACTCCACCTGGTCGGGACCGCACCAGGCCGCCTCGCACCGCTCGGCCAGCGCCAGATGGTGGTCGAGATGCCGCCGCTGCAACGCGTCCCGCTCGCCGGCGGCCTCCAGCCACTGCGCCCCGTACTCGCGCAGCGTGTCCAGCAGCCGGTACCCGGCGGGGCCTCCGGAGAGCACCGACTTCTCCGCGAGGCGGTCGAGCAGGCCCGGGATCTCCCCGGCGGCCAGCCGGTCGTCGGCGCACACCGCCGCCGCCGTGTCCGCGTCGAACGTCCCGGCGAACACCGACAGCCGCCCCCACAGCAGCCGCTCCGCCGGACGGCACAGCTCGTGGCTCCATCCGATCGCCGTCCGCAGCGCGCCGTGCCGGGGGAGCCCCGTGCCGGCGTCGTCGTCCGCCAGGAGCGCGAACCGCTCGTCCAGCCGCTCGACGATCCGCTCCACCGGCAGCACGGGCACCCACACCGCCGCGAGCTCGATCGCCAGCGGGATCCCGTCCAGCCTCCGGCACAGCCGCTCGACCGCCTCCCGGTTGCCCGCGCCGAGCGCGAACCCCGCGTCGGCGGCCACGGCACGCTCCACGAACAGCTCCACGGAGTCGCACGGACGCTCCGGCTCGTCCGGAAGCGGCAGCGGCGGCACCACGAGGACCTTCTCGCCCGCCACGTCCAGCGGCTGCCTGCTCGTGGCGATCACCCGCAGGCCCGGGGCGGCGCCGAGCAGCACCTCGGCCAGCAGCGCGCACGCGTCGAGCACGTGCTCGCAGTTGTCCAGGACGAGCAGCAGGCGCCGCGCCGCCAGGTAGTCGACGAGCACGTCCACCGCCGGACGGGCCGTCTGGTCCTGGAGGCCGAGCGCCTGGGCCACGACATGGCAGACGAGGCCGCCGTCCTCCAGACCGGACAGTTCGGTCAGCCAGACGCCGTCCGGAAACCGGTCGCGCGCCCGGTCGGCCGCGCGCAGCGCCGTCCGGGTCTTGCCGACCCCGCCGACCCCGGTCACCGTCAGCAGGCGCGCGTTCTCCAGCGATCGCCCGATCTCGGCCAGCTCATGGCGGCGTCCGACGAAACTCGACATCTCCGCGGGAAGATTGCCGACTCTTCCGTCCATTCCGCACCGCGCGATCTCCGACACGATCCCTCCCGGCGGCGTTGGCACTCAAAGCGTAGACCGAAAAAGGCGTTCGCGAGAGGACAATCGAAACTCCCTCTCATCGATCATTAATTCCGACAAGCCGGGCATTCTGCGTAAAGCGTCAACATTTCCCGATCATCGGGAGAACGGCGCTACGATCCCGCCGTCGAATCGAGCAGGAGACGCCATGTGGAAATCGATCGCCGCAATTCTGATCACCCTGGCCGCCGCCGCGGCCCCCGCCCCACCGGCCCACGCCGCCCCCGGCACCTGCGAGACGGTGAAGATCCCCGTCGCCCTCGCCCCAGGCCAGCCCTCGAACCAGACCGTCTCAGGCACCCTGTGCGTGCCGAGCAACGACACCACACGAGTGGACGTCCTGGTCCACGGCGGCACGTACAACTCCACCTACTGGAAATGGCCCGACGACAGGTACTCCTACGTCAAGAAGACCACTGACGCCGGACGAGCCGCCTTCGCCTACGACCGTCCCGGTACCGGATCGAGCAGCCGCCCGCCCAGCACGTCCCTCACCGTGGCCGCCGACGTCAACGTCCTCCACCAGATCGTCCAATGGCTAAGGGCCAGGAACCTCACCCAGATCACCACGATCGGCCATTCCCTCGGCTCCATGATCGTCATCGCCGAGGCCGCCGACCACGGCGACATCGACCGCCTCGTGGTCACCGGCATCACCCACCCGCCCGCCATCGCCCCCGGCGCGGCCCTCCTGATCGGCAGCTTCTACACCGCCGCCCTCGACCCCCACTTCCCCCTGGCCGACCTCGGCTACCTGACCACGGAACCCGGCACCCGAGCGGCCTCCTTCTACTACGCCGCCGACCCCGACGTCATCGCCTACGACGAAGCCCACAAGGACGTCATGGCGGCCACCGAGCTCACCGACGCCGCCGCCCGCCTCGTCCTCCCACCCCTCCTGAACGACACCGCCCGCGTCCGCGTCCCCGTCCTCGTCGTCATCGGCGAGAAGGACTCCAGCATCTGCGGCGCCCTCTTCACCTGCACCCCCGGCAACGTCCGCGCCAACGAATCCCTCTACTACACCGCCGCCCCCACCCTGACCGCCGACACCATCCCCAACACCGGCCACTCCCTGCCCCTCCACCCCACCGCGGACAGATCGTTCAACGACATAAACGCCTGGATCAACACCCACTAATCACCGCACAAGCAACCTTGTCTTCTGGAACGCCCAGTTGTTCAATACGGGGCGAGGAACCGCCCCAAGGAGGAGCAATGGACCCGGACGAGGTGGCACGGCGCATCCAGGAACGCCTCGTAGCGCAGGGCTACACCCTGGAACCGGCGACGATCGCCGGCCTCCCGTCCCACGTCGCGCGCAAGAAGTTCATGCACTGGCCGACCCTCTCGTCCCTGCACACCTTCATCGCGATAGGACGAGCCCAGGGCGGCAACCCCCTCCCGTACACCTCCGCGGTCCTCGACTACGCGGTGACCAACAAGACCGGCCTACCCCCGGGCCTACAGACCGGCGTCCTGGCGACGGCCTTCCTCGTCGTCCCCACCGTGGACCAGGCAAGCGTCGAAGCCGTCCGCCAAAGCTCACCCCCCAAACGCTGGGCCGCCATGAGCTCGGCCGTCCTGGTCGACGCGTCCACGAACACGTACTTCACCTACCAGGGCCGCCGAGTAATAGGCGCCGCCTACACCCGAATCTTCACCAAAACCCTGACCCAAACAACAGAGAACCTCCTAACTCCAGCCCGCTAGCCGTCAGGCGAAAGAAGACGCACACCTATATGGAATGCCGTCTGCGCGTCCGTTGAAGCCATACGACTGCGCCATCCAACCCCGGAAGCACGAACAGCACGGACGCCGACTCCGCCACGTGGTGCCGGCGCACGGTCGGGTTACGGTCCCGAAGCGGTGAAGACGACGGGCAACCCCGTCACCCCGTGCAGCGCGGAGTGCGGCCGGCGAGTGATCTGCTCCGCGGGGACCGCGAGCCGGATGTCGGGGAATCGGGTGAACAGCGTGCTGAGTGCGATCTGTCCTTCGAGCCGGGCGAGCGGCGCGCCGATGCAGTGATGCAGCCCGTGCCCGAAGGTGAGGTGCGGGTTGGGGCTGCGTGCGAAGTCCAGGTCGCCGCCGTCGGGGAACACCGACGGGTCGCTGTGCGCCGCTTCGAGATCGAGGACGATCTGATCCCCGCGGCGGATGGGCGTGCCGGCGACGGTCGTGTCCTGATTGGCGAAGCGCATGTTCACCAGGCTCGGCCCGTCGTGCCTGAGCAGTTCGTCGACGGCGGTGCGCAGCAGGGCCGGGTCCGTGCGCAGTGCGGCGGCCCTGGCCGGGTCTCGGAGGAGCGTCAGGGCCGCGTTGCCGATGAAGTTCGCGGTGGTGTCGTAGCCGGCGTGCAAGAGCAGCCGGCCGTTGGCGACCACCTCGTCGTAGGTGAGCCGGTCCTCGTCCTCGTGGGCGGCGAGGAGCCCGGTGAGCAGGTCGTCGCCTGGGGAGTCGCGCTTGGCCGACACGAGGCCGTGGATGTACTGCCAGAGCCGGTCGGCGGCCTCGGCCGCGTCGGCGGAGACCTGCCCGGGACGGAACATGGTGTCGGCCCAGTGCCGGAAGTCGGCCCGGTCATCGGCGGGAACGCCGAGGAGTTCGCAGATGACGGCCATGGGCAGCGGGAAGGCGAGTTGCCTCACCAGGTCGGCGTGTCCGTCCGCGGCGAACGAGTCCAGCAGAGCGTCGGTGATCTGCTGCACCCGGGGCCGGAGCGCCTGGACGCGACGGGTGGTGAACGCGCCCATGATGAGCCGCCGGAGCCGGGTGTGCTCGGGTGGTTCGGTCCCCAGGACCGTGTTGGTGAACAGCCCCCCGGCCGGCGGGGGGAAGCCGTTCTCGACCGCCCAGGTCGTCGCGTGGCTGAAGGACCCGTCCGCCAGGCACGCCCGGACGTCCGCGTAGCGGGACAGGATCCAGACGGCCTTGCCCGCCACGCTGACCCGGCGCGGCGGGCCGGGTGTCCCCAGTTCCTCCGGCAGCTCGTTCGGCGGGATCATGAAGGGTGCGCGCGGTCTCCTGGGCATCTCGCTGGTCATGGCGCCGCCGGTTCAGACGGGGACGGCTTCCAGGAGGCCCTCGGCGGGCGTCTCCGGCGGCGCGGTGGAGGGGTGCACGCCGCTGACCCGGAAGCCGGACCGTTCGAGAAGGTCCCGGTACTCCTCCTCGGTGCGCTCCCGGCCGCCGTTGAGCAGGAGCATGTAGAAGTCGAGGTACACCGTCATCGCGGCACGCCTCCGGAAGTCCGGTTCCATGAGCCGCTCGGCGACGAGCAGGCGCGCTGAGTCGGGCATGGCCGCGCGGATGTTCTTCAGGACGGTGAGCGTCGCCTCGTCGCTCCAGTTGTGCAGGGTTCGGGTGACCAGGTAGACGTCGCCGCCGGTCGGGATGGAGTCGAAGAAGCTGCCGCCGACCAGCTCGCAGCGGTCGGCCACGTCCTCGTCGATCAGCTCTTCGGCGAGCTTGATCGCGTGCGGCTGGTCGAACAGCACGCCGCGCAGTGCGGGGTGGTCGCGCAGGATGCCTGTGAGCACGTAGCCGTACCCGCCGGCGACGTCGACGACCGTGCCTTCCGCCGGGAACCCGTACCGGCTCATCATCTCCCGGACGTGCGGGGAGCCTCCGATGTGGAGCTGATACTTGTCCTCGGGCCGGTTGAAGAAGGGCGTGCCGTGCACCTTCTCGTACGCGGGAAGCCCGGTCCGCACGGTGTGCATGATCTCGCTCATGATCGGTCCGTTCCGCTCGACGCTGCGGATGAGCGAGGCCTTGCGGGACTGCGGGGCGTCCTCGCGCAACTGCCGGCCGGCCGCCGTCAGCGCGAAGTGCCGGCCCGGGGATTCGGTGAAGACGCCGAGGTACACGCCGGTGCGCAGGAGTTGCAGCAGCGCGTCCGGATGCGCGGACACCTTCTCCGCCAGGCTCGTCACGTCACTCGGCGCGTCCGACATCTCGTCGGCGACGCCCAGCCGGGCCAGGGCGTAGCCGACATGGGTGAACAGGCCGCCGGTGAGCATGATCATGATCGGGTCGGGGATGTCGGCCTTGGCCGCGGGGTCGTCGGGCATGGCGAACGCGTCCTCTCGCTCGTGGCTGGTCGATCCGGAACGGCCTCAGCCGCAACTGCTGTCGCGCAGGAGGGTGGTGTACGGGCCGTCGCCGCGCTCCGGCCGGAATTCCTCGTCGGTGAACAGGTCGGTCTTCGGCCGGCCCATGAAGTGCACGATCTCCTCGCTGTTCGTCGTGGTGGTGAACTGCTCCACGCCGAGCCGGTAGTAGAGGTCGACGGAGGTCCTGGCAGGCCGCAGGTCAGGCTCCTCCTTGGCGCGGAGCCGGGACAGGATCGCCGGGACGTCGTACTCGAGGGCGATGTCGGCGCGCACCGCGTACTCGTCGGCGCCCACGCGGATCGGGGTCACCTCGGCGGGCGTCCGCCCGTCCTCCATGCGGTAGATCGGCTGGGTGAGCAGGTCGTAGCGGAAGATCTCCCGCACGACCGGCAACCGGTCGGCGGGCAGCAGCGGCTCGATCGACTCGGTCCACCAGCGCTCGAGCATCCGCTTGGCGTCCGGCTCGCGGTACAGGTAGTCGATCGCCGCGCCCGGCGTCTCGGTGCCGATCCCCACCATGCCCTGGAGCGGGACCGCGGCCTCGTCGTCGGTGCTGGAGATCCACTCGTCCAGGTTGCGCAGCACCTGGGACTGGGTGAGCTCGGCCAGTCCGCGCAGCCCGATCCAGGTGTGGCGGAGCACCGCGGCGTCGGCCAGTACCCGGCTCCAGAACAGGAACCGCTGCATCCGCTGGTTGTCGGCCATCGTCATGGTGTTGTGCGCGAGCACGTATTCGAAGTCGTCGTTGTCGCCGCGCACCGACACGATGCCGAACTGCTCGCGCTTCTCGGTGTACTCGGTATTGGGCAGGAGCAGGATCGGGTAGACCGCGATCCGCGAGACGTACTGCGACAGGCGGTCATAGCCGGCCAGGAAGGTCTCGACCGTCTCGCCGGGGGCGCCCCAGATCAGCTCGGCGTAGCATTCGAGCTCCTCGGCGCCGAGCCAGGCGACCAGGTCCTCCCACTCGTTGACCTTCATGTTCTTCCGGTTCATCAGCCGCAGGGTCTCGTCGTTCAGTGTCTGCAGGGCCAGCGTGAACGAGCTGCGCAGCCCGGCGTCCTTCATCTTCCGGACGATGCTGTAGAAGACCTTCGACTTGTTCTTCGCCCAGGAGCTCTCAAGGGCGCGCGGATAGCCGGTGCGTTCGCGGATCTCGATGACGTCGTCGACGAATTCCTCGTCGATCGGCATCAGCCCGAAGTTCGCGTCGCACAGGCAGATCGTGTGGACCTTCAGGCTGGCGTACAGCTCCAGTTCCCGGCGGAGCCGTTCGCGGGAGAACGCCCGGATCCGCTGGCCGACCGCGCCGCCCCAGTAGCAGAAGGAGCACTTGTACGGGCAGCCGCGGTTGGTCTCCATCAGCGCGACGTCGTAGCGGAAGGAGCCGTCGGGTCTGGTGAGTTCGACGGCGCCGGAGAGGGCGGGGGAGGGGATGATGTCGAGGTCGTCGATCCGATCCCGGGGATCCGTGGTGACCACGGCGCCGAGGCGGTCCCGGAAGGAGATCCCCTTGACGTTCCCCAGATCGCGCGGGGACCCTCCGGCGAGCCGCTGGGTCAGCAGCTCACGGAACGCCAGCTCGCCCTCGCCGTTGACGATGACGTCGACCGCGGGGAACATCGCGAACGAGCGTTCGCCCTGGTTCGCGACGTGCGTGCCGCCGAAGACCACCCAGCCTTCGGGGTTGAGCTGCCTGAAGGTCTCGGCCAGCGCCCCGAAGGTGCGGTAGTTCCACCCCAGCACCGAGCACGCGAGAACGTCCGGCGGTCCGTCGGTGAAGATGTCGTTGGCCATCTGGGTGAGCGTCGTGCCGCCGCGGTAGTTGAAGATCGTGATCTCGGCGGATTCGCGGACCGTCGCGTCGGCGAGTGCCGCGGCCTTCAGATAGCCGGAGGCGAGCGGCATCGATTCGAGCGGCATATCCCAGATGCCTTGTTGTACGAGGAAGACGGATAGTTTCCCGGAGCGGCCCATCGTGATGGCTCCCTCGGTCGCGGACTTCGCTGTCCGTGACCGTCGCAACAGTTTCTCGCGGCGCTCTAGCGCCCAACTGGTGTTCGGCCGCTCACGCCTCGCTCGGAGGCCCTCCGCGCGTTCGCGCGACCGCCGTTGACGGCCGTCCGGGCCGCGAATGGATCCTTCGGCCCACCCGCCACGGCTAGCGCCGCTCGACAAAGCCGCTATCGCGTCCTCCCACGATGAGGCTGCGAAGCCGGGGCAGCCGGACGGACCGCACTAAGGAGCACAGGGTGGGCGCTGTGACCATCGCCAAGGTCGCGATCGACGATGTCGCGGTGAACCGGCGCCGCGGCGGGGAGATCCGGGTTCTGCTCAGCCCGAAGACCGCCGGCGCGACGTCGGGCTTCTTCGGAGTGCTGACCCTGGGGGCCGGCGAGTTCGTCGCCGAGCACTACCACCCCTACTCCGAGGAGTTCGTCTACGTCAGCGAGGGCGAGCTGCTGGTCCTGCTGGACGGCAGCCAGGAGATCGTCCTGCGGACCGGCGAAGGGCTGATGGTCCCCATCGGGATGCGGCACCGGGTCACGAACCGCGCCGGGACGCGGGCCGTCGCGGTGTTCCATCTCAGCCCGCTCGCACCCAGACCCGAGCTCGGCCATGTCGACACCGAGCAGGTGCCCGCCGCGGTCGAGCCGCACCCCGAGATCGGCGGTTCGGCGTGAGGGTCGGGCGGCCCCGCAGGACGCCGGTCGCCATCACCGGGATGGGGGTGGTGGCCCCGGGGGGCCTCGGTGTCAAGGGGTTCTGGGAACTGCTCACGGCAGGCCGCACCGCGACCCGGGAGATCTCGCTCTTCGACGCCTCGGGCTTCCGGTCCAGGATCGCGGCGGAATGCGAGTTCGACCCTCGCCAGGAGGGGCTGAGCCCGCGCGAGATCCGGCGCATGGACCGGGTGGCGCAGTTCGCCGTCGTCTGTACCCGCGACGCTCTCGGCGACAGCGGCCTCGATCTCGCCGCGGTGCCGCCGGAGCGGATCGGCGTGAGCATCGGCAGCGCCGTGGGCTGCACCATGCGGCTGGAGGAGGAGTACGTCGTCCTCAGTGACGGGGGACGGGAGTGGCTCGTCGACCCGGCCTACGCGGTGCCGCACGCCTACGACTACATGGTGCCCAGCACGATCGCGGCCGAGACGGCGGGCGTGTGCGGGGCCGAGGGGCCCGTCGCGCTGATCTCGACCGGGTGCACGGCCGGCCTCGACGCGGTCGGGCACGCGGTACGGCTGCTGCAGGAGGGCTCGGCCGACGTCATGGTGGCCGGGGCCGCCGAGGCGCCGATCTCACCGATCACCTCGGCGTGCTTCGACGCGATCAAGGCGACCTCGCCGGACAACGACGATCCGGCCGGCGCGTCCCGGCCGTTCGACCTCGACCGCCACGGGTTCGTGCTCGGCGAGGGGGCGGCGGTCTTGGTCCTCGAACGGCTCGACGACGCGCGGCGGCGCAGCGCCCGCGTCTACGCCGAGATCATCGGCTTCGCCAGCCGCAGCAACGCCTTCCACATGACCGGCCTGAAGCCGGACGGCCGCGAGATGGCGGAGGCGATCCGCGCCGCCATGGATCTCGCCCGGATCGGCCCGGACGACATCGGCTACATCAACGCCCACGGGTCCGGTACCAAGCAGAACGACCGGCACGAGACGGCCGCCTTCAAGCGGAGCCTGGGCGCCCGCGCCTACGAGGTCCCGGTCAGCTCCGTCAAGTCGATGATCGGCCATTCGCTGGGCGCGATCGGCTCGATCGAGATCGCGGCCAGCGCGCTGGCCCTGGAGCAGCAGGTCGTTCCGCCCACCGCCAACCTGCACACCCCGGACCCGGAGTGCGACCTGGACTACGTCCCGCTGAGCGCCCGGGACCACGCGATGGAGGTCGTCCTCAGCGTGGGCAGCGGGTTCGGCGGGTTCCAGTCGGCGATGCTGCTGGCCAAGGGCGGCACCACATGACGGGCACGGTCGTCGTCACCGGGCTCGGGGTGATCGCCCCTGGCGGTGACGACACGGAGGCGTTCTGGCGGACCCTGCTCGCCGGCCGCCGGTCCATCGGGCGGATCGACCGCTTCGCCCCCGACCGCTACAGGACGAGGCTGGCCGGCCAGGTCCACGGCTTCCACGCGAAGGAGCGGGTCGGCAGCCGGGTGGCCGTGCAGACCGACCTGTTCACCCAGTTCGGGCTGGCCGCCTCCGACATGGCGCTGGCGGACGCCGGCCTGGACATGGCGGCAGTGCCGGAGTACGAGCGGGCGGTGGTCGTCGCGAGTTCGTCGGGCGGCACCGAGTTCGGCCAGCGCGAGATCGAACGGCTGTGGCGGAACGGTCCGGACCATGTGGGCGCCTACCAGTCCATCGCCTGGTTCTACGCGGCGACCACCGGCCAGGTCTCCATCCGACACGGCATGCGGGGTCCCTGCGGGGTCATCTGCGCCGAGCAGGCCGGGGCCCTGGACGCCGTCGGCCAGGCCCGCCGGCTGATACGGGACGGGGCGCGGGCGGCGCTGACCGGCGGCACCGACGCGTCGCTGTGCCCGTACGGGCTCACCGCGCAGCTCGCCGCCGGCCGCCTCTACCAGGGCGACGACCCGGCGCGCGCCTACCGGCCGTTCGCCGCCGACACCGCCGGTTTCGTGCCCGGCGAGGGCGGCGCGATCCTGGTCGTGGAGGACGCGGCGGCGGCCGCCGAGCGCGGCGCGCGGCAGTACGGCACCGTCGCCGGTTACGCGGCGACCTTCGATCCGCGCCCCGATTCCGGCCGGGAGCCGGGGCTGCGCCGGGCCGCCGAGCTCGCACTGGCCGACGCCGGCCGCGCCCCGGGCGACGTCGACGTCGTCTTCGCCGACGCGGCCGGGGTGCGGGAGCTCGACCGGATCGAGGCGGCGGCGCTGACCGCGCTCTTCGAGCCGTACGGGGTGCCGGTGACCGCCCCCAAGACGATGACCGGCCGGCTGTACGCGGGCGGTGCGGCTCTCGACCTGGTCAGTGCCCTGCTGGCCGTTCGGGACGGCGTCGTGCCGCCCACCGTCGGGATCGGCCGGCCCGCCGCGGACGGCCGTCTCGACCTCGTGCTCGACCATCCGCGTCGCCTCGCGGTACGGACCGTCCTGGTGCTCGCCCGGGGATTCGGCGGCTTCAACGCCGCGGTCGTCGTGACGGCACCCGACGCGGCGCACGCCCGTGCGCCGCAGCCCAGCGAAGGAGCCGACCATGCGTCAATTCACCGTCGATGACCTCGAACGACTGTTGCGCGCGTCCGGCGGTGGGGACGAGCACATGGACTTCTCCGAAGACATTCTCGACGAGGAGTTCTCCGAACTCGGCTACGACTCCCTTGCGATTCTTGAGATGTCCGCGCTCATCAAACGGGAATTCGGCGTCGAGCTGGCGGACGAGGAAGTCGCCGAACTCCAGACCCCGCGGCAGGCGATAGATCTCGTGAACCAGCGAGCCGCCGAAGTCCCGATCACCTGAAAGGGGTGACCATGCCCGGCCATGTCGAGAACAGCATCGTCATCGACGCCCCGTTCGACCTCGTGTGGGAGATGACCAATGACGTCGAATCGTGGCCCGACCTGTTCAGCGAATACTCGGCCGCGGAGATCCTGACGCGCGAGGGCGACACCGTCCGCTTCCGGCTGACCATGCATCCGGACGAGGACGGGAACGTGTGGAGCTGGGTCTCCGAACGCACTCCCGACGTCGAGACCCGGACGGTGCGCGCGCATCGCCTGCCGCCGGGGCCCTTCGAGTACATGCACATCAACTGGTCCTATGAGGCCGTCCCGTCCGGTGGTGTCCGGATGACGTGGATCCAGGACTTCCACATGCGGCCCGAGGCGCCGGTCGACGACGCCGCGATGGAGGCCCGGCTCAACGCCGGCACCAAGGTCCAGATGCCGCTGATCAAGGAGCGCGTCGAGAGCGCCGCGCACGCCCGGAGCGACCGGTGACCGGCGCGGCCGGTGCCCGCGAGGCCCCGTGGGGCTGGAACGCCGACTCCTGGGCCTCGTTCCAGGAGGACCAGACACGCGGACTGATCGAGGCGACCCTCGACGCGCTGGCGGTCGGCGAGGGCACGCGGCTCCTGGACGTCGGCTGCGGCTCCGGCCTCGGCCTGGCCCTCGCGCTCGGCCGCGGGGCGAAGGTCTCCGGCACCGACGTCTCGGCCGACCTGCTGGAGGTCGCGGCCCGCCGTCTCCCGCACGGCACCGACCTGCCGCTCGGAGATCTGGAGGACTTGCCGTTCGCGGCAGAGGTCTTCGACGTCGTCATGTCCTTCAACGCGTTGCGGTACGCGGCCGATCCGGTCCGCGCGATCAAGGAGTTCGTCCGCGTCGTCCGGTCCGGTGGACGGATCGCGATCGGCGGCTGGGGCGAGGTGGAGCAGTGCCAGACCACCGCCTTCCTGCTGGCGGTGCGCGACCTGTATCCGGCGGCGCCCCAGGGCGCGCACGCCAAGTCCGCGAACCGTCCCGAGCAGGTGCGGGCGGCGATGCGCGGGGCCGGCCTGCGGCTGACGGACGCCGGCAAGGTCGCGTGCCCCTTCGTCTATCCCAACATCGACATCGCCTGGCGGGCGCTGGCGGCGACACAGCTCATCCAGGGAGCGATCGCCCTCCATGACGAGGCGACCGTGCACCGCGTCTTCGACCGGCACTTCGCGCAGTCGGTGCAGGCGGACGGGACGGTCCGCCATGAGAACACCTTCGAGTACACCATCGGCCTCCCGGAATAGTCGAAGTGGAGGGGAACGCATGTTCACCAGCCTGATCGTCACCAATTTCGTGCCCGGTTCCGAGGGGAAGATCGCGCGACTCTTCTCCGAGTCCGACAGCACGGAACTCCCCGCTCTCATCGGCGTGCAGCGTCGCAGGCTCTACACCATCCGCGACGTCTACATCCACCTCGTGGAGGCGGACCGCCCGATTTCAGAGGGTCTGGAGAAGCATCACGGAAACCCGCTCTTCCAGCAGATCAGCAGGGATCTCGACGAGTACATCCTCCCCTTCGAAGGCAAATGGGGCTCAGTGCACCAGGCCTCGGCCCAGCAGTTCTACCACTGGGAACGCGGACGTGGCGTGATCCAGCCCTGACCACCGCACCAATCCGGCAGTTCTCCCGCAGCAGAGCAGTAGAAAGGTGTCTCGCAATGAAGCAGGTCAACTCCGAATACGATGTCGTGGTGGTGGGCGGCGGCCCGGCCGGCTCCGCGGCCGCCGGGCTGCTGGCGCTCGACGGGCACAGCGTTCTGCTCGTCGAGCGGGAGAAGTTCCCGCGCTACCACATCGGCGAGTCGCTGATCACCGGCATCTGGCCGACGATCAACCGGCTCGGCCTGCACGACAGGCTTGAGGCGATGGGCTTCCAGCGCAAGTACGGCGGCAGTCTGCGGTGGGGCCAGGGTCCGTTGAAGCCCTGGTCGTTCAAGTTCTCCGAGACCGGTGACGGCAAGTACGACCACGCGTTCCAGGTGCGCCGCGCCGACTTCGACATGATGCTGCTCCAGCACGCGCGCGAGCTCGGAGTCCACGTGGTGGAGGACGCCACGGTCAGGGAGCCCGTAGCGGACGGCGAGCGGGTGACCGGGCTGCGGTACCGGATCCGCGGCGAGGACGCCGACATCGAGGTGGCCTCGCGGATGGTGATCGACGCCAGCGGGCAGCAGCGGTGGCTCGGCCGCCACTTCGACATCGTCGGATGGCACGAGGACCTGCGCAACATCGCGGCCTGGAGCTACTACCAGGGCTGTGGCCGCTACGAGGGCGAGCTGGCGGGGAACATCCTCACCGAGAACATGCCGCACGGGTGGCTCTGGTTCATCCCGCTGAGCGACGGCACCACCAGCATCGGGTACGTGACGCTCAGCTCGGAGCTCGCCGTCAGCGGGCTCAGCCCGGAGCAGATGCTGGAGCGGCAGATCTCGGAGTCCTCCGAGGTCAAGCGGCTGACCGAGGACGCCACCCGGGTGAGCGGCTACCGCACGGCACGCGACTGGAGCTATGTCTGCGACCGCTTCTCCGGCCCCGGCTGGATCCTGTGCGGCGACGCCGCCGCGTTCATCGATCCGCTGCTGTCGACCGGGGTCACCCTGGCGATGCGCGGCGCGAGCACGGTCGAGCGCGCGGTCCACGCCGCCTTGGTCGAGCCGGACAGCGAGGCGCGGGTCTTCAAGGAGTACGAGGACTCCTACCGGTCGTTCCTGTCCGCCCTGCTGGAGTTCGTGCGCTTCTTCTACGACCGGACGAAGAGCCGCGAGGAGTACCACAAGGGCGCGCAGGCGATCATCGACCCGCAGCAGCACTTCCCGGCCCACGTCGACTTCGTCACCCTCGTGTCCGGTCTGGCGCGCGGCGACGACACCGCCGACGAGGCGATGGAGCCGACCCGATGAGCGCCACCGCCGCCTCCGCCGACGCGACCCGGGTGCGCGAACTCGCCATGAGCCTGGGCTTCGCCGCGCAGCTCCGCGCCGTCACGAAGCTCGGTGTCGCCGACGCGCTCGGCGACAGCGCGATGACCGCGACCGAGCTCGCCGCCGCCGTCGACGCCGACGCGCCGACCCTCGACCGGCTCATGCGCGCGCTGACCGCGCACGGCGTGTTCACCGAGGTGTCGCTCGGCCGCTACGAGCACTCGGGACTGTCCCGGCTGCTGCGCGAGGACTCCCCGCGCAGCATGCGGTACATGGTGCTGTGGGCCAGCGCACCCTGGACCTGGGAGGCCTGGCCGTGCCTGGACGACGCCGTGCGCTCCGGCAAGGCCGTGTTCCCCGACATCTACGGGCAGGAGTTCTTCGAGCACCTGAAGGAGACCGACCCGCGGTCGGCCGAGGTCTTCAACCGGGCCATGACGCAGTCCAGCCGGCTCACCTCCGATCTGGTCGCCGCGGCCCTCGACCTGGGGGACGCGCGGACGGTCGCCGACGTCGGCGGCGGCGAGGGACATCTCCTCGCCACGCTGCTGCGGCGTGATCCAGGCCTGCGCGGGACGCTCGTCGACCTTCCGGAGGTCGTCGGCGGCGCACTGGCCGAGCTCCGCGACGGCGGCGAACTCGCCGACCGCTGCCGGATCGTCGGGGGCGACTGCCGGGAGGGCGTCCCGGCCGGCTCGGACCTCTACATCTTCAAGAACGTCCTGGAATGGGACGACGAGAGCTCGCTCGCCGCGCTGCGGAACACCGCGCGGGCCGCCGGGCCGGGCGGACGCGTGGTCCTCGTGCAGAACCTGATCGAGGACAGCTCGGAGTTCAAGGTCACCACGACGATGGACCTGTTCCTGCTCCTCAACGTCGGCGGCCGCAAGCACACGCGGGACAGCCTGACCGGCCTGTTCGAGCAGTCCGGGCTCAAGCTCACCGGCGTCGAGCAGGTGCCGGGCACGAGCCTGCACGTCGTCACCGCCGCGGTGGTGCGGTGACATGGCCGAGCCATCGGTGCGCATCCTCTTCTTCGCCCGGGTGGCCGAGGAGGGGGAGGCCCGCTTCCTCGACGCGTACGACTCGATCCGCGATCGGGTCGCCGCCGCCGACGGGCATCTGGGCGAGGAGCTCTGCCAGTCGGCCGACGACCCGCAGCAGTGGCTGATCACCAGTGAGTGGGCGACCGCCGGCCACTACGCGACCTGGGCCAGGGCGCACGGGTTCTCGCAACTGTCCGACCCCATCACCCGGACCACCGTCGAACGGGTGCACCGGCGCTTTCTCGTCCGCCGCGGTACTCCGCGGCGGTGAACGACCACACCGGAGGGACGACCATGCCGCAGATCGACGTGGACGGCACGTGCGCGACGTTCATCAACGTGTTCCCGACGAGGCCGCGCGACCAGCAGAAGCTCCTGGACCTGCTGCTGTCCGCGCACGAGAACGTCATCCGGCACCGGCCCGGATACGTGTCCAGCAGCTTCCACCGCAGCGTGGACGGCTACCTGATCGTGGACTACACGCAGTGGGAGAGGCGCGAGGACTTCGAGGCGATGGTCCGCGACCCGGCGGTCCTCCCGTACTTCGCGCCGATCGGCGAGCTGACCACCGGGGAGCAGCACGCCTACGACGTCGTGTTCTCCCATGAGGCGGCGTCGCTGCCGACCGCCGGATGACGTGAGGAGGCGAGCCGACCGAGGGAGTGGAGCTGTGACGGACGAGAGTACGCCGGTGCTGATCGTCGGCGGCATGGTCAGCGGGCTGTCCACCGCGATGTTCCTCGCGCACCAGGGCGTCGACTGCGTGGTGGTCGAACGCCGCCCCGGCACCTCCCGCCACCCGCGGATCCGGGGGATCTCCGCCCGGTCGGTGGAGTTGTTCCGGCAGGTGGGCCTGGCGCCCGCGCTGGCCGAGATCGACGACGGCGCGAACGAGGGCACGAAGATCATCCTTGCCGAGAGCCTGGCCGGGCGGGAGCTCAAGGAACTGGTCCCGCCGCACGAGGAGGCGATGGAAGGACTCAGTCCGGTCGCCGAGGTGATGTGCGACCAGGATCTGCTGGAACCCGTGCTGCTCGCCAAGGCGCGGGAACTGGGAGCCGACGTCCGCTACGGCTGGGAGCTCGCGGGTTTCGAGCAGGACCCCGAGGGGGTCACCGCCGTCGTCCGCTCCGCGACGAGCGGGGCGGAGCGGACGGTGCGGGCGGCCTGCCTCGTCGCCTGCGACGGTGCGGGCAGCCCGGTGCGGGAGCGGCTCGGCATCCGCCGGGCGGGGCCGGGGATCTTCGGCCATCGCACCAGCATCCTGTTCGAGGCCGACCTGGACGACCTGGTCCGGGGCCGGAGCATCAAGATCTGCCTGATCGAGCGGGTCCCCGGCGCGGGTCTGCTTCCCCGGCACGGCGGCAGGTGGCAGTTCACCGTGCCGCGCGACCCGGCGGAGGGGGACGGGCGGTTCTCCGAGGAGCGCAGTGTCGAGCTGGTGCGGATGGCGGTCGGGGTGGCCGACCTGCCCGTGCGCATCCGCGGCGTCGAGCCGTGGGAGGTCGCCGGACTGGCGGCCGAGCGGATCCAGGAGGGGCGGGTGTTCCTGGTCGGCGACGCCGCGCACGTCATGCCCTCGACCGGCGGGTTCGGCGGCAACGTCTGCATCCAGGACGCGCACAACCTCGCCTGGAAGCTGGCCGCGGTCCACACCGGGGTGGCGGGCCGGCGGCTGCTCGACACCTATCAGGCCGAACGCCTGCCCGTCGGGCAGCGGACGATGATGGAGGCGGTGGCCCGGACGCCGATGTTCCACACCGCTCGGCCGGAGGGAGAGGAGCCCTACCAGCCGCACGACGCCGCGAGCGTCATGTTCGGGTACCGCTACCGCTCGGCGGCGGTCGTCGACGATGACGGGGCGGACGACGACGGGGAGGTGTTCACCGATCCGCGGGTGCCGGCGGGCCGCCCGGGTTCGCGCGCGGCCCACCTGCCGGTGGACCGCGACGGCGCGGCGATCTCGACGATCGACCTCTTCGGCGGCTCCTTCACCCTTCTGCTGGGCCCGGGAGGCGGAGCCTGGCGCAAGGCCGCGGTGGACGTCGGCGCACGGTTCGGCGTCGGACTCGGCATCTTCCAGATGGGATCGCAAGGGGATCTGCGTGACATCACGGGCGGTTTCGGATCGGCCTATGGCGTCGGCGACCGGGGCGCGGTGCTGGTCCGGCCCGACGGCTTCGTGGCATGGCGGTCGGCGGACGCGCCGGCCGATCACGTCGAGCGGCTGGACGCGGCGTTGAGGCAGGTCCTCTGCCGGGACGCCCGGCCGGGCTGAGCGGGATCAGACCGGCCGGCCGAGGGCGGGCAGCAGGACCCCGTTGACGATGGCCGCCACCTGAGCCTCGCTGGGTACCCGGCCGCTCATCATGAAGTGCACGATCATCAACGCCGGTCCGGCGTGCGCGAGTTCGGAGTTGATCCGGTCGCCCTGGATCTCGCCGCGCTCGACCGCCCGGTTCAGCACGGCGAGGATCTGGTCGTGCACACCGAACGCCCGTCCCTGGACGGCTTCGAGCAGTCCGGGGTGGCGGGTACGCTCGCTCAGCAGTGTGATCATGGCCGGACCGGCGGGCCCGGCCATGACATGCCGGATTTGATTCAGCACGGCGATCAGGTCCGTACGCAGATCATCGGTGTCGGGCAACTCGTTGCTGAGGCCGGTGAGATTGGACAGTGCATATTGCATGGCATCCACAACGAGCTGCTGAGTGCTGGGCCAGCGGCGGTAGAGCGACATCTTTCCGGTTTTGGCGCGCCCGGCGATTCTCTCCATGGAGAGCTTGCCGAACCCGGTATCGGCGAGCTCGGCGAGTGTGCTGACGTAGATCGCTTGAAGCAGCCTGTCACCTCTTCGTCGCGATCTGGAGTGGGATGGCATGTAGTCAATGACTCTCTCTGCGTAAATTCAAGTTTACGTATTGCGTCGCACGGACGGCTGTGTCGTATACTCCATAGAGACGACATCGTATCTTAACCAGAGGTAGACCGTGGTGAGGTTGACCTGGGATGAGTGATGTAGCTCCGTTATGGGAGCCAACCGCAACATCCTTTTCGGTCCCCTCACCTGCTCGGTCCCGGTACGCATCTCATCCCCGGGGTGCCCGGTCGGCAGACGCCATAAATCCTCCAGGGGAATCCATTCGGCTAAGAGGTGGAAACGGGCTTGCGTCGTAGGTGAACGCGCAGGGTGTGCGAGGGGAGCGTTCTCGGTGGAATATCGTGTACTAGGGCCGCTCGAGACGATCGGCGGGGGGCGGGATCTCACCCCTGGGGCGGCAAAGCAGCGTGTCATTCTGGCGCTACTCGTCCTGTGTAGCAACTCCACGGTCCAGGTTTCGACGATCATGGATGAGATCTGGGGTGAACGGCCGCCGGAGAGTGCTCTGGCCACCTTGCAGACCTACGTCTACAAACTCCGCAAGATCCTCGATAAGGATTGCCCTGGCGCTGGGAACAAACTGCTCCGCAAACGCGGCAACGGATACCAGCTCGAAGTGGACGGCGAGCAGCTCGACCTCGTCCAGCTGGAACGCTACGACGAGGACGGTAGGAACGCTCTAGTGGCCGGCCGGCTGGAGCAGGCCCGCACCGCGTTCAGCAGCGCGCTGGCCTTATGGCGGGGTCCCGTGCTGGCCAACGTCTCGGCGGGGACGCTGATCTCGGCCGAGGTGACGCGGCTGGAGGAGCGCCGGCTGCGCACGCTCGAACTGCGGATGGACGCCGATCTGCGGCTGGGCAACTACCGCAGCCTGATCGGCGAGCTGAAGGCGCTCATCATGACGCATCCGCTCAACGAGAACTTCTACGCCCGGCTCATGCGGGTACTCGCGCTGGCCGGGCGGCCGCACGAGGCGCTGGACGTCTACCGCCAGCTCAGGAAGACCTTCAATAACGAGCTGGGCATGGACCCCTCGCTGGAGCTCCGCTCCCTACAGGAGGCGATCCTCGCCTCGCGGCCGCTGAACCCGCCCGAGTCGTCCGAGGTCGCCCCCGTCACGCGCTCCGGTGGCCGGGCGCCCTCGCAGTTCCCGCCGGACCTCGCCGACTTCGTGGGGCGGCGACGGGAGCTCGCCTACCTGGAGCGGCAGCTCGTCGGCGGCGCGGGAAGCGAGCAGGGCGACGCGGTGGGCCGGGTCGTGTCGCTGATCGGCGGGCCCGGGGTCGGCAAGACCACGCTCGCCGTCCGCCTCGCCCACCAGGTCAAGCACCATTTTCCCGACGGCCAGTTCTACGCCGGGCTGCGGGGCACGGGGCCCGAGCCGGCCGAGCCGGCCGAGACGCTGACCAGGTTCCTGCGGGCCGCGAAGGCCGTGCCCCCGGGCGGCAGGCTCGATCCGGAGGACGCCACCCAGTTGTTTCGTGCGTGGTGTGCGAGCAAGCAGGTGCTGATGGTGCTCGACGACGCCACGTCGGTGTGGCAGATCGAGGCGCTGATGCCCTGTCACTCGGGCTGCGGGCTGATCGTCACCAGCCGCTTCGTGCACGACCTGCCGGGGGCCCGGCGGATGCAGCTCGATCCGCTGCCGACCGGGGACGGGCTGCGGCTGCTGGCCAACATCATCGGCCGGGGCCGCGTCGACACCGAGATCGACGCGGCGCTGGAGATCCTCCGGCTGGTCGACGGGCTTCCGCTGGCCGTCCGCGCGGCGGGCACCCGGCTGGCGGCGGCACCGCGGATGTCGCTGCGGCTGTTCGCCCGGCAACTGAGCGGGTCCCCGGCGCCGTTGAGCGAGCTGAGCGTCGGGGACATCGATATCCGGGCCCGCTTCAGCTCCAGTTACGACAAGCTCAAGGAGCGGGAGAAGTGGGCGTTCCGGCTGCTGGGGCTGGTGGGCGACCGGTGCTTCAGAGCCAGGGACGTCGCGAAGCTCCTCGGATGCAGTCCGGCGATCGTGGACACGGTGCTCACCCGGCTGGTCGAGTACCAGCTGCTCACCGTAGAGGGCGGTGAGGTGCCGCGGTACGGGTTCCCGGCGCTCGTCCGGGTCTTCGCGGGCGAGCGGCTCGCCGAGGTCGCCGGGCCGGGGGTGGAGATACGCCATCTGGAAGAGGGGCCCCTGGTGGCGGGCTGACGTCATCCGCCGGCGCCGCGCCGTACGCGCGGCGCCAGGAGGTCGTCGGTGATGGCGGCCAGCAGCCGGTCGCGCTCGCCGTTGAGGTAGAAGTGCTCCCCGGGAAGGATCCGTACATCACACGGGCCCGAGACATGGTCGGCCCACGCGTGGAGCTCCTCTGCGGTCGCGAACGCGTCGTCCGTACCGCCGAACACCGACAGCGGCACGTCCAGCCGGGGCTCGGGGCGGAATCCGTACGTCTCGATCAGCGCGAAGTCGGCGCGCAGTGTCGGCAGGAACGGCCGCAGCACCGCGGGGTGGTCCAGCAGCTCGGGCGGGGTGCCGCCCAGTTCGCGCAGCCGGGTGACGACCTGGGCCGCCGACGCGTCGTGGACGGCGCCGTGGCGCGGGCGCAGATGCGGTGCCGGATAGCCGGACACGATCACGCGGAGCGGCTCGCCCCTGCACAGCCGGCGCAGGGTCCGGCACACCTCGAACGCGATCAGCGCGCCCATGCTGTGCCCGAACCACGCGTGCGGCCGGTCCAGCCACGGCTCGATGCCGCCGACCAGCGCCGGGGCCAGCTCGTCGAGCCGGGTGTAGGGCCGCTCCCGGAGCCTGGTCTCGCGCCCGGGCAGGCGGACCGCGACGACCTCGACGCGGGGCGCGAGGCGGAAGGCCCAGTCCCGGTAGGCCGCCGCTCCGCCGCCACTGTGCGGCAGGCAGAACAGGCGGACCTCGGCGGCCGGGGCGGGGCACCATCGCACGCCCCAGGGGGACGGCTCGGTCATGCGGGCTCGCTCTCCTGGAGGGTGCCCAGGCCGCGCAGCGCGCCCGCCCACCCCTCGATCGTCGGACGGTCGAACAGCGCCTGTAGCGCGTCCTCCGCGCTCTCGGCGGTGAGCTTCGCGGAGATCCGGCCGAGGATGCGGACGGCGTGCAGGGAGTCCCCGCCGAGCTCGAAGAAGTCGTCGGTCACCCCGAACTCGCCGTGGCCCAGCGCGTCGCTCCAGAGGTCGTACAGGAACCGTTCGGCCGCGTCACGGGGAGGGACGCGCTCCTGGGCCGCCGAATCCGTCCACGGGCTCGGCAACCGGGCGGGATCGACCTTGCCGTTGGCGCTGAGCGGCACCCGGTCGACGGCGAGATAGTGCCGGGGCACCATGTACGACGGGATCGCCTCGGTGAGCGCTTCGCGCAGCGCGCCCGCGTCGATCGGTGAACCCGGCGGCTGGAGGACGACATAGGCGACGAGCTGCCTCCGGTCCGTCGCCGGGTTGGGCTCGAACGTCACCACCGCGTCGGCGACCTCCGGCCGGCTCCGCAGCGCCGCGCTGATCTCGCCGAGTTCGACCCGGTAGCCGTTGATCTTGATTTGGGAGTCCTGGCGGCCGAGGAACTCGATGTCGCCGCCGGGCAGGTAGCGGCCGAGGTCGCCGGTCCGGTAGAGGCGCGCGCCGGTCACCGGGTGGGTGCCGAACCGCTGTCCGGTCAGCTCCGGATCGGCCCAGTAGCCGCGGGCGACGCCGGTGCCGCCGATGTAGATTTCGCCGGGGCACCAGACCGGACGTGGTTCGAGGGCGGAGTCGTACACGTGCAGCGTCTGGTTGGCCAGCGGCCGGCCGTACGGGATGCTGGTCCACTCCGCAGCCACGTCCCCGATCGGGAAGTGCACCGACCAGATGGACGCCTCGGTGGCTCCGCCCAGGCTGACGACCTCGATGCCGGGGCAGCGCGCGCGGACGGCGTCCGGCAGGTCCACCGGGATCCAGTCCCCGCTCAGGAGCGCCAGCCGCAGCCCGGCGTCCGGCCCGTCCGGCCCCGCGGCGTCGAGCCACGCCCGCATCAGGGCCGGCACGGAGTTCCAGATCGTGACCCGGTGCCGGCGGATCAGCCCGGTCCAGAGCCCGGGATCCCGGCCGCCCGCGGGCGACGGCATGACGATGGCGCCGCCCGCCGCGAGAGTCCCGAAGATGTCGTACACGGACAGGTCGAAGCTCAGCGCGGACAGGGCGAGCACGCGGTCCCCGGGGCCGACGCCGAAGCGGGCGTTGATGTCGTGGATCGTGTTGACCGCTCCGCGGTGGTCGATCATCACGCCCTTGGGCCGGCCGGTGGAGCCCGAGGTGAAGATCACGTACGCGAGGTCGCCGGGTTCCGGGCCGCACGGCAGCGGTCCGGGATCGACCTCGCGCATCTCGGCATCCGCGAGGGTGACGAGGCTCAGCCCGTCCGGCCAGTCGAGGCCGTCCCGGTGCCCGACGTCGGTCACCGCGACCGTTGCCCGGCCCTGCGCCAGCAGGTCGTCCCGCCGGGCCGCCGGCCACTGCGGATCGATCGGCAGGTAGGCCGCGCCCGCCATCACCACCCCGAGCACCGCCACGACCTGGTCCAGGCCCTTGTCCAGGACGACGCCGACGAGGCTCCCCGGAGGCACGTCGAGCGCCAGCAGCCGCCGGGCGAGCCGGCGCGCCCCCGCGACCACTTCGTCGTACCTGAGGACGCCCTCGCGGCAGATCACCGCGATGGCGTCGGGCTGCCGCTCGGCCCGGGCCTCGACGAGCTCGTTGAGCGTGCTGTCCGGGAACACGGCCGCCGAGTCGTTGACGCGCAGCCGCTCCAGCGCCTGCCAGCGCGGGAGCTCCACGGCGGGACCGGGCTCGTCCCAGGCCGCACCGCCCGCGCCGAGCCGGCGGAGCAGGTCCTGGTACGCGGCGAACATGTCGTCCAGGAGCTCCGCGGGATAGAGGGCCTCGACCGTGTCCCAGTTGATCACCAGTGCGCCGTGGTCCTCGGCCACCTGATGGTCGAAGCAGACCTGCGGCGTCTGGCTGACCCCCTCGACGAGGTCGCCGAAGAAGCGCAGCCCGGAGTAGGAGTCCAGGCCGAGCAGGCTGGTGAACACGACCGGCATGGCGGCGCCTGGCCGGTTCCCCGTCCGCCGCGCCCGCTCGCGCAGCAACCGGACGCCGCCGTAGGCCGCGTGCCCCAGATCCGTGGCGAACCGGCGGCCGAGCCGGCGCACCCGGTCGGTGAACGCGTCGTCGGCCGCGGGCTCGTCCACGGCGAGCAGGAGCACCGAGGTGAAGTCCCCGACGATCTCGCTGATCCGCGGATGCAGGGCGGGCCGGTTGAACAGGGTGAGGTTGAGGGTCATGGCGGGCTGCGCGGTCCAGGCGCGCAGCACGTCGGTGAAGGCGGTCATGAGCACCGTCGCGGGGGTGAGCCCGCGGGCCCGCCCGGCCTGCTGGATCGCGGCCCACCGGTCCGCGGGCAGCCTGGCCGTACGCCGCGCGAACGCCGTGCGCTCCACCTGCGCCGGGTGCGCGGCGAGCGGCAGCGCGGGCGCCGGCGGCAGCGAGTCGAGCCGGTCCAGCCAGTAGCCTTCGTCGTCGCGGTACCGGTCGCCGGTACGGAGTTCCTGCTCGGCGATGACGCAGTCGCGGAACGAGAGCGGCAGCCGCCCGGGATCCCAGCTCGGGTCCAGGTACCGCCGCCGCCACTCCTCGACGACCATCCCGACGCTCAGCGCGTCCACGATCAGCAGGTCGAAGCTGAAGTGCAGGTGCGCCGTCCGGTCGTCGAGGCGGGACATCCGCACCTCGAACAGCGGCCACCGGTCGGCCGGCCGCACCTGGTGGTCCAGCTCGGCCCGGGTGGCCGCGAGCCGCACGGCCTGCTCCTCCGGATCCAGCCCGCGCAGGTCGTCCACGGCGATGTCATACGGCGGCACCTCGGCGAGGATCCGCTGGCGGCCGTCCGGCAGGACGACGGCGCGCAGCATGTCATGCCGGTCGATCACGCCGCGCAGGCTCTCGGTCAGCCGGTCCGGATCGAGCCCGTGACCGCGCACCTCCATGTACGAGTGCGCGGACACCCCGCCCAGCTCCACCGCCGGATTGCGCCCCACCCAGTAGGCGTGCTGGATGTCGGTCAGCGCGAAGGGCTCGTATCGCCGGCCCGGGTCCGGGACGATCACCGGCGGCGTCTGCGGCGGCCCGGCCCGCCGGACCAGCTCGACCAGGTCGTCGCGGTGCTCGCGGAGGTCGTCGCGGAGCCGGGGGGTGAGCGCGCCCGCCGCCGCCACGACCTCCAGGCCGCGCTCGGTCAGGCGCAGCCTGATGCCGCGCTCGCGCAACTCGACGAGGAGATCGCGCGCCTCCATGATGTCCTCCCGCGGTAGTGGTGGGTCTTCGTGCCGGCCGGCCGTCACAGGACCAGCACCTCCGTCTCCTCGTCGCCGTCGGCGGGGTCTCCGTCCGACAGCACGCTCCGCACCATGAGTTGCCGGCAGATCGCGTCGGCGACGCTCAGCGCGGTGCCCTGGCCGAGCAGGACGTCAGGCGCGATCTCGACCCGGTAGTCGGCGAGGATCTGCTCGCGCAGCCGGACCGCCATCAGGGAGTCGAGCCCGAGTTCGCTCAGCCGGGTCTCCGCGAGGTCCGGGCTCCGACCGGCCTCGTCCAGCCCGAGCAGCGACCCGGCCCGCTCGGCGAGATCGGCGACCAGGCCGTCGCGGGCGGCGGCCGGGTCCCGGGCCGCCAGCAGCGCCAGCTCCGCGGCCCGGGCCGCCCGGAACCCGGCCGGTCCCGCCGGCAGCACATCGGTGAGGAGCGCGTACGGGACCGGCCGGGAGACCGCCGCACCGAACCGCCACCAGTCCACCTTGCCCAGCCCGACGGGGCCGTCCGCCGTGAGCAGCCCGGCCAGCGCCTGAAGGCCCTCCCGCGGAGTGACCGGCTGGACGCCCGACGCGGCCAGGGAGTCCAGCGCCCCATGCCGGACCGCCATGCCGACCTCCGCCCAGGGCCCCCAGCCGATGCTCACCGCCGGTTCGCCGAGCAGCCGCCGATGCTCGGCCAGCGCGTCCATGAAGGCGTTGCCCACCATGTAGTTCGCCTGGCCGGGTGAGCCGATCAGGGCCGCGAGGGACGAGAACATGACGAAGAAGTCCAGTTCGAGCCGGTCCGCGGCCCGATGCAGATGCCACGCGCCCCGGACCTTCGGGGCCAGCGCCCGCTGGAAGCGGTCGGGCGTCATGTCGACCAGCGCGGCGTCGGCGGCGAGCCCGGCCGCGTGGACGATCCCCCGGATCGGCGGCAGCACGTCGCGGGCGTGCGCCAGTGCCCTGTCGAGGGCCGCCGGATCGGCGACGTCCGCCTGTACGTACTCGACCTGGACGCCCAGGCGCGCGAGCGCCGGATCGGCGGTGTGCTCCGCCCCGCGTCCGAGGATCAGCAGAGACCTGGCACCCCGGTCCGCGAGCCAGCCGGCCACCGCCGACCCCAGCCCGCCGCGACCACCGGTGATCAGATAGGTGGCGTCGGCACGGATCGGCGGCGGCGCGTGCCGAGGCGCCGCGACCTCGGCCAGCCGGGCCTCGAACCACCGGCCGTCCCGCACGGCGAGGTGGCCGGAGCCGGGCAGCGCCACCGCCCGCGCGAGGATCTCCTTGGGCGGCGGTGCTTCGCCCCTGCCCAGGTCCACGTGTACGCAGGGCACCCGCGGGTGCTCGGCGGCGACACTTCGGGCCAGCGAAGCCAGGACGGTCTGGACGAGGTCGGGCGCGTCCCCGTCCGGGTCCGGCACGGCGGCGCCCGCGGAGCAGATCACGATCCGCGGCACGTCGCCGACGTGCGCCCGCAGGAACCGCTGGAGCGTGGCCGCCGCCTTCCCGGCCAGATGGCAGGCGGCGTCGGGCAGGTCCCGCGGATCGGCCGGGGCCTTCGGCATGACGCCGACGTAGAGCAGGCCGTCGATCCGCGCCCCGGGTCGGCCGATGCCGAGCCCGGCCAGCGCTCTGCGCCATTCCCCGGCCGTCTTCGAGTCCGACCCCAGGACCAGCCAGTTCCCTTCCGGCGGCCAGTCGCCGGCGCGCAGGCCCTCCGCTCGCCTCCACTCCTGGCGGTAGCCGCGCAGCGCCGGCCCGACCAGGCTGGTCAGGTCGGCGCGCGTGAAGGTCCGCACCCGCAGCCCCTCGACGGTGGCCAGCCGCCGCCCGGACTCCGACAGCAGTTCGAGATCGGCCCGGTCGGCGGCCCGCCGCCGGGCATGGCACCACAGCCGCGCGGGGAGCGGGTCGAACACGGTGATCCGGTCGACGGACACCGGCAGCGGCACCGCGCCGGTGCCGTCGAGGAACGCCCCCATCGTCTGGAAGCACCCGTCGAGCACGGCCGGGGGCAGCGTCCAACCCTCGCCCGGACCCGGCCCCTCGACCCGGGCGAGCGCCGCGTCGTCGCACCGCCAGAGCCCGCGCAGCCCACGGTAGGCCGGGCCGTACTCCAGCCCGAGTCGCAGCAGCCGCTCGTAGAGCTGCTCCACGTCCAGCTCGGTCATCCGCGTGCGCAGAGCCTCGACGTCCGCCGGCTCCGGCGCCTTCTCGCCGGCAGGCCCCGCCTTCGCGACGGTCACATACTCCTGCCACCGCTCGCCGGCTGCTCCGTCCCGGCCGCCGCCGGGGCGGGCGAAGCCGCGGACCGCGCCGTCGAGGGCGACCGCCTGCACGGTCATGGGACGGTCGCCGGGGAAGGACATCGGGCGGTGGAAGACGACGTCGTCCAGCCGCCAGGCGGTGCGGTCGTCGTCGCGGATCGCGGCCAGCGCCCACTCGACCATCGCGGCCGCCGGCATCACGACGGTGCCGGACAGGCGGTGGTCGGCCAGGATGTCGGTTCGATCGGGGTGCAGGGAGCGGGTGAACCGGCGCTCGGCGCTTCCCGCGACCTCCATCCGCGTGCCGAGAAGCGAGTGGCTGCTTCCGGACTCCTTGTCTTCGGGCGTCTCGTGCGGGGCCGGGGCCGTGAGCCAGTAGCGGCGGTGTTGGAAGGCGTACGTCGGGAGGTCCTCGGCGAACCGGGCCGGCGTTCGCGGCCAGTGCACGGGTACGCCCTCGCAGTGCAGTTCGGCGAGGGCTCGGAGCACGGTGTCCGGTTCCGGGCGGCCACGGCGCAGTGTCGGGGTGAGGATGACCTCCTCCCCGGTGAGGCACTCCTTGACCGCGACGGTGAGCGCGCTGCCCGGACCGACTTCGACGTACGCGCCGACGCCCCGGTCCTGGAGGTGGTGGACGCCGGCCATGAAGCGGACGGTCTCCCGTAGCTGGGTCGTCCAGTAGTCCGGGCCCTCCCGCCACATGGCCTCGTCCGGCGTGCCGGTCAGGCCGGAGATCACCGGGATGCTCGGCTCCCGGTACCCGACCGTGGCCGCCACCTCGCGGAACTCGTCGAGGACGCGGTCGAGATGGGCCGAGTGGAAGGCCCGGGTCACGCGCAGCCGTTCGGCCTGCCGTCCTGCGGCGCGGAAGTGGTCGGCGACCCGGAGCACCGCCGTCTCGTCGCCGGAGATGACGGTGGCCGCCGGACCGTTGACCGCCGCGATCGACACCTCCGGCGACAGGTGGGGGACGACCTCGCCGGGGTCGGCGCGCAGCGCGACCATCGCTCCCGCGGTGCCGACGCTCTCCATGAGGCGGGCCCGGGCGGCGACCAGTACGCAGGCATCGGCGAGGTCGAAGACCCCGGCGACCTGGGCGGCGCTGAGTTCGCCCAGGGAGTGCCCGATCAGGTAGTCGGGCCGGAGACCGTAGGACAGCAGCAGCCGGTGGAGCGCCACTTCGAGGGCGAAAAGGGCGGGCTGGGCGTAGCCGGTCCGGCCGATCAGCTCGGGATCGGCCGCGGCCGTGCTCAGCGGACGGTCGAGATGCCGGTCGAGTTCGGCGCGGACCTGCTCGTACGCCTCGGCGAACAGCGGGAAGGCGGCGTACAGCCCGGCGCCCATGCCGGCCCACTGGGTGCCCTGTCCGGGGAACAGGAAGGTCGGACGGCCGGGCGTTCTCGCCTCGCCCCGCACCAGGGCCGGTGCGGGGCGGTCTTCGGCCAGCGCGTCCAGGGCGTTGACCAGCCCGTCGCGGTCGCTCGCCGTGACGGCGGCACGGTGCGCGAAGTGCGCGCGGCCGGTGGCGAGGATGCCGCCGAGCGTGGCCGGTTCGGTCTCGGGGTGCGCCGTGAGGTGGGCGGTCAGCCGCCGGGCGGTCGCGGCCAGCGCCTCCGGCGTCCTGGCCGACAGGACGCAGGGCAGCCGCGGGACCTGTGCGCCGGCCGGTGCGGTCTCCGCGCTATCGGGGGGTTGTTGGAGGATGAGGTGGGCGTTGGTGCCGCTGATGCCGAAGGAGGAGATGGCGGCGGTGCGGGGGTGGTCGGTGGCGGGCCAGTCTGTTGGCCGGGTGAGGAGTTTGAGGCCGCTGCTGTTCCAGTCGATGTGGGGGGTTGGTTGGGTGATGTGCAGGGTTTGTGGGAGGAGTCGGTGTTTGAGGGCGTGGACCATTTTGATGATGGCGGCGATGCCGGCGGCTGCTTGGGTGTGGCCGATGTTGGATTTGATGGAGCCGAGGAATAGGGGCCGGTTTTGGGGGCGGTTGGTGCCGTAGGTGTTGTGGAGGGCGTGGGCTTCGATGGGGTCGCCGAGGGTGGTGCCGGTGCCGTGGGCTTCGACGGCGTCGATGTCTTGGGGTGAGAGGTGGGCGTTGGTGAGGGCGGTGCGGATGACGCGTTCCTGGGCGGGTCCGTTGGGTGCGGTGAGGCCGTTGCTGGCGCCGTCTTGGTTGATGGCTGAGCCGGGGATGACGGCCAGGATGTGATGGCCGTTGCGTTCGGCGTCCGAGAGCCGTTCGAGGAGGATGAGCCCGGCTCCTTCGCCCCACGCGGTGCCGTCGGCTGAGGCGGAGAAGGGTTTGCAGCGGCCGTCCGGTGCGAGGCCGCGTTGTCTGGAGAACTCGATGAAGGGAAGCGGGGTGGCCATGACGGCCGCGCCGCCGGCGAGTGCGAGGGTGCATTCTCCGGTGCGCAGGGCTTGGCAGGCCAGATGTACGGCGACCAGGGATGAGGAGCAGGCGGTGTCGACGGTGATGGCCGCGCCTTCCAG
>NZ_CAACUY010000093.1 GCF_900659615.1 Actinomadura fibrosa | reverse complement strand
AGCGGAGCCGCCGGCCCCGCACCGCGCGACCAGCAGCAGCGCGCACGCGGCGGCCAGGGCGAGCGCGGCATACCGCACCGCGCGGTCCGTCGCGCGGTCCGTCGCGCGGCCCCTCGTGCGGCTTGTCGCGCGGTCCGTCGCGCGGCTTTCCGTGCGGCTCGTCGCGGGGGTCATGCTGGCCCGCTCAGATCGCCTGCCACAGCGCGGCGGTGGTCGGGGGCTCCCATCCGGCGATCGCGGTGTGGGCCTGCAAGCACCGGTAGGACGCGCCGTTGTAGGTCACCGTGTCGCCCGCGGCGTACGCCTTGCCGACCGTCCAGGTGCCGCTCGGCGCGGGCGTGGTCGGCGGCGTGGTGGGCGGTGTGGTCGGGGGAGTCGTGGGCGGCGTGGTGGGCGGCGTGGTGGGCGGGGTCGAGCCGCCGAAGTCCACGTCGGAGCAGGTGTAGAACGCCTCGTTGCTGCCGACGACCCGCTGCCAGATCGAGTAGAGGATGTGGCGGCCGGTGCGCTGCGGGATGTTCAGCGTCCAGTTGGTGAAGGTCGTGGGGTTCTGCTTGGTGAAGGTCTGGAGGTGGACGAGGTCGGACCAGCGCAGCGGCTGCGAGGGGTTCCAGCCGTCGCGGGTGATGTAGAACTCGAAGTTGCTCGCGGCGTGCGGGGCGGTCGCGTGGTAGGTGATCGTGAGCGGTCCCGGCGCGACGCGCTTGGCGGGCCAGTCGGTGCGCTGGAGGTCCAGGCCGCGGTACTTGGCCCGCCCCGCGCTGCACAGCTGGCCGTCCGGGATGAGCTCGCGGTGCCGCCCGCCGGCCTCCAGCAGCGACACCTCGTTCCAGTCGTAGAACGCCTGCGTGCCGGCGACGGCGACGGCGGCCTTGCACGCGTCGGACTTCGGGTTCTCGGGTCCCTCGTTCTTGCAGACGTACACGCGGCTGGGCGGGTCGGACATGGTGCCGTGCGCGCTCGCGGGCGCCGCCGAGGCCAGGACCACGGCGACGGACGCGGCGGGCAGGGCCGCGGCGGCGACGACCGCCTTCGTGCGGGGGGATCGCATGGGCTTCCTTCCGTCGGGGTGGGCGCCCGCCGAGGGGACGGGCGCGGGTCGGGCCCCCGAGGTCCGTCGCGACGGAATCGACAGTAAAGTTTCCTATATAAGCCCACGCTAACCAGCGTTTCCAGGCCGGGCAATCCCCCGAAATGGCAGTTCGTGTCGGTGCTGGAAACCACCCCAGGTTGCGCACCGGGCCACTTCCCGCGCCGCCGAAGATTGGCATGAGTCGCCCAAAGGGCGCCCGTCCATGGGCGATAGTCCCCGGGCGCCCGGACCACTGTCCGGGCAGCCGTCAGCCGGGGTGCCCGTGAAGCGTCCGGTGGGGCACCCCGGCGTATCGGCGGCCGGTCAGCGTCCGGCGAGGGCGGGCGCCTCGGAGAGGGTGACCCCCGGGGCGACACCGGTCAGGCCGTTCGCGAAGTTCCGCTCGACCTGCGCGATCTCGGCGGCGTTCGGGTTGGGGTTGCGGCAGGACGTCCCGGCGCTGGCCCCGGACATCAGGTCCGTGCAGAGGCCGGTGCGCCGGTCGGGCAGGCCGAGGATGTGGCCGAGCTCGTGCGCGGCGATGCGCACGGTGTAGTGGCCCTCCTGGACGGCCTGCCGGCCCATCCAGACGGTGCCGCGGCCGAGGCCCGCGGGCTGGGTGCGCGGCCAGCCGTTGTCGGTGTAGACGACGACGTCCGCCGGCGTCCCGGCGACGAACTGGACGTTGTGGACGCGCGCGTTCCAGATCTGCGCGCCCTGGTCGACGGCCGTCCGGAACTCGGCGGCCCGGCTCGCGTCGTACCGGACGGTGCGGACGGCCAGCGGGGCCGGGGCCGAGGCCGCCTTGGCGGGGGCCGCAGAGGCGGGAGGCGCCGCGGTGAGCGCCCCGGTGAGGAGCGCGAGGCCGAGCAGGAGCACGGCGAGCGCCTTCGGGAGCTTGGCGGGCACGGTCATGGGACTCCTCCTGAGGGGGTGGGAGGGAGCGGTCAGCGGGCCCCGGAGCCGATGATCTGCAGGATCCGGGCGCGGTAGGCGGTCACGTCGCCGTAGATGGACGGCGTGGTGGCGCAGGTGCTCGCGGTGCCGCGGCTGGTGGCGCCGACGAGCCGCCACGCGCCGGGCCCGCCGGTCACCGCGGGTCCGCCGGAGTCGCCGTAGCAGGCGCCCCGCCCGCCGCCGCCCTGGATGCAGAGCTCGGTGGACGCGGAGATCCCGGAGCAGTACGCGTCGGCGATGATGCTGGTGTCGAGCTGCCGGAGGCCCACGGGGGTGCCGCCGCAGCCGCGGGTCGGGCAGGTCTGGCCCCAGCCGATCAGCCGGGTCGCCGAGCCGACCGGCGCGCTGGTCGCGATCGGGACCGGCTGCACCGTCGCGGGGCTGGCCAGCCGCAGGATCGCGACGTCCCCGCCGACGACCTGGCGGGACGCGACGCGGCGGACCTCGCCGCCGGCGTTGTAGGTCCGGGTGCCGAGCCGCACCTGGTACGGGGTGCCGCAGTGGCCCGCGGTGACGACCCAGCTCGCGGCGACGAGCGAGCCGCCGCAGGAGTGGGCGCCGGCCGAGCTCTGGAGCGACGCCATGAACGAGTAGGTCTCGGTGGCGGGCACGCCGCCGACGAGGCCGGGGGCCGGCGGCGGGGGCGGGTCGGCGCTCGCCGCCGCGGTGGCGGACGTCCCGGCGAGGGCCAGGACGGCCAGCGGCACGGCGGCCAGCAGGCTGGTCTTCTTCATGAGCGGGGTTGTCCTTTCGCACGAGCACGGGGGAAAGGGACGACCGCAGGGCCCTGCCGGTCACCGGACGCCGGCGCGGAAGCGGCGCGCCGGGCGTCCGGTGCACGCACTATCGACCACCGGCGGGAGATCCGCCATCGCCGTCCCGCGCCTGCAAAGGGCGGTCGAACGCCTTCGACGGGCGAAGCGGCGGCGACCTGCGCGGCTTCTATCGGGCGCGTGCGGAACTGAATGCCGCGACATTTTCACGAGGCCCCTCGACGGGCCTCGAAAGGGGCGCCCGGCCCGTGCGGCGGGCGGCGGGAAGCCCGGCGGGCCTCGCCGCGTTCTGACTGGGGGCCGGGTGAGCAATACTCGGTGGTGAAGGCCCGGTTGCGGATCCTTGGAGGAACGGTGGGCGGTCAGGGGCATCTGAGCCCGGAGGAGTTGCGCACGCTGTTCCTCTTCGAGCGGCTCGACGACGAGCAGATCGCGTGGATCGCCGAGAACGGCTGGGTCGAGGAGTTCCCGCAGGGCGCGGCCGTCCTGCGCGAGGGCGAGCCCGCGACCTGCTTCTACGTGCTGCTGAGCGGGACCCTGCGGATGACCCGGTCGGTGGGCGGCGACGAGGTCGAGACGAACCGGACCGACCACCGCGGGGTCTACTGCGGCGCCACCCAGTTCTTCGTGCAGCAGGGGGACGACCAGCGCTACGGCGCCTCCGTCTACGCGGTGACCGACACGACGTTCTTCCAGCTGCCGGCGAAGGAGTTCGCCGAGCGGTTCCGCACCTGGTTCCCCATGCCGACGCACCTGCTGGAGGGCATGTTCTTCGGCAGCCGCAACACCCAGCTCGTCATCGGGCAGCGGGAGCGGCTCCTCGCGCTGGGCGCGCTGTCCGCCGGGCTCACCCACGAGCTGAACAACCCCGCCGCGGCGGCCGTCCGGGCGACGGCGTCGCTGCGCGAGCGGGTCGCGGGCATGCGCCACAAGCTGGCGCTGCTCGCCCGGCACGAGATCGAGCCCGGCCTGCTGGAGAAGCTGATCGACGTCCAGGAGGACCTGGTCAAGCGGGTCGCGTCCGCGCCGAAGCTGAGCGCGATGGAGGTCGCCGACCGCGAGGACGAGCTGACCGACTGGCTCGACGACCACGAGATCGGCGACGGCTGGGACCTGGCCTCGACGTTCGTGACCGCCGGGCTCACCGCGGCCGACCTGGACGAGGTGAACGGCACGGTCGGCGCCGAGTTCCTGAACGCGGCGCTGCGGTGGCTCGGGTACGCGCTGGAGACCGAGTCGCTGATGGGCGAGATCGAGGACTCCACCGCGCGGATCTCCAAGCTGCTGGGCGCGGCCAAGCAGTACTCCCAGATGGACCGGGCCCCCTACCAGTGGATCGACGTCCACGACGGGCTCGACTCCACGCTGGTCATGCTGTCCGGCAAGATCGGCGACGGCGTCCGGGTGGTCAAGGAGTACGACCGGTCGCTGCCGCAGGTGCCCGCGTACGCCGGGGAGCTGAACCAGGTCTGGACGAACCTCATCGACAACGCGGTCGCCGCGATGGAGGGCCGGGGCACGCTGACGGTCCGGACGTCCGCCGGGGACGACTGCGTCACGGTCGAGATCGCCGACACCGGGCCGGGGATCCCGGCCGAGAACCGGCAGCGGATCTTCGAGCCGTTCTTCACCACGAAGCCGGTGGGCGAGGGCACCGGGCTCGGGCTCGACATCTCCTGGCGCATCGTCGTGAACCGGCACCACGGCGACCTGCGCGTGCGGTCGGAGCCCGGCGACACCCGGTTCCAGGTCCTGCTGCCGCTGACGGAGCAGCCGTCCGCCTGACCCCGCCGTTCCCCCAGGTGGCTGGGTGATCTTCCGGGGGATCCCGTGGTTCCACGGAGGGCCGGAGTCCCGGACGCGCCGGGTGAACGGTCCCTGGCGGTCCCGCCGCCGCCCCGGTGAGACTGGTGCCACCGAGGACGGGGGGGTCAGGATGATCGCGGTGGCGACCGTGAAGACCGGCACCGACGGCGCGGAGAGCGGCCCGGAGATCGCGGAGGCGGCCCCGGAGCCGACGGGCCCGGAGCGGCCGCGGCCGGAGCCGACGGGGGCCGGGCCGGAGGGGACGGCCGGGAGCTCCGTCGCGGGGGTCGGCGGGACGATCGACCTGTCCGGGATGCGGGACGTGCGGATGGCCGTGACGCTCAGCAAGGTCGTATCGGACGCGGAGAGCGGCAGCGAGTTCGAGAGGCCCGCCGCCGGGAAGCGCTTCTACGCCGTCCGGTTCACGATGCGGAACATCGGCGCGGTCGCCTACGACGACAGCCCGTCCAACGGCGCCCAGATCGTGGACGGCGCGGACGAGTCCTACGAGGCGACGGTGGTGGCCGGGCTGGCGGCCGGCTCCACGATGGACTCGGCGACGATCGCGCCCGGTGACACGCGCAAGGGTTACGTGGTGTTCGAGATCCCGGCGGAGGCGCGGATCGTCCGGGTCCGGTTCGCCCTGGACAGCGGCCTGGCCGACGACACCGGCCAGTGGCGGGTCCCGCAGGCCTGACGGCCGCGTCCTGGACGGGGGCGGCGACTTCGGCCGGTCGGCGGTCCGGCCGGGGACGGCGCTCCGGGGGGAAGGGGTGCGGCCTGCGGAAGGGGAGGAATCCGCAGGCCGCGCCCCGGGGGGGTGGATAGGGCTTTCGCCCGGGAGGCGGGGTCAGTGCAGGACCCCCAGACCCCCAGGGCTTCCGCCCGGAAGGCATGATCAGAAGCTGGCCGTGATGCGGGTGAAGTCCCACGGCTGCTGGTCGATGCCGCTGCAGTTCTCGGCGACGCCGCCGCCGGGGCAGGGGCGGTCCCGGTTGACCGACCAGAACGCCAGCCGCGCGAGCCCCTTGGACTTGGCCCAGTCGCGGATGCTCGTCCAGGTGGCGGTCGAGGTGACCTCCTGCTGGTCGGACAGCCCGTTCATGCCGGAGATGCCCATGTGGGAGTACGCGGTCGCGTCCGACCAGCCGAACGCCGACTTCAGCGCGTTCTTGAGGCCCTCGCTCGCGCTGACCGTGTTGCCGTACATGTCGGATCCGCCGCCGAAGTCGAACGGCATGATCGTGAAGACGTCGACGTTCGCCTGGAGCTCGACGGCCCGCTTGATGAGGCGGTTGCCGTAGTAGTTCGGCCCGGTGGTGGCGGTGCCGAACGTCAGGATCGTCTGGACGCCGGGGTTCCTCTGCTTCACGATCTTCAGGGCGCCGAGGATCCGGTCCTGGACGGCCTCGTTCTCGAACTCGTCGGTGTTCTCGATGTCGATGTCGATGGCCTTGAGCGAGTAGGCGTCGATGACCTGCTGGTACGCGCCGGCCAGCGCCTCGGGCGTCGCGCAGTTCGGGCCGAGTTTGTTGCCCTGCCAGCCGCCGATGGAGGGCAGGACGTCCCCGCCCGCGGCGCGGATCTGCGAGATCGCCTGGGCGTCGGCGCCGCCCTGGAGCGGCCGCTGGCCGTCCCAGGCCGGGCTGCATCCGCCGCCGGACAGGATGAACGCCATCGTGAACCACTTGATCCCGGTCGCGCTCATGACCGTGGTGGGGCTGGGCGGGCTGCCCCACCCCATGTAGAGGTACGGCGCGCCGCGTCCGCCGGCGGGCGTCGTGCAGCCGGTGGTCGTGCCGGTGACCGTGCCGCTCGCCGGGGACTCGCCCGCCGAGTTGTACGCCTTGACCGTGTAGGTGTGGGACGAGCAGGTGCCGAGCCCGGAGATCGTGGCGGACGTTCCCGTCACGGTGGCCCGGACGGTGGTGCCCTCGTACACCCGGTAGCCGGTGACGGTGCCGGTCGAGGCGGACCAGGAGAGCGCGAGCGAGGTGTCGGTCCGGCTCGTCACGGTCGGAGCGCCCGGTGCGCTGGGAGCGCCCGGGGTGGTCGTGCCGCCCGTGCAGGACGCGCCGTTCACGGTGCAGTTCTGGGGCGTTCCAGAGCCGCTGACCAGGAAGCCGAACGAGGCCGTCCCGCCGGGCGCGATGGAGGCGTTGTAGTCGCGGTTGGTGAAGGCGGCGTGCTGCCCGGACGTGGTGAGCAGCGCGTCCCAGTACGACCCGATCGTCGAGCCGGACGGGACGTCGAACTCGACCCGCCAGCCGGAGACGGCGGCGCCGGTGTCGTTCTTGATCGTGTACTTCGCCTCGTAGCCCGACCCCCAGTCGGAGGTCTTGGCGAACGTCGCGGTGACCGTTCCGGCCGCGGAGGCCGCGACGGGGGCGAGGAGCGCGAGCACGAGCGCGCACATCGCCGTGAGCGGGAGGAGGAGTCTGCGGGAGCGGGCCATGGCGACCTCGAATCGATAGGAAAGTTTCCTATAAATCGCCTGTACGGTAGCCTCCCGCCCCGGACACGGCAAGACCCGCGCGGCGACCGTCCGGAACGCCGTCCCGACCACCGCAGATGAGGGACCGAACCAGCGCGCGGACCCGCAGGATCGTCAGCATCTGCCAGGGCACGCGCGCGGATCTGGCAACAATGCCCAAGGAGGTTGTCTGACCTGGGCCCTATCGTGACAGGCGCCTTTCGGAAGGATGTGCCCTCATGCGTGGTTCTGGTGGCCGGCCCGGTCCGTCGCCCCGTTGGTGTTCCTGTCGCGTCCCGGACGAGGAGGCCGCCGAGACGTCCGGCGTCAGCCGCAGGCAGGTGCTCGGCGGGCTCACCGCCGCGGGCGCGCTGGCCGCCGCCGGGTGGCCCGGCTCCGCCGAGGCGGCGGAGCGCGCGGGCGGCGACCGCCCCGTGACCATCACGATCATGGGGACCTCGGACCTCCACAGCAACGCCGTCGACTGGGACTACTACAAGGACGCCCCCTACGCCGACAGCGCCGGGAACGTGGTCGGGCTCGCGCGCGTGTCGAGCCTGGTGAAGCAGGTCCGTGCCGACCGCGGACGGGACCGGACGCTCCTGTTCGACGCCGGGGACACCATCCAGGGCACCCCGCTCGGCTTCTACTACGCCACGGTCGAGCCGATCACGAAGACGCACCGCGTCCATCCGATCGCGGCGCAGATGAACGCCATCGGCTTCGACGCCGTCGCGCTCGGCAACCACGAGTTCAACTACGGGCTGCCGATGCTGGACGCGTGGATCCGCCAGATGCGGGCGCCGGTCCTCGCCGCCAACGCCGTCCACGCGGGCACGGCGCGTCCCGCGTACCGCCCGTACATCATCAAGACGATGCACGTCCCCGGCCACCCGCCGATCCGGGTCGGGCTGCTCGGCCTGACCAACCCCGGCGTCGCCATCTGGGACAAGGGCAACGTGTCCGGCAAACTGGAATTCCTCGACCTCGTCGAGACGGCGAAGCGATGGGTGCCGATCATCCGGGCGCGGGGCGTCGACGTCATGGTGGTGAGCGCCCATGCCGGCGACAGCGGCCTCTCGTCCTACACCGGCGACATCCCGGTGGAGAACGCCTCGGCGATGGTGGCCGAGCAGGTCCCCGGGATCGACGCCATCCTGTTCGGGCACGCGCACAACGACGTCCCGCAGCGCTTCGTCACCAACAAGGCCACCGGCCAGAGCGTGGTGATGAGCGAGCCCAAGTGCTGGGGGCAGCGGCTGTCGGTCTTCGACATCACGCTGACCCGGTCGCGGGGCCGCTGGAAGGTCACCGGGAGGTCCGCCACGACGGTCAACACCAACACCGTCCAGGAGGACCCGAAGCTCGTCGCCCTGGTGAAGAAGCAGCACGACGCGGTGGTGGCCTACGTCAACCAGGACGTCGCCACCTCCACCCAGGAGATGTCGGCGGCCGAGTCCTGCTGGAAGGACACCGCGATCCTCGACTACGTCCACCTGGTGCAGACGGAGAAGGTGAAGCAGGCCGTCGCCGGCACCGAGTACGCGTCGCTGCCCGTCATCTCCATCGCCGCGCCGTTCAGCCGCGCCGCCACCTTCCCGGCCGGCAAGGTCACGATCAGGGACATCGCCGGCCTCTACATCTACGACAACACCCTGCTCGGCAGCGTCCTGACAGGCGCCCAGATCAAGGCGTACCTGGAGTACTCGGCGCAGTACTTCGCCCAGGTCGCGCCGGACGCGCCAGTCGCCCCGGCGTCGTGGACGAACGCCCATAACCGTCCGGACTACAACTACGACCAGATGTCCGGCGTCACCTACGACATCGACATCGCCCAGCCGGAAGGCGCCCGGATCAGGAACCTCACCTACGGCGGCACCCCGGTCGCCGACGACCAGCGGTTCGTCGTGGCGGTGAACAACTACCGCCAGTCCGGCGGCGGAGGCTTCCCGCACATCACCGCCGCCCCGGTCGTCTACAACGCGCAGGTGGCCATCCGCGAGGCGATCGTCGCCTATGCCTCCGCGGCCGGGACGATCGACCCCGCCGCCTTCCACACCGAGAACTGGAGGCTCGTCCGCGCCGGCACCCCGGTCTTCTGACATCCGCCGTGAGTGACGCAGGTCACAGGAACCCGGGGGGCGCACCGGACAGTACGGGGGCGTGGAAACCACGATGCGCGCCCGTATCCGGGCCGGGGACGCGGACGCGTTCGGCGAGCTCTTCGACGAACACGTCCGCTCGGTCCACAACCACGCCTTCCGGCTGACGGGCGACTGGTCGGAGGCCGAGGACGTCGTCTCCCTGACCTTCCTGGAGGCGTGGCGGCTGCGGGAGCGGCTCGACCCCGGCGACGAGCGCGGGCCGCTGCGCCCCTGGCTGCTCGGCATCGCCACCAACGTGGCGCGCAACGTGCGCCGCGCCGCCCGGCGGCACGGCGGCGCACTCGCCCGGCTCCCGGACGGCGCGGTCGTGCCCGACTTCGCCGAGGAGGTCACGTCCCGCATCGACGACGCCGATCGGCTCGCCTCGGTCCGGGTCGCGATGGACGCGTTACGGCCGCCCGAACGCGAGGTCCTGGCCCTGTGCGTGTGGGCCGGACTCGACTACGCCGAGGCCGCGGAGGCGCTGGGCGTCCCGGTCGGGACGGTGCGCTCCCGGCTGTCCCGGGCGCGCCGCAAACTCGACAAGCTCGTCGCCGCGGGACGGCTCCGTCCGCCCCGGGAGCCGCTGGAAAGTCGCCGGGAACCGGACGTCCGGTCCGGACAGCCACTGGGTGACCGCGAGAGCGCGGTCCGGTCCGCTCAGGAGAACACCCGATGAACACGATCCCGCCCCGGCCCGCGCCGGACGACCGCGAACGGCTGGCCCGGCTGGTGCCGGGACCCGCGGACAGGGTGCTCCCGGACGACCGCAGGCGACGGCTCCAGGAGTTCGTGATGACGAGGATCAGCGAAGAGGCGACATCCGGCGGAGAGGCGACGACCGGCGACGAGGCGGGACCCCGGGGGGAGGCGGGACCCGGCGGGGAGGCGCGGTCCGGCGGCGGGGTGCCGCGCCGCCCGTCCCGGCGCCGCCGCGTGCTCGTCGTGTCGGCCTTGGCCGTCGCGACCGCGACCGTCGCCGTGGTGGCGGTGAACGGCGGTTCGTCCGGCCATCGCGGCGGGACGGGGACGGCCGTGCCGTCCGGGCGGCGGATCCTGCTGGCCGCCGCCGACACCGCCGAGCGGACACCGGAGGGCACCGGCGACTACTGGCACGTCAAGGTCGTGGTGAACGAGCCGCCGGATACGCGCACTGAGGAGAGCTGGACCGGACGCGACGGGCGGTACTGGTGGCGCGGGAGTGCAGGCAAGGTCGCCAAGTCCCCTCGTCCTGCGCTCCTCGGACTTGCGGGTTCTCCCGTGGGCATGGCGCAGATCCGGGGGCTGCCCACGGAACCGGCCGCGCTCAAGCAGCGGCTCGCCGCGAACTCGGAACGAGGCTTCGTCGCCGGGCCGAACCCGCCCCGGCCGAGCGCCGCGCTGCGCGAGCGGCTCGTCGTCGAGGGGCTCGTGTCGCTGGTCTCCCAACTGCCCGCCACGCCGGGGACCCGTGCCGCGGCGCTCCGCCTGCTCGCCGGCTACCCGAACGTCCGGAACCTGGGAAGGGTCGGCGGCGGGCAGGGTCTGCGGATCACGTTCGACGGCACGGAGAAGCCGGCCCTGCTGGTCATCGACCCGGCGACCGCCCGCGTCCGCAGGACGAACCTCGCCGTCAACCCCTCGGGGGCCGTGGCGCGCTCGAAGCGTCTCATCTCCATCACCGCCGAGTGGACGACGGCGGTTCCCCGCCGCTGATCGCGCCGGGCGTCCGGACCCGCCCGGTCGTGGCTTGGCGGGTTCGGGCTGGCGGACGGTGGAAGCATGATCGTATGAGCTTCGATACGGCACGGAACGCGGGGACGGCCGTGGTGACCGGCGCGTCCTCCGGGATCGGCCTGCACTACGCCGAGCGGCTGGCCGGGCAGGGCTGGGACCTGGTCCTCGTCGCGCGCCGCGCGGAGCGGCTGGAGGAGACGGCCGCGCGGCTGCGCGGCGGCGACGGGATCCGGGTGGAGACGCTGGTCGCCGACCTGGCGGACGCCGGCGACCAGGCGCGGGTCGCCGAGCGGGTCGCCGCGCCCGATGTGGACCTGCTCGTCAACAACGCGGGCGTCAACGGCTACGGCCTGTTCGCCGAGGTCGACCCGTCGGTGCTGCGGCGCGTCCTGGACGTCAACGTGGTCGCGCTGACGGCGCTGACCCGCGCGGCGGTGCCCGGGATGCTGGCGCGGGGACGCGGCGCGGTGGTGAACGTCGCCTCCCTGCTGGCGTTCGCGGGCGCGCTGCCGCCCGGCCCGCTGCCGCGGCGGGCCGTGTACGGCGGCACCAAGGGCTACGTGGTGACGTTCACCCGCACGCTCGCCGCCGAGCTGGCCGGTTCGCCCGTCACCGTCCAGGTGCTGTGCCCGGGGCTGACGGCCACGGAGTTCCATCTCGCGCACGGGCACGAGCCGGTCGCGGGCGAGCACCGCGTCCACGACGACGGCGGCATGCCCGTGGACGACGTCGTGACCGCCTCGCTGGAAGGCCTCCGCACCGGCGAGATCGTCTGCGTCCCGGGGCTCACCGACCCGGCGAGGCTGGAGGCGCTGGGCGAAGCGGAGGCGGGGATCCGCGGCTCGTCCACCGGACGCCTCGCCGCCCGCTACACGCGCTGAGGCGGGTCAGCCCGCGTCGTCGCCGGTCAGGGACTTCCAGTGCCGGTCGGCGGCGGGACGCCAGGTGTCGTGCCGCTCGTGGAACAGGGTGCGGGACCGCACGCCGCTCCAGTCGTCCGGGAGCAGTTCGGCGGGGAGGCCGGGGTCGAGGAACGGGAAGCGGCGCCACTCCTGGACGAGCCGCGTGTGCGCGGCGAAGGTCTCCGCGTCGTCGCGGGGGCGGAGCGCGCGGGCCGCGTCGAGGAAGTCCTCGTAGGCGAGCTCGATCTCGCCGAGGTCCCACGCCTCGCCGGCGACCCGGCGGGCCTCGGCGAGGTCGCCGAGGTGCCCGGTGAACAGGGTGGACGTGCCGGCGACGCCGATCTCGGCGAGCATGTCCGCGACCTGCGGCCGGCGTTCGGGGTGGGGGCTGACCCACACGCCGGGCGCGAGGTTGCCGAGGCCGTTCCAGGCGAGCCGGGTGCGCAGCAGGTGGCGCAGCCGCCGGTTCGTCTCCGGGACGGTGGCGAGCACGATCAGCCACTGGCCGTCCCAGTCGCCCGCGGGACGGCCGAAGGTGTAGATGCGCTCGGTGCCGTCGGTGAGCAGCCGGCGGCCCGCGGGGGTGAGGTGCCAGGCGGTGCGGCGGCCGTGGCGCTCGCCGGTGAGCCAGCCCTCGGCGGCGCTGCGGGCGAGCGCCTGCCGGACGGCCTTCTCCTCGACGCCGAGCAGGTCGAGCGCGCCGAGGAAGGCGGCGGTCCAGACGGGGCGCCCCGCGGGCAGGACGAACTCGCCGAGCACGGTGAGCAGCAGCGACCGGGCGCTGGCGGCGCCGAGCTCGCGGCGGCGCCGGAACTCCGGCTCGGCCGCGGGCGCGTACGCCGCGGCGGTCTGGCTCGCTGACACGCGCCCCTCCTCGTCGGATCCTCCGGTTCCCGCTGCACCAGTATCACGCCACCACACACTCCACAGATCTATTGACTTGCGTCTATGTGATGTAGAGCATATGGGCACGCTCATCGGCGACGGGGAGACCTCCATGACCGCTGCACCGACGCCCCCCTCGGCCCCGCCCGAGGCGTTCAACGCCTGCGACTACCTGCTCCGCGCCGCGTCCGGGCCCGGCGCCGCGGAGCGGATCGCGCTCACCGGACCGGGAGGCGACCTCACCTACACCGCCCTGGACGAGCTGGCGGGACGGGTCGCCGCGGGCCTGCGAGCCCGGGGGCTGCGCCCGGAGGAGCGGGTCGTCCTGTTCATGGCGGACGGTCCCGCGATGGCGGCGGCGCTGCTCGGCGCGATGCGGCTCGGCGCCGTCCCGGTGCCGGTCTCGACGATGCTGACCGGTGCCGAGCTGGCCCTGCTGCTGAACGACGCGCGCGCCAGGATCCTGCTGGTCAGCGACCGGTTCGCGGTGGCCGCGGAGGGGGCCCTCGCGCTGTCCCCGGGCGTCCGGCAGGTGGTCGTCGAGGGGGGTACCGCGCTGGGCGTCCCGGACGGGGTGCGGCTGGAGCCGTTCGAGGCACTGGCCGCGGAGCCCGACGAGGAACCCGCCGGGGACGAGTACGTCACCGTCGAGGACTCCAGCGCGCTGTGGCTCTACACGTCCGGGACGACGGGTGTGCCGAAGGGCGCGATGCACCGGCACGCCAACATCCGGCACGTGGTGGAGACGTACGGGCGCCAGGTCCTCGGCATCACGCCCGAGGACCGCTGCTACTCGGTGGCCAAGCTGTTCTTCGCCTACGGGATCGGCAACTCGCTGTTCTTCCCACTGGCCACGGGCGCGACGGCGATCCTGGACCCGGACCGTCCCACGCCCGCGTCGGTGGCGGAGCGGCTGCGCGAGTACCGTCCGACCCTGTTCTTCGCCGTCCCGACGTTCTACGCCGCGCTGCTGAACGCCGGCGTGCCGCGGGAGGCGTTCGCGTCGGTGCGGCTCGCGGTCTCGGCGGGGGAGCCGCTGCCGGCGGAGCTGTGCCGCCGCTTCACCGAGCGGTACGGCGTGGAGGTCATCGACGGCCTCGGCTCGACCGAGTGCCTGCACATCTTCCTGTCCAACCGGCCGGGGGACGTGCGGCCGGGCAGCACCGGCACCGCCGTCCCCGGCTACGAGCTGCGGGTCGTGGACGCCGACGGCGCCGACGTCAAGCCGGGGACGCCGGGCTCGCTGCTCGTCAAGGGCGAGTCGATCGCGACCGGCTACTGGTGCCGCACCGAGACGACCCGGCGGGTGTTCCAGGGCGAGTGGCTGCGGACCGGCGACACCTACGTCGTGGACGACGACGGCTACTACACCTGCCTCGGCCGCACCGGCGACATGCTCAAGGCCGGCGGCATCTGGGTGTCGCCCGCCGAGGTCGAGGGGCGGCTGCTCCAGCATCCGGCGGTCGCGCTCGCCGCGGTCGTCGGGCTGGCGGACGGGGACGGGCTGGACCGTCCGGTCGCCTGCGTCGTCCTCGCCGACGGCGCCTCCGCCGGACCCGCCGAGCTGATCGACTTCTGCCGCGCCGGCCTGGCGTCGTTCAAGCGGCCCCGCGAGGTCCTGATCGTGGACGCGCTGCCGACCACCGCGAGCGGCAAGCTGAAGCGCTACGCCGTCCGGGACCTGGCCGCGACCCTCCTCGGCGGGGGCTGACCGCGGCGGTGCCAGAGTAGGAACGACGACACCCCGCCGCACGGAGGGCCGCTCCCGCATGCTCGACGGAAACCTGTTCATCGACGCGCACGTCCACGTGGCCCGGCTGCCGACGCTGCGTCCGGCGTGGCGGCGATGGGCGGACGAGTTCGGATCGGCCCACCCCTGGCCGGACCTGTACGACGCCGACGGGACGCCGGTCCCCGAGCGGGTCGACGCGTACTTCGAGGCCGAGGGCGTGGACGTGGCGCTGCTGCTGTCGGAGTACAGCCCGAGGACGACCGGGTACCAGCCCATCGAGGACGTCCTGCCGCTGGTCAAGCACAACCCGCGCCGGTTCCGGCCCATCGCCAACGTCAACCCGCACCTGCACTACCCGATCGGCGCGGAGGTCGAGCGGCAGGCGGCGCTCGGCGCGGTCGCGCTGAAGCTGCACCCGGTGCACGGCGGGTTCAGCGTCGCCGACCCGGAGCTGTACCCGGCCTACCAGGCGTGCCTGGACGCGGGGCTCCCGGTGGTGGTGCACTGCGGGACGAGCTCGTTCCCCGGCTCGGCCAACCGGTACGCCGACCCGACGCCGATCGACGACGTGCTCCGCCTCTTCCCCGACCTGACGGTCGTGCTGGCGCACGGCGGGCGCGGCTGGTGGTACGACGCCGCCGCGTTCCTGGCGCTGTCGCGCGAGAACGTGTGGATCGAGCTGTCCGGGCTGCCGCCGCGCCGGCTGCCCGAGTACTACGCGCGGCACGACCTCGCCCGGCTGGCCCGCAAGTTCATCTTCGGCACCGATTGGCCGGGCGTGCCCGGCGTGGCCCGCAACGCCCGCGCGATCGCCGCCCTCGGCCTCGACGCGGAGACCCTCACCGGCGTCCTCGGCGGCAACGCGCTGAAGGTGTACCGGGGCCTGCGGGACGCCTGACGAACGCGCCGCGCGCCTCGCAGCGGATCACCGCCGAAAGACATGCTACAAACTCTTGACGCAATGATCCGGTCCTGTTGAACATGGGAGGGAGACGGCGGAAGGACGGCGATGACGGCCCACGTGGAGTTCCGGGCGGACCCGGCCCGCTACCGGCACTGGAAGGTCGCGGTGGACGGCCCGGTCGCCACGCTGACGATGGACGTCGACGAGCACGGCGGCCTCGTCCCCGGCTACGACCTGAAGCTCAACTCCTACGACCTGGGCGTGGACATCGAGCTGTACGACGCCGTCCAGCGGCTGCGGTTCGAGCATCCGGGCGTCCGCGCGGTGGTGCTGACCGGCGGCAAGGAGAAGGTCTTCTGCGCGGGCGCCAACATCCGCATGCTCGCGGCGTCCTCGCACGCGTGGAAGGTGAACTTCTGCAAGTTCACCAACGAGACCCGCAACGGCATCGAGGACGCGACGGAGAACTCCGGCCAGACCTACCTGGCGGCGCTGAACGGGACCGCGTCCGGCGGCGGCTACGAGCTGGCCCTCGCCTGCGACCACATCATGCTCGTGGACGACCGCTCCTCGACGGTCTCGCTGCCCGAATTGCCGCTGCTCGGCGTCCTGCCGGGCACCGGCGGGCTGACCCGCGTCACGGACAAGCGGCACGTCCGCCGCGACCGCGCCGACTACTTCGCCACCCGGGCCGAGGGCCTCGGCGGCGCGAAGGCCGTCGCGTGGCGGCTGGTGGACGAGGCCGTGCCCCGGACGACCTGGGACGCGACCGTCGCCCGCCGCGCCGTCGAGCTGGCGGCCCGCTCGTCCCGTCCGGCCGGCGACGGCATCGCGCTGACGCCCCTGGACAAGACCCGCACCGAGACGTCCATCGCGTACCGGTACGTCACCGCGACCCTGAACCGCGAGGCGGGCGCGGTCGAGATCACCGTCGCGGGCCCCGCCGACGACGCGCCCGACGACATCACCGGGCTCCACCACCAGGGCGCCGGCTTCTGGACGCTCGCCATGACCCGCGAGCTGGACGACCTCATCCTCGACCTGCGCACCAACGAGCCCGCGCTCGGCACCTGGGTGCTCCGCACGTCCGGCGACCCGCTGAAGGTCCTCGACCACGACCGGCTGCTGCTCGACAACGCCGCCGACTGGCTCGCCAACGAGATCGTCTTGTACCTCAAGCGGACGCTGAAGCGGCTCGACGTGACCAGCCGCAGCCTCATCGCGCTGATCGAGCCCGGAAGCTGCTTCGCCGGGTCGCTCCTCGAACTCGCGCTGGCCGCCGACCGCTCCTACCACCTCGCGGGCGTGTTCGAGGAGGTCGACCCGGACGCCGCCCCGGCCGCCGTCACCGTGGACGCGATGAACCTGGGCCCGCTCCCCATGGGCAACGGCCTGTCCCGCCTCGCCACCCGGTTCCTCGGCGACGGCGAGGGCCTGGCCGCCGTCCGCGACGCCGCCGCCAAGCCCCTGGAGGCCGCCGACGCCGAGCGGCTCGGCCTGGTGACCTTCGCGCCCGACGACATCGACTGGGACGAGGAGGTCCGCATCGCGATCGAGGAGCGCGCCGGGTTCAGCCCCGACGCGCTCACCGGCCTGGAGGCCAACTACCGCTTCGCGGGCCCCGAGACGACCGAGACCAAGATCTTCGGCCGGCTCACCGCCTGGCAGAACTGGATCTTCAACCGGCCGAACGCGTCCGGGCCGGACGGCGCGCTGCGCCGCTACGGGACCGGGCGGCGCGCCGACTTCGACCGAGAGCGAGTGTGACCATGGGCCCGTCCGCGGACTACACCGAGAAGATCCCGAACAACGTCGGCCTCCACGAGGACCGCCGACTCCAGCGGGCGCTGGAGTCCTGGCAGCCGAACTTCCTGTCCTGGTGGGAGTCGATGGGCCCGTCCCTGCCCACGCAGGACGTCTACCTGCGCACCGCCGTCAACGTCGGACGCGAGGGCTGGGCGCACTTCGGGCACGTCCCGATGAGGGACTACCGGTGGGGGATCTTCCTCGCCGAGCGCGACGGCGACCGCCGCATCGGGTTCGGCGAGCATAAGGGCGAACCGGCCTGGCAGAAGGTTCCCGGCGAGTACCGCGCCGACCTCCAGCGCCTCATCGTCATCCAGGGCGACACCGAGCCCGCGTCCGTCGAGCAGCAGCGCAACCTCGGCGCGACCGCGCCCAGCCTCTACGACCTGCGCAACCTCTTCCAGGTCAACGTCGAGGAGGGCCGCCACCTCTGGGCGATGGTGTACCTCCTCCACGCCTTCTTCGGACGCGAGGGCCGCGAGGAGGCCGAGCAGCTCCTGCACCGCAACTCCGGCAGCGAGGAGTCGCCGCGCATCCTCGGCGCCTTCAACGAGGAGACCCCCGACTGGCTGTCGTTCTTCATGTTCACCTACTTCACCGACCGGGACGGCAAGTACCAGCTCGGCACGCTGAAGGAGTCCGGCTTCGACCCCCTCGCCCGGACCTGCGAGTTCATGCTGAAGGAGGAGGCCCACCACATGATGGTCGGCACCACCGGCGTCGACCGCGTGGTGGAGCGGACCGTCCAGCTCATGATCGAGCACGACACCGAGGACGTCACCGCGCACGGCGGCATCTCCCTCGACGTGATCCAGAAGTACCTGAACTTCCACTACTCCGTCTCGCTCGACCTGTTCGGCGGCGAGACGTCCACCAACGTCGCGGGCTACTACACCGCGGGCCTCAAGGGCCGCTGGATGGAGGACCGCCGCGCCGACGACCACCGCCTCACCGACGGCTCGGCGATGGTGGACGCGCTGGTCGACGGCCGCATCGGCGAGACCGAGGTCCCCGCCCTGACCGGGCTGAACACCGACCTGCGGCGCGCCTACATCGCCGACTGCCAGAGCGGCGTCAACCGCTGGAACAAGATCATCGAACGGGCGGGCCTGCCGCAGCGCCTCGCCCTGCCGAGCATCGCCTTCAACCGCAAGGTCGGTGCGTTCGCCGGCATCGAGGCCACCCCGGACGGCGAGATCGTCTCCGCCGCCGAATGGGAGCGCCGCAAGGGCGCCTGGCTGCCCACCGACGTGGACAAGACCCACGTCCGCTCGCTGATGCGCCCCGTCCACGAGCGCGGCAAGATCGCCGCCTGGATCGCCCCGCCCCGCAACGGCATCAACGGCAAACCCTTCGACTACGACTACGTCCACCTCTGACGACCACTCCGGACGACGTCCACGCGGCCCGTCACCGCGGATCCTCGCCCATCGACTCCGACGGCGGGGCTGTCGGATGGTGGCGTAGACGCGAGGCGCCCACCGGGGCCGTGGGAGGGCGGGCCGGTGGGCGTCTTCTCGGTCGGGTGGGAGCTACTTCGCGGGCTTGTCGCGGAGGCTGGCGACCGGGTGGGGACCCTCGGTCTCCAGGCGGTACTCGTCGCCGAACTTGGCGCGGTGCTCGTCGATGACGAGCTCCTGCGGGTTCCGGGCGGCGTTGATCTTGTCCTGGAACGCCTCGAAGCGGGCGTGCGCCTCCTGGACGTAGCCGGTGCCGAGCGTGGTGTAGTCGATCTGCGTGGCGAGCAGCTCGCGGACGAGCGCCTTGTTCGGCTCGAACGTGACCGGCTCGGGGAGCGCGGGCGCGAGGATGCTCTCGGGGTCCCGGCCGTCGTGGCGGCGCATCAGGTCGCAGGCGATGCGCAGGTGCTCCAGCTCCATGTTCAGGTGGAGCTCCCAGATGCCCTTGATCCGCGGGTCGCTCTCGGTCTCCATGAACGAGTGGTACATGTAGCACTCGTTGTACTCGTGGTTGACGAGGCGCTCCCACCACGTCTCGCCCGGGTCCACCAGGGACTCGTAGTGCGTGACGTGCTCCTCCTCGACCAGCCCGATCTCCTGGTAGAGCTGGCGGGCGATCGGCTCCATGTACGTCGGGCCGACGTTCATGTAGAAGTTCATCGTCTGCTGCTCGGCCGCCATGATGGTCAGCGCGTGCAGCTTGGAGATCGGCGCGGCGGCCTCGCGGTCGTAGGGCTCGCGGACGTTGTCGAGCGGGTCCCGGTGCTGGAGGTAGCCCGGACGGCCCGGGGAGACCTCGGTGAGCTGGTCGACGATCTTCTCGGCCTTGCGGTGCTCGATCATCTCGTACAGGTTGGCGTACCGGTACAGGTGGTCGAAGTCCTCCAGCAGCCCGAAGTTGTAGGCCTGCTTGAGGTAGGGGTCGGGCTCCATGCGGGCGACCCAGCCGGTGAGGTCGACGGCGACCTGCTCGTAGCTGATCGTGGTCTCCAGCACCGACGCCTGGCCCGGCAGCAGCCAGTTCACGACCTTCTGCTGCTGCGCCTCGATGTAGCGGGTCCGCGCGAGCATCTGCTTGACCTCGGGGTCCTTGGCGACGCGCGCGAAGTGGTGGCTGAACATGATCGCCTCCACCTCGATGCCGTTCATCGCGATGATGCGGCACTTGGTGTAGGGATCGGAGGTGTCGGGGTCGACCGGTGCGACATTCAGCTGGTCCCAGTTCCGCAACTGGTCGTCCAGCGGGATGCCGCGGTGCTCGAGCGGGTTGAAGGCCACCGGGCTCACCTTTCCTGTGGTTTCGACGTGATCGGCGGTGCCGCCCTACCCGCGTTCGGCGACTCCTCACGCAATTCCGGACCTAATTACATGATCTTTACGGCCTGGATCGAAATTTGTTGATTCGCGAAGAAGGCGTGTCGCATAGGCGTCCTTGACCCGGGTAGGGGTCGCGCGCCGCACCACGATGGACCACATTTTCGCGGCGCCGACCGAGGGAGCGAGAAGTCCATGCAGACCACACCGAACGACGCCCGGACCACCGAGGACGTCATCGACCTGCTGCGCGCGCAGCACGGCCGGATCCGGGACCTGTTCGACCTGGTGATGAGGTCCGAGGGCGAGGAGCGCAAGGACGCCTTCCACGAGCTGGTGCGCCTGCTCGCCATCCACGAGACGGCCGAGGAGGAGATCATCCACCCGGCGGCCCGGCGCATCCCCGGCGGCGACGGCATCGTGGACGACCGGCTCGCCGAGGAGCGCGAGGCCAAGGAGACGCTCTCGGACCTGGAGAACATGGACGTCGACGACCCGCGGTTCCTCAAGACGCTGGACGCGCTGCGCATCGACGTGCTCACCCACGCCCGCGCCGAGGAGCGCTACGAGTTCGACCGGCTCAAGGACGAGTTCAGCCCCGCGCAGCTCAAGGGCTTCGCCGCGGCCGTCCGCAGCGCGCAGGCCACCGCGCCCACGCACCCGCACCCGGGCACCGAGAGCGCCACGAAGAACATGCTCGTCGGCCCGATGGCGGCCGTCGCCGACCGCGTCCGCGACATGATCCGCGACGCCCGCGACAAGGGCTGACCGGGTCCGCTGGGAGAGAGATGAAACGCGCCTTCGTCGCGGCGGCGGTCGTCGCCGGGGTCGGTGCCGGCCTGGTGCGCCGGCTGAGGTCCCGGGCCGCCTCGCGGCAGGACGACCTGTCCCGCTGGCTGGTCGTCACCGTCAACGTCCCGCCGGAGCGGTTCGGCGAGACGCCCGAGCCGCTCGCGCGGCTCAAGGACCACATCGAGATCAGGACGGCTCCGGCGCCGGGCGGCAAGGGCACCGAGCTCGCCGCCCGGCTGTGCGGGAACGGACGCACGGGCGGCACCGGGCCGATCGCGCGGCTGAGCGGGAACGACCCGCGGCAGCCGGTGCGGGAGGCGCTGCGCGAGGCCAAGTCGCTGATCGAGACCGGAGAGATCATGAAGCCGGACGCGCCGCCGACGACCCGCTCCACGCCGGGCGGGAAGCTGGTCGGGCTCGTGACCCGGCGCGCCAGCGGGGAGGGCAGGCTGTGAAGGCGCTGTGCTGGGAGGGCGTGAACGAGCTCTCGGTCGAGGACGTCCCCGACCCGGAGCTCCGCAACGACCAGGACGTCATCGTCAAGGTCTCCGCCGGCACCACCTGCGGCTCCGACCTGCACCTGATCGGCGGCTACATCCCCGCGATGCGCGCCGGCGACGTCATCGGCCACGAGTTCCTCGGCGAGATCGTCGAGGTCGGGCCCGGGGTCCGCCGCCACAAGGTGGGGGACCGCGTCGTCGTCTGCTCGTTCGTCGGCTGCGGCCGCTGCTGGTACTGCGCCAACGACCTGTGGTCGCTGTGCGACAACTCCAACACCAACCCCGGCATCACCCAGGCGATGTGGGGCTACGAGCCGGGGGCCGTGTTCGGTTACTCCCACGCCATGGGCGGCTTGCGCGGCAGCCACGCCGAGTACGTGCGGGTGCCGTTCGCCGACTACGGCGCGTTCCCCGTCCCGGACGAGGTGGACGACGTCAGCGCGCTGTTCGCGTCCGACTCCGCGCCGACCGGCTGGATGGGCGCCGACCTCGGCGGCGTGCGGCCGGGCGACGTCGTGGCGGTCTGGGGGTGCGGGGCCGTCGGCCAGATGGCCGCCCGCGCGGCGATGCTGCTGGGCGCCGAGCGCGTCGTCTGCATCGACCGGTTCCCCGAGCGCCTCGCGATGACCCGGCAGCACATCGGCGCCGAGACGATCGACTATACCGAGACGGACGTGGGCGCGGAGCTGCGCGAGCTCACCGGCGGGCGCGGCCCGGACGTGTGCATCGAGGCGGTCGGCATGGAGGCCCACGGCACCGGCCCCGACTACGCCTACGACCAGGCCAAGCAGCAGCTCCGGCTGCACACCGACCGTCCGACGGCGGTGCGCGAGGCGATCTACAGCTGCCGCAAGGGCGGCTCGGTGTTCGTGCTCGGCGTCTTCGGCGGCGCGGTCGACAAGTTCCCGCTCGGCGCCCTGATGAACAAGGGCCTCACGCTGCGCGGCGCGCAGATGCACGGCCAGCGCTACATCCCGATGCTGCTGGACCGCATCGCCAAGGGCGAGCTGAGCACCCGCCACCTGGCCACCCACGAGATGTCACTGGACGAGGCTCCCACCGCCTACGACATGTTCAAGCACAAGAAGGACGGCTGCGTGCGGGCGGTCATCCGTCCCGGCGGCGCCGCGGCCTGAGTGGTCGGCCTGAGCGGTCGGCCGCCCGGCGGCGGGAGCGACCGGCCGACCGGCGACCCGGAACGCGCTCGTTAGAGCGTTCCGATCCGGGGCATAGGCCGTGGTCTGGGAAAGACGAGCTCAGTGCATGGGCGTCAAGCACCTTCGGTCACCCGGGCGAGGGGACGCCGGGATGGGGGCCCGCGATGGTGACGACCGCACCCGAGACGGATCGGCGCAGGTCGCGTTTCGAGCGCGACGCGATCCCGTACATGGACCAGCTCTACGCCGCCGCGCTGCGGATGACCCGCAACCCGGCGGACGCCGAGGACCTCGTCCAGGACGCCTACGCCCGCGCGTACGCGTCCTTCGGACAGTTCAAGGAGGGCACCAACCTGCGGGCCTGGCTGTACCGGATCCTGACCAACACGTTCATCAACACCTACCGCAAGAGGAAGCGCCAGCCCGTCCAGTCCTCGGCCGAGACGGTGGAGGACTGGCAGCTGGCCCGGGCGGCGTCGCACACGCCCGGCGGGCTCAAGTCCGCGGAGACCGAGGCCCTGGAGCACCTGCCGGACTCGGAGGTGAAGCGGGCCCTGGAGGAGCTGCCCGAGGAGTTCCGGCTGGCGGTGTACCTCGCCGACGTGGAGGGGTTCGCCTACAAGGAGATCGCCGAGATCCTCGACGTCCCGATCGGGACCGTCATGTCCCGGCTGCACCGGGGGCGGCGCCGGCTGCGCACGCGGCTGGAGGACTACGCGCACGAGCAGGGGATCTCCGCGCTCTCCGGGACCTGAACGCGCGAGCGGCCGCCGTGCCCCCGTCAGGGGACGCGGCGGCCGCTGCTCGCGTCGTCGCGGCCCGTCAGGACCTCGACCTGGCGCTCTCGCGGTCGTTGGCCTTCTCGATGGCCTTGACCAGCTCGTCCTTGGTCATGGACGAGCGGCCCGAGATGCCGAGGCGCTTGGCCACGTCGTAGAGGTGCTGCTTGGAGGCGTTGGCGTTCACTCCGCCGGCGGTCTTCCGGGAGGTGTTCCGGCCGCCCTCGGCCTGCTTGTCCGAGGGCCCCTTGGACCCGCCGGGCTTGGGCTCCCAGTGGTCGCCGACCTTCTCGTGGGTGTGCTTGAGGGCGGAGTAGGCGACCCGGTGCGCCCGCTCGCCCTCGCCGTACTCCTTGACGGCGGAGTCGTGCGCCTTGGCGTAGGTGCGCTGGGCCTTGGCGTCCGAACGCTTGATGGTGTCCGGCAGCTCCTCCTTCTTGGCCTTGCCGCCCTTGGTGGTCTTCGGCATCCTCCTGCTCCTCCTCGTCGGGGCTTCGTACTGTGTGCCGATACCCGACGCGCGCGAGATATGCAGGAGGCTCAGGAGCGCTCGACGGCCATCTCGCCCAGTTCCGACCAGTCCGTCCCCGGGACGGTCGCGTTCACGATGCGCGGCGTCTCCGCGAGGTACCGCGGAAGCTCCTGCTGAGCGGCCTTGAAGTGCTCGGAGCCGACGTGCGCCGCGCCCGCGTCGCCGTCCTCGAACGCCTCGACGAGGACGTACTCGTTCGCGTCGTCGAGGCTGCGCGACCAGTCGAACCAGAGGCAGCCCGGCTCCGCGCGGGTCGCCTCGGTGAAGCCGCGGGAGATCTCGGGCCAGCGGTCGGCGTGCTCGGGCAGGACGCGGAAGCGGGCGGTAATGAAGATCATCGGCGGGGTCCTTCCCGGAAGTCGTCGCGGCGCCCGGCGGCGCCGCCGTTCCCCGCCGACGCTACCGGCCGGGCCGGGCGGCGGCGGCACTGGGCGGTCTTGACAGCGATCCGGCCCAGAGCAAAACTGACAGGAAAGTTTATTAAAAGATCACTCCGGTCGCCCCCTGGAGGCCGCCATGGCGGCTCGCTCCCGCGCCCCGCCCGCGCCCGCTCCGAGCAGGCGAAACGTCCCCCCGCCCCGGCGGTAGCGCTCCCACGCGCCGCCTCCCCCCGCCGTGGCCGCCCCGCGCGGCCATCGATCCACGACTCGGAGCTCCCATGAACAAACGGCTCATCGCCGCCGTCTCCGGCGCGGCGCTCGCCCCCGCCTTCGTCGTCGTCCTCGCCGGCGCCGCGAGCGCGCACGGCTACATCAACTCCCCGCCGAGCCGCCAGGCCCAGTGCGCCCAGCGCACCGTCCAGTGCGGCGACATCAAGTACGAACCGCAGAGCGTCGAGGGGCCGAAGGGCCTGCGCAGTTGCAGCGGCGGCAACGCGAGGTTCGCCGAACTCGACAACGACGCCCTCGGCTGGCGCGCGACACCGGTCGGCAGGACGGCCACCTTCAGGTGGACCTTCACCGCCGCGCACCGCACCTCGAACTGGCAGTACTACATCGGCAACACGCTCCTCAAAGAGGTCAGCGGCAACGACGCGCAGCCGCCGAGCACCGTCTCCCACACCGTGAACCTCGGCAACGTCTCCGGCCGCCAGAAGCTGCTGGCGGTCTGGAACATCGCCGACACGACCAACGCGTTCTACGCCTGCGTCGACCTCCAGGTCGGCTAGCGCCGGAACCGGCCCGCCGGAACCGGCCCGCCGGGACCCGCCCGCCGGGGCGGCGCCCACCGCCACCACCCCCTCGGTGAGCCCGCCCCGGCGAGCACCGGCCGTCGCGCTGCGCACCCTCCTGCGTCGAGCACCCTCCCGCGCCGCGCGTCTCTCCGGCGTCGCGCGTCTGTTCGCGTTGAGCGCGGCGGGTCAGTCGCTTGCGAGCACGATGGCTTCGACCGGCGGGAGCGCCCCCTCACGCCGCTTCTGCAACCACGTGATCGCCGCCGCGTGCGCCGCCCACCTCACGGCCAGGTCCCGGTTCCCGCGGATCCTCGACTCGGCCGCGAGGCACAGGGCGGAGAGCCGCATGCGTCCGACCTCCTCCCGTCCGGCGTCCGACTTCCGCGCCAGCCATGGCGCCGCCGTCCGGGCCGTCGCGTCGGCCAGCTCGGTGAGCCACGCGCGGGACGGATCGTCGCCGGACGTCCACGAGAGGTCCAGCGTCGGCAAGGCCTCCCGTGTCAGCAGGGCGGTCCGCTCGACCTCCCAGGCCACCGAGCCGATCCGCATCATGGACCCGTGCGGAAGCACGTCGGCCAGGGCGGGCCAGTCGACGGCCGTGACCACGAACGGTTTCACCGGCTGGTCGGGCGATGCCGCCATGGCGTCGGCCGTCCAGGAGAGCACCGGACCGACCGCGAGACACTGCACGTCCAAGCGCGCCCTGGCGAGCGGCAGGACGGCGGAGTTCTCGTCCAGGCCCTCGGGGTTACCGGATGCCGGGTAGCGCAGCAGCTCTCCGGCGCTCACGACCGACTGGTACGGGACGTTCCTGCGGCGCCGGCTTCGCAGCGTGTCGCGCTCCAGCGCGCGCAGCGGCTCCTTGAGCGTGTCGAGTTCGGCGACGCCCGTGGCGCGTCCGCTCCCGAGGAGACTGCTCAGGTCCATGGCCACATCGATCGCCAGGATGCGGATGAGGATCCGGAGGACCGCGGTCTCCTCGGCGTCGATGAGTTCCCCGGCGACCTTCTGGACCCGGTGGGCGTCCGGCGCGATGGCGGAGGCCAGTCCGAAGCCGGTGTCGAGCGACTCGATCAGGCCGTGGGCGAAGGCGGCGTCCAGCGCGGACACCGCGTCCGGGAGCCGGGCGACCGCGGAGTCCAGGTCGGGGTCGCCCACGGCGTCCAGCAGCCGGAGCGCCGCGGCGGCGGACGCCTTCGCGCGCAGCGCGAGCACGGCGGCGAGCACCGTGGCCGCGCCGTCGACATCGCGGCGCGCCTCGGCCAGCACGTCCGCTGCCGTCAGCGCACGGGAGGCGTCGGCGTCGGGAGGCGACCAGAGGACGGGACGCTCGGGCTGTTCGGCGGCGGTCACCCAGAAGGACTCCGGGTGCCGCGCCGAACCGGCGGGGTACAGGATGCTCTGGGCGTTCGGGTCGGTGATCTCGGCTCTGGTCGGCAGGCGGTACAGCGACTCGCCGCGCACCAGTTCGTTCACCCACTGGACGAAGGCGCGGGCCTGCCGAGCGCGCACCCCGAGGACGGGGCCGTTCGGGTCGCCGCCGGACGGGGCGTCCGGTGGAGGCGCGCCGGTCTCCTGGCGGAAGAGCTCGTAGGTGCCCGCGCCGACCGGGGTCGTGCAGAGGCGGCCGCCGTCCGCGGTGCGGATGACGCTGCGGAGCTGGCGGGTGATCGTCACCGCGGTCATGAGGCGGCGCCGCTCCAGGTCCTCGGTGCCGGACGCGTCGAGCAGCGCGTCCAGCCGGGCGCGGAGCTCGGGGCCGAGCTCGCGGCCCTCGTCGGCGCAGTCGAAGGCGAGGGCGAGTGCCGTGACCGTGCCCGACCGCAGGCACGCCTCCACGATCGGGTCGACGTCGGCGCGGGCCGCGTACAGCAGCGTGCACTCGCGCCACCAGTCGTCGTCCACGGCGCGGACCAGCGTCCGCACCGGGCCCTTCTCCAGGATGTGCTCGGCGGCGAGGTACTCCTGGAAGGTGAAGTGGGCGAAGGCGAACACGCCGTTCTCCCGCTCGACCACCAGGCCGTTGGACCCGGCGTCCGCCAGGAAGTCCTCGGCGCTCAGCTCGCCGGGGACGCGCCGCAGGACGGGCCGCAGGATCCGCTCGCAGTCGGCGGCCGTGATGTCGCGGACGCGGCGCTGCATCATCTCGAACGCCAGGTGCCGCAGCAGCAGCTCCTTCTGGCTGCCGCGCGGCTCCACCGCGAGGCCCTTGGACTCCGTCCGCCGCCACAGCATGACCTGGCAGATCTCGCGGTACAGGTCCGAGCGGGTGCCGGGCAGCGCACCGCGGTAGCGGTGCACGTTGGCGATCATCGTCAGGAGCAGCGGGTTGACGGTCAGCTCGTGCAGGTTCGGCGACGCGCGCAGCCGGGCGCGCAGGTCGTCCGCGCCCTGCTCGGCGCGCCGCCGGACCTCCTCGTCGTCACGGCCCTCGGGGCGGGCGATGTGCCGTTCGACGGCGAGGTACCAGCTCCGGACGAACGTGGCGATCTGCGGGTCGGTGAACCGGCGGGTCTGGAGGACGGTCGCGCCCGCCAGCGGCGCGTCCCGGTAGCCCTTCGGCCGCGAGGTGATGACGTAGTCGTTGCGGGGGTGGTCGGCGATCTGCCGCTCCGCCCAGTCGGCGACGAGCCGCCGGTCGCGCAGGTCGGCGACCTCGTCGAGCCCGTCGAGCAGGACGACGCAGTCGCCCTCCTCCAGGCGCTTCTCCAGCCACCCCGGGGGCTCGTCCGCGCCGATCCGGCCGAGGGTCCCGCGCAGGACGTCCGCGAGGCCGATCCGCGGGTTCCCGGTAATGGCCGCGATGTGGTCGCGCAGGTAGAGCAGGATCGGGACGGTGCGGCGGCGGCCGTCGCGGTCCAGGCAGATGTGCCGGGCGGTGTGCCGCAGCAGCGTCGTCTTCCCGCTGCCGGGCGCCCCCACGATGGCGAGGACGCGGGGCTCCGGCTGGTCCAGGAAGTCGGTGATGGAGCGGCGTTCCGCGCTCTCGGGCGGACCCGGCTCGTGCCCGCCGCCGGGCCGCTCGCCGCTCGCGCCGCTGAGCACGTCGCCCTGGATGAGGCCGGGCGCGCGCATCGCCAGGCTCACGTCCACGAACACCTCGTCGAGTTCGGGGGCGTAGAAGCCGACGGTGGCGAGCCCTTTCTGGTCGATGTAGCGGAGGCTTCCCGCGAGGTTCTCCAGGTACTTGTCGCGGAACCGGGTGAAGCGGAGCGACAGCGCCCGGTCGGCGCTGTCGAGCCATCCCGCGCGCCGCCGCGTCACGAGGTCACGGACGAACCCGGCCGCGAACCGTCCCGCCGTAAGCAGCGCCCAGTAGACGGCGAGCAGCACCACCGCGAGGACGGCGTGGTCGCGGACGACGTCGCGCCAGAACCCCGCCAGCGCCGACGGCGGGACGAGCACGGCGAGCAGCCAGGCGATCTTCGGGAGCGCGCCCGGCTTCGGGTCGGCGGGCTTCGGGTCGGCGGGCCGGTCGCCTTGCCCGCCGCCCTTGCCGTCGGCGGCGGGTCTCGTCTCGTCCGGGGTGGCCATAGGTGCGGATCCTCGGGGTGGGGGGCGGCGGTGCGGAGGGGACCCGGACCTCAGGACGGCGGGGGCGCGGCGCCGTCCGGCACGTCCGGGGTCACGTACGCGGTCTGGACGAGGACGGGCTTCGTCCGCTGCCCGGCCAGTGTCCCGCGCCCGGCCGGGAGCGGTTCGGCCCGGACGCCGTGGGCGAGGATGCCCTCGTCGCGGCTCCCGGACATGACCAGCATCGGCGAGCCCGACTCGCGGACGCGCGTCAGCACCGGGTCGAACATCCCCCGCCCGGCGCCGCCGGAGGAGCGCGCGATGACCAGGTGGAGGCCGATGTCGCGGACGTACGGGAGCAGGGCCATGAGCGGCGCCAGGGGGTTCCCCATGTGCGCCACCAGTTCGTAGTCGTCGACGATCAGGAACAGGTCGGGGCCCGTCCAGGACCGGTCGGGCGGCCGGCCCGTGCCGAGGCCGCCGAGGCCGCCGGAGGCGTCGGCGCCGCCGGGGTCGTCGGAGGGGAGCCGCTGCCGGAAGGCCGCGGTCACGTCCTCGACCATCTTCCGTGCGACGGACGCCGCGGGCGCGTAGCCGATGCAGTGCCCGGTGCCGCCGACGTCGACCAGCCGCTTGCGGTAGTCGAGGACGACGATCCTGGCCTGCTCGGAGGTGTACCGGTCCGCGACGCCCTTCGCGATCAGCCGGAGCAGGTTCGTCTTCCCGCACTCGCTCTCGCCGATCACCAGGAAGTGCGGCGCGGCGGCGAAGTCGAGCGCGACCGGGGCGAGGGTGTCCTCGCCGATGCCGATCGGGATCGGTCCGCCGGCGCCGGGCACCGGGGGCGACGCCTCCACGAGGGACGGTTCCGGGAGCAGGGTCGGGAGCACGCGCACCTCCGGGGCGGCCGGGCCGTTCCATTCCGCGGCGACCGCCGCCGCCAGCGCCGCGGCCGTCCCTTCGTCCGCCGCCTCGTCCCATTCTCCGTCCGGCGCGCGGTTCGGCGGGGGGTCCAGGCGGGGGAGGGCCGCGAGGAAGTGGTGGCCTTCGCGGGTGATGCCGCGGCCCGGCCGGTCCTCCGGGACCCAGCGGGCCTGCTTCCGGTCGACCTCGGAGTCCATCGGGTCGCCGAGCCGCAGCTCCAGCCTCGTCCCGAGCAGGTCGCGGACGTTCGGGCGGAAGTCCATCCAGCGGTCCGCGGTGGCGATGAGGTGGAGGCCGTGGCCGAGGCCCCGCGCCGCGATGTCGGTGACGGAGACCGCCAGCTCCTCGAACTCGTCGCGCAGCGTCCTCCAGTCGGTCACGACGAGGAAGACGTCGCCGTAGCCGTCGTCCGGCACCTCTCCCGCCGCGCGGAGCCGCCGGTACGCCGCCATGGAGTCGATGCCGTGCTCGCCGAACACGGCCTCCCGCCGTTCGAGCAGCGCGGTCAGCTCGGCGACGGTGCGGCGCAGCAGCTGGCCGTCGCGGCGCCCCGCCGCGACGCCGCCGACGTGCGGCAGCCGCGCGAGCGGCCTCAGCATCCAGCCGGTGAGGTCGAGGCCGTAGAACTGCACCTGGCGGGGCGTGTGGGAGAGCGCCAGCGACGCGACGAGCGTCCGCAGCAGCGTCGTCTTCCCGCTGCCCGGCGCGCCGACGATCGCCACGTGGCCGGCCGCGCCGGACAGGTCCACGCGCAGCGGCTCCCGGCGGTGCTCGAACGGCCGGTCCACGACCGCGACCGTCGCGTGGAGCCCGTCGCGCAGCGCGGGGTCGGCGGTGGTCAGCCCGCGGGACGGGTCCGCGGCGACCGGCACCAGCGCGCCGAGCGCGGGCGGCTCGTCCAGCGGCGGCAGCCAGATCCGGTGCGCCGGACGGCCGTGCCCGGCGAGCCGCGCCACGGCGGCGTCGAGGAGCCGCTCGCCCGTGTCCGGCGGGCCGGAGTCCGCGGGTTCGTCGACCACCTCGGGGCGGACGTACTCGGCGACGAACGGCTGGAGCTCCCGGACGATCCGCGCCCGCGCCGCACCGGCGCCGTGCCCGCGGGCCGGTCCGGAGACCGTCGCGACCCTGCACCGGATCACGCTGTCGAAGTCGAGCCGCAGGTAGGCCGAGCCCGGCGCGGACGGCAGCTCGTAGGCGTCGGGCACGCCGATGGCCGTCCGCGACTCCATCGCCGAGTGCGTGCGCAACGCGATCCGGTACGACAGGTGGGAGGCGAGGCCGCGCAGCGTGCCCTCGTCCAGGCGGCGGGTCGCCAGCAGCATGTGCACGCCGAGCGACCTGCCCAGCCGGCCGATCATGACGAAGATCTCGACGAAGTCCGGCCGCAGGGCGAGCAGCTCCGTGAACGCGTCCACGACCACGAGGAGCGGGGGAAGCGGCTCGCCGCCCGCCCTGGCGTTCCCGTACTCGACCCAGTTCGCGGCCTTGGCCTCGCGGAAGAGGTTCTGCCGCCGCGTCAGCTCCCCGTACAGGGCCTGGTAGAGCCGGTCCGCCAGCGCGGGGTCGCCGTCCAGCCGGTCGACGTGCGCCGCCACGTGCGGCAGCCCCGCCAGCGGCCCGAACGTCCCGGCGCCCGCGACGTCCACGAGCACGGCGTTGACGTCGTCCGGCGCGTGCGTCATCGCCAGCGCGAGCACCACCGTGCGGAGGAGCTCGGACCTGCCCGACCCGGCCGTGCCGACCACCAGCCCGTGCGGGCCGTGGCCGCTCCTCGCCGCCTCCTTCAGGTCGAGCACGACCGCCTGGCCGTCCTCGCCGACGCCGATCGGGATCCGCAGCAGCTCCCGCGCCGGCCTCCGCCGCCACGCGCCGCCTCCCCCCGCCGTGGCCGCCCCGCGCGGCCATCGATCCACGACTCGGAGCTCCCATGAACAAACGGCTCATCGCCGCCGTCTCCGGCG
>NZ_CAACUY010000092.1 GCF_900659615.1 Actinomadura fibrosa | reverse complement strand
AGCGCGGCGGCGAGCGCGGCGATCGCCCGGCGGCCGGCGGGTCGGGCGGTGCCGGCTCGTGGTGTGCCGGCTCGTGCGGCGCGGGGTCGTGCGGCGCGGGGTCGTGCGGCGCGGGTTCGGGACGCCCGGGAGGTGGGGTGGCGCATCGGCTCGGCCTTCCGCATTCGGAGTGGGGTGCGTCACACGGAGAGTTATGTCACACCTTATTTCACGACGTGATCTAAGCAGTGACATAATGGCGGGGTCAAGACCTGGAAGCCTGCGGGGGAGGCGGCCGCCCCGGCCGCCGCGAGAGGGGGCCGGATGCCGGAACGGCACCGGAGGACCGTACGGGACCTGCGCCGCACCAACCGGTCGGTGCTGCTGCGGAGGCTGTACTTCGACGGCCCGCTCAGCCGCCAGGACCTGGCCAGGGAGACCGGCCTGTCCCCCGCGTCGGTGAGCAACGTCGTCAGCGAGCTGATCGAGGCCGGGCTCGTCGCCGAGGCGGGCAGCGTCGGCTCCGACGGCGGCCGCCCGCGCGTCCTGCTGAAGACCGCGGCCGGGTACGGCCACCTCGTCGGCGTGGACGTCGGCGAGACCCGCGTGATGGTCGAGCTGTTCGACCTCGGCCTGACCCAGCTCGCCAAGGCCGACCTCCCCCTCGGCGACGGCGGCCACGACGAGCGCGCCGTCGTCCGGCACATCCTGGAGGGGCTGCCCGCCGTGATCGAGGGCGCGTCGGTCGACCCGTCCACGATCATCGGCGTCGGGGTCGGCGTCCCCGGCGTCATCGAGCACGGCCCCGAGGCCGTCGTCCACTGCCAGACGATCGGCTGGGAGGGCGTCCCGCTGGAGCGGATGCTCCGCGCGGGCACCGACCTGCCGCTGTTCGTCGACAACGGCGCGACGTCCCTCGGCCAGGCCGAGATGTGGTTCGGCGCGGGCCGCGGACACCGCAACGCCGTCGTCGCGCTCATCGGCTCCGGCGTCGGCGCCGGCGTGATGATCGACGGCTCGCCGTACCGGGGCGCCGCGGGCAGCGCGGGCGAGTGGGGCCACACGACCGTCCAGGTGGGCGGCGCCCCGTGCCGGTGCGGGTCGCGCGGCTGCCTGGAGGCCTACGTCGGCGCCACCGCGCTGCTGGAGCGCTACCGCGCGGCCGGCGGCCCCGCGGGCGCCGACGAGGAGGACGCCCTGGCGGGCCTGCTGGCCGACCCGTCGGCCGCCGCCGCGGAGCTGCGCGCCGGGATCGCGAGCCACCTCGGCGCCGGGATCGCCGACCTGGTCAACCTGTTCAGCCCCGAGAAGATCATCATCGGCGGCTGGGCGGGGCTGCTGATCGGCGGCCGGATGCTGGGCGAGGTCGTCGACGCCGCCCGCGACTACGCGCTCCGCCAGCCGTTCGCGCAGACGTCCGTCGAGCTGTGCCACCTCGGCCCCGAGGCCGTCGCCGTCGGCGCCGCCACCCTCCCCCTCGCGCACCTGCTCGACAGCGGCGGCGACCCGGCGGGAACGCGGTAGCCGCGCCCGGCGGGCGGGGAAGGATAATGATGGCGGGAGGCTCCGCCCCCATCGGCATCCCGGAGGAACGACTCATGAGCACCGCAGGCCGTTCCGTGCGCGAGGACCTGCTGGACGCCGCCGCCGAACTCCTCGTGGAGCGCGGCTACCGGGGCGTCCGCATGCAGGACGTCGCGGCCGCCGCGGGAGTGAGCCGGCAGACCGTCTACAACGAGTTCGGCGACAAGTGGGGCCTGGCCCGCGCCGTCGTGATCCGCGACAACGAGCGCTACCTCGACGGCATCGACCGGGTGCTGTCCGAGCACCGCGACCTGTACTCGGCGGTGACCGCGGCGGTCCTGTTCTCGCTGGAGATGTCCGCGGACGACCAGCTCAAGAAGATGGTGCTGACCGGCGCGGGCGGCGACGAGCTGCTGCCGCTGCTCACGACGCAGAGCGAGCCCGTCCTGTTCGCCGCCAGCGCCCGCATCGCCGAGCACGCGCTGCGCCAGTGGCCCGAACTGGACCGCACCGTCCTCACCGAGATCACCGAGGCCGCCGTGCGCCTCACGACGAGCCACATCATGCTGCCGTCCGCGCCGCCCGAGGAGGTGGCGCACTTCATCGCCCGCATGGTCACCCGCTACACCGGCGCCCCGGAACCGGCCCCGGTGACCTCCGCGGACGAGCCCCGGTAGCGCCGAGGCGGCACGGCCGCCCGGTCCGTCCGGTCCGCCCGGGCCGTCCGGGCCGGACGCACCGTCATGGTGCGCTGATCGACCAGACATAGCCGTCATCCATGACGACGACGGACGCCTGGGAACCGGAGTGCCGGTACACGCGGCACCCGGGAGACGCCTCGGGAACCTCCCGCAGCGCGCCACCGCGGCCGTCCACGGACGCGCGCAGATCGTCGAAGCGCAGCCGCGCTCCCGTGAGAACTCCGTACCTCTTCTCGATCGCCTCCTCGACCAGGCCGGGGTCGGCCCGGTCGAGCCGGTGGACCTGGACGCTGAAATGCGTACCGGTCCAGGGGGCATGGCGGGAGCGGCGTTCCCAGAAGAACTCGACCAAGCCGTAGTCCCGCCACATGACGTCATCCCGGCGGTTCTCGCCGAAATCCGGGCCGAGGACGCGGGTGACCTCGTCCGGGGTGCGGGTCCGGTCCGCGCCGAGCACGGTGCCCTCGGTGACGACGTCGGCGGCGAACGCGAGCAGGGCCATGGCCCGATCATGCCGACCGCGGTCAGCCGAAGTCGATCTCGAAGCCGATGTTCCAGCCGCCGAGGCCCCGGCCGCCGGAGTCGAGCGGGGAACCGTCCCAGTCCGGCGGGACGTGCTCCAAGCCCGGGACGCCCAGGCCCGCGAACAGCACCATGAGCAGGGCCACCTCCTCGCCGGGGCCGCCGGGGCGGTCGTAGGCGGCGCGCAGGAGGGGCTCGTCGCACACCAGGCCCGCGTCCGCCGACCAGCCGAGCGAGTCCTCGTAGAACCGGTCGCGCTCGGAGTGGTGGAAGTTCGTGCAGTGCCCGGCGTCGTGGGCCGCGTCGAGGCCGACGACGCTCGACCAGTGCCGTCCCGGCTGGGACGTGCCCTGGACGATGGCGAACCCGGCGTCCGCGGCGCAGGCGAGGATCACCGGCCCCCGCGTCTCGGTGGCGAAGGCCTCCATCGCGGCGGGGATGTCGGCGGGCCAGTCGGCCGAGCCGGCCAGCCGCCAGCCGCCCTTGAACCGCTGCTCGCCGTCCTGCCAGGCGCCCGGCCAGTCCCGCGCGGCCCGCAGCTTCGGGACCTTCCTGGACGAGCGGACGAGCAGCACCGCCTCGGCCGACACGGTCTGGCGGGGCCGGCCGGGCGGCTCGGACGGCTCCGGGAGCTCGACGTCCAGGAAGCCCGGGACGCCGAGGCCCGACAGCAGCGCGCTGAACAGCGTGAACCCGAGGCCGTCGCCGCCGGGGTGGAGCAGCGTCCGTTCGAGCCCGCCCGGGTCGGGTGCGGTGCCCGCCGCGGCGGCCCAGGCCGGCAGCTCCCGCAGGGCCTCGTGCTCCCGGTACTCCGCCAGGTCGAGACCGTCCTGGACCGCCGCGTCGAGGCCGAGGACGGCGACCCGCGTCCCGTCGCCGGGAACCGCGTTGTAGACCAGCGCGAACCGGTCGTCGACGATCTCGGCGAGCAGGACGGGCCGGCCGGTCTCCCGCACGTAGTCCTGGGTCGCCCTGTCCAGGTCGTGGGGCCGTCCCTCGGACACCGCGAGGCGCCAGCCGTCCCCGCAGTCGCCCGCCTCCGTCACGCCGCCGAGCCAGTACCGCGTGGCCGCGAGGTGCGCGGACGCGTACCCGGTGCGGACCAGCAGCGCGATCATGGCGCGCCGGTGCCGTCGGCGGCCGGGACCGCGGCGGGCCGCGCGAGGGGTTCCGTGGTGCTCATTCTCGCCTCCTCAGGGTTGCCCCGCATCGAACCAACCGCGCCGGACGGGCCGAATCAGTCATGCGACCGGCCGCCTGCCCGGCGACACCGCCACGGATGAGAACGAGGTTCTAAAGTGGAGAGGCCGGGCGCAGGCCGGGGCGCTGCTAACGTTGCGTCCCGTGACGGGGACCGAGCCGCCGCCGCTGCGCGTGGAGACGATGACCAGCCGGCAGCTGGTCCGCCGGGCGCGGCTCATCGAGGCCGTCACCGAGATCGTGCAGGAGGTCGGGCCGCAGAACCTCCAGATGCGCGAGGTCGCGGAGCGGTCGGGCGTCGCCCTCGGCACCGCCTACCGGTACTTCCGCTCCCGGGAGCACCTGATGGCGGCGGCGTTCGCCGAGTGGCAGGAGCGGCTGACCCGCCGGATGCTCGGGCGCGCCGCCGCCGACGAGGACCCCGCCGTCCTGGCGGCCGACTACTTCCGGCGCGCGCTGCGGGCCTTCCACCGCAGCCCCCGGATGGCCGAGCTGATGATGCAGCTCCTCGCCTCGACCGACCCGGACGTCATCCGGGTCCTCGACCGGATGGGGTCCTCCAGCGAGGCGGTCCTCGGGCGGCTGCTCGCCACGGTGCCGCCCGAGCAGGCGCCCTACGTGCAGATCACGCTCGACTCGGTCCTAACGACGTGCGTGGCGAACCTCGTCACGGGCAGAAGCGGCCTGGACGAGGCCGTCCGCCGCATGGAGGGCGTCACCCGGCTCGTGCTCGGAAACGCCGGGGCGGCCGGCTGACCGCCCGCTCCGCGCGCCCGCTCAGGCCGGGCGCCGGGTGGCCAGGGCCCAGCCGTTGGCGCGCATGACGGTCTCGCACTCCTCCGGCGTGTAGTCGAAGTTCCGCAGGTCCTTGATGTAGGAGGCGGGGTCGGCCAGGCCCTCCACGTGCGGCCAGTCCGACCCCATGAGGATGCGGTCGGCGCCGACCAGCCGGAGCAGGTCCGCGAGCTCGTCCTCGTAGAAGGGCGAGACCCACACGTGCCGGCGGAAGGTGTCGCGCGGGTCCTCCGGGTACAGGTGCGGCACCTGGCCGTAGGACTTGGCCAGCTTCTCGAACAGGTGGAACACCCAGGCGGAGCCGATCTCGATCGAGGCCGTCCGCAGGTTCGGGAAGCGGTGGAACAGGCCGAGCGAGAGGTGGCTGGCGATCGTGTCGTGCATGGGCTCGGCCGAGACGAGCCCGCGGAACGCCGTGGCCCGGAACGCCTCGGTGAAGCTCTTCTCGCCCCACTCGGTGAGGAACTTCGTGTAGTGCGTCTCGCCGCCGTGGTAGGCGACGGTGATCCCGGCGTCGTTCGCGAGCCGCCAGAACCCGTCGAACATCGGGTCGCCCGGGGCGCGGGACCCCCGCTCGGTCAGGACCGGACCGGGGATCATCACGACGAAGCGGGCGTCGCGGCCGAGCGCCCACTCCAGCTCGCGCACCGCGTTGTCCGGGTCGGCGAGCGTGATGTAGGGAGCGGCGAAGATCCGGTTCCGGTAGGCGAAGCCCCAGTCCTCGTCGAGCCACCGGTTGAACGCGCGGAACGCCGCCGTGAGCGCCGGGATGTCGTGGCTCAGCGCGACCTCCATGCCGACGCCGAGCGTAGGGAGCATGAGGCACGCCTCCATGCCCTGCTCGTCCATGACGGCGAGCCTGGCGTCGCGGTCGCGGTACTCGGCGCGGATCGGCTCCAGCTCGCCGAACAGCCCGCTCGGATCGGCCGACTTCGGATTGCGGCCGCGGAAGTACTCGTCCATGACGCCGGGCCTGGCGACCGGGTCGAAGGTCGGCTTGGGGATGAACCGGTTGACCTTCCCACCGACCAGGAGGCGGGTCTTCCCCTCGATCTCCGCCCACTGCATGGCCCGCTTCCGGTACTCCGGCTCGATGTGCCGGGTGAACGCGTCCAGGGCCTCGTAGTAGTGGTTGTCGCAGTCGAAGAAGCGGAAGGGGAGCTCGTGCGCCATGGTGTGCCCTTCGTCGCGCCCCGGCGCACGGACCGCCCGCCGGACCTGTGGTTCCACCGGCAAAATTAGAACATCGTTTCTACTTTGACAACCGCTCCCCGGGAAGAGACCTCCACCGCGACCTCGACAGCGATAGAACGCGATTTCAGAACCCGGCGCGACTACCGGGGGCCTGTTCCTCGTGGACGGCGGCGCTCACACCATTCACTGACCGCGCTTCGGCGCTCCGTGAGCGACCGCCGGGGCGGGTTCGCAGGGCCGGAAGAGCTCAGCGGTCCCGGCCCCCGCGTCCGGCCCCGCCACCGTGCCACGGCCCGCGGATCTCGCCGGGACGCCCGGAGCGCAGGCGCTCGCCGCCATGGCGTGGGCCTTGAACGCGCGCGCCGCGGTGCTGAGCCGGTGCGGCGCACCCGTCCGGGCGTCGTCCCCGCCCCACAGCAGGACCTCCACCGGGGCGTCGCCGAGCGCCGCCACCATCCGGCGGATGTTCGAGCGGCCCCAGTACAGGTCGGCGCTGATGGCGAGCACGTGCGGGCGCGGGTCGCGCGCGGGCATGGCGAGCGCGCTCTCCAGGCGCATGTGCCGGGCTCCGAGGATGCGCAGCGGGCGCGGGTCGGCCATGTCGTCGGTCAGGACGGTGACGTCCCACCCGGCCGTGGCGTGGTCGAACAGCCACCCGCCGGCGGAGCGCACCGCCTCGGGGACGCTGGGCGACACGGCGACGAGCCGCCGCCGCAGCGGGAGGCGGGAGGCGGGGGCGGCCGCCGGGCGGGCGATCCGGTGCGCTCGCCGGACGCCTGGGTCAGCGGGATCGATGGGTCGAGCAGCCATGATGTCCCTATTCCGTCGAGAGGCCTCGCCTCGCCGGAAGCGCGGCGCACGGTCGCCGACCGTCCGCCGGGCCCCTTCCGGGCGACCGCCATCCGGGTGACCTACTGAACACAAGTTAGGTTGGTTCGGCGACGGTGACAAGGGTCACGCATTCGCTTCCGGATATCCGGCGAGAGGAGGCTTCTCCGGACCAGAGAGAAAATATCTCGTAACGTACTGCGCACACCGGCGTTCACGGAAGGGCTATTATCGCCGCCGTGCAGTAAGGTTCTTGACATGGCATCGAAGATGGACCCGCCCGCGGCGCCTCCCGGCGGCGAACCCGCCTGGAAGCAGCGCGCGGTCGAACGCTCCACCAAGGCGGCGAAGCTCCGCGCCGAGCAGCGCGTCGAGCGCTTCCTGGACGCCGCCCAGGCCATCATCACCGAGAAGGGCGGCACCGACTTCACCGTCCAGGAGATCGTCGACCGTTCCCGCCAGTCCCTGCGCAGCTTCTACCAGCACTTCGACGGGAAGCACGAGCTGCTGCTCGCCCTGTTCGAGGACGCCCTGCGCCGCGCCACCGACCAGATCCGGGCCGCCGCGTCCGGGCACCCCGACCCCCTGGACCGGCTCCGCGTCGCGGTCGAGCTCCTGTTCGAGCTGTCCCGGCCCGACCCGGCGGCCCAGCGCCCGCTGTTCACCGACTTCGCCCCGCAGCTGCTCCTCAGCCACCCCGCCGAGGTGAAGGTCGCCCACGCGCCGCTGCTGGCGCTGCTCACCGAGCTGGCGACCGAGGCCGAGGAGGCGGGCCGGCTGCGCGCGGGCATGGTGCCGCGCCGCGCGGCCGCGCTGACGATGCAGACGGTCATGTTCGTCGCCCAGTCCAGCGGCGTCTCCGACGAGGACGGCGGGAACCCCCTGACCGCCGGCGAGGTCTGGGAATTCTGCGCGAAGGGCTTCGCTGGAATTGATTGCACCGCCCTCGACGTCGGGCCTTGAAGGCCCTCCTTCAACGGGCGCTGCGGCGATCGCTGCATCGCTCCGGCTCGCCCAGGGCTCGCTGCGCGATCAGGTTCTCGCACGCTCGAACCCGGCTTCGCACGCGATCGCAACGCCTGCACTGGCGCCGCCCCTCCCGAACGCGGCGGGGTTTCGCACGCATATCTCGCGAGAGTATGGTTCTCGGATCGGGAAGGAATATTTCCGTCCGTGATCCGCGCAGGAGGGCGATGCCGTCGTGAAACTGGCCACCGACGCCGAGGTCGAGGACTTCCGGGCCGCGTTCGCGGCGTTCCTGGACGAGCACCTGCCGAGCGAGGCGGAGGCCGTGCCGCGGCCGCGGTCGAGCGCCGACGTCCCGCCGTGGGCGCGGCGCTGGCAGCGGAGGCTGTTCGACGCCGGCTGGCTGGTGCCGGGCAACCCGCCCGAGTACGGCGGGCGCTGCGCGACGCTGCCGCAGCAGCTCGCCCACCTGGAGGAGCTCTCCCGCAGGCGGATCTACCAGAGCTTCAACCCGCAGGGCATCGGGATCATCGCCGCGTCGGTGCTGACGTTCGGCACCGAGGAGCAGAAGCGGGACTGGGCCGTCCCGATCCTGCGCGGCGACATGACCGCCGCGCTCGGGATGAGCGAGCCCGGCGCCGGCTCGGACCTCGCCGGGCTGCGGACCCGCGCGGTCCTCGACGGCGACGCGTTCGTGGTGAACGGGCAGAAGGTCTGGACGTCGGGCGCCCACCACGCCGACGTGCTGCTGACGTTCGTCCGGACCGACCCGGACGCGCCCAAGCACAAGGGCATCAGCGTCCTGCTCATCCCCACGGCGGCGGAGGGGGTGGTCCGCCGCCCGTTCGGCTCCATCGCCTCCCCCGACGACCTCGACTTCAACGAGGTGTTCTTCACCGACGTCCGGGTGCCCGCGAAGAACCTGATCGGCGAGCTGAACAAGGGATGGACGGTCGCCCACGGCTCCCTGGGCCACGAGCGGACGCTGCTCTGGCTCAGCTTCGCCGAGCGGATGGAGGACATCCTCCGGGACGCGCCCAGCGACCAGGAGTGGTACGCCACCCTCCGGATGGACCTCCAGGCGCTCCGCCTGCTGGGCTACCGGCAGCTCGGCCCGGACCGGGACGCGGCGGAGCTGTCGGTGCTGAAGCTCCTCGGCTCCGAGGCCGTCCAGCGGGCCGGCCTGCACGCGCTGGAGGAGCGCGGCGCCGAGGCGCTAGCGCATCCGGCGTCCACCGCCCCGCCCAACCACATGAGCGTCGACCTGTTCACGTCGAGCTGGTTCGAGCGCTACGCCCGCAGTTTCGCCGGGACGATCGCCGGCGGCACCTCGGAGATCCAGCGCAACATCATCGCCGAGCGCCTCCTCGGCCTGCCCCGCCGCTGACGTCCGCGAGGAGACGCCGATGCGCTTCGTCCTCCACCTCCCGGAGCCGGGCGGCCCGGACGGCGACGGCCTCGAACCGGGCCCGCTGCGCGACGCGGCGGTCGCGCCCTACCGGAACCCGTTCCCGCTCGCCAAGGCCGCCGCGACGCTGGACCGGCTGTCGGGCGGGCGGCTGACGCTCGGGCTCGGCACCGGCTACCAGAAGAGCGAGTTCCGCGCGCTCGGGTGGGCATGGACGAGCGCAACGCCCTGTTCGACGAGGCGCTGGACGTCCTGCCGCCGCACTGGAGCGGCGAGCCGTTCAGCCACGAGGGACGGCACTTCAGCGCCCGGGACGTGATAGCGCGGCCGCGGCCCGTCCAGGACCCCGTGCCGGTCTGGATCGGCGGCAACTCCGTTCCGGGGAGGTCGCGGACGTGTCGACACGCTCGACGGTCTCGGCGCGGATCCCGGCGTGCGCGGCTGATCCGAGGCCGCCGCTCAGCCGGGTTCGCGGTGGAGCAGCAGGTCGCAGTGGCGGAAGGTCTCGACGCCCTGCCAGGCGTCGTCCGGGAGCGCGGCCGCGGCGAGGGCCTGCGCCTTGAAGGCGCGCGCCGCCCGGCTCGGCCGGTGGCACACCGGCCCGGCCGCGTCGTCGAGGTCGGTGGCGCAGTCGCCGCCCCAGAGCCGCACCTCGGCCGTCCCGCCGCCGAGGGCGTCGAGGACGAGCCGCCGCACGCGCGCGTCCGAGCGGTACAGGCCCTCGTGGACCGCGAGGGCGCGCGGGCGCGGGATCCGCAGCGGGCAGGCCAGCACCGTCTCCAGGCGGGCCGCGCGGGCGCCGAGGATCCGCAGCGGCCGGGTGCCGGCGCCGCCCGCGGTGAGGACGGTGACGTCCCAGCCGGCCGACACGCGGTCGAACAGCCAGCCGCCGGCCAGCCGCACCGCCTCGGCGGGGTCCGGCGCGAGCACGACGAGCCGCCGCCTCAGGGTGCGTCGGAAGCCGGGACGGCCAGCTGCCGGGCGAGCGACGCAACGTACTCCTGGAACACCCGCTCCAGGGGAATCGAAGGGTCGAGCAACCATGACGACTCAATCCCGTTGAGGAAGGCGAGGATCTCCACGGCCTTGACGGCCGGGTCCACGTCGGCGCGGTACCGGCCGGCGCGCTGGCCCCGCCTGATGCCGTCGGCGACGAGCTTCAGGGTGAGGCGCTGACGTTCGAGGAAGCGCTCGTGCAGCGGCGCCTCCGGGTCGATGCTCTCGGTCTGCAGGACGACGAACATGCCGACCAGGTCGGGGGCCTCCGTGTAGCGCACGGCGCTCCAGAGCAGCTGCGCGAAGACGTCGCCGAACGGGTCGAACTTGGCGGTGTCGTAGGCGTCGCGGGCGTCGAGGACCGCGTGCAGGAGCCGCTCCTTCGAGGAGAAGTGGTGGAGCAGCCCCGCGGTGGTGACCCCGGCCTCGCGGGCGATCTGCCCGAGCGTGGTGCCGCGGGACCCGTTGCGGGCCAGCAGCCGCTGCGCCGCGGTGAGGATCCGCTGCCTGCGGTCCTCGCCCTTGGCCAGAAGCGCGTCGTACGGCCGTTGAGCGGTCACGCGTTCCTCTCTCCGGGCAACCTACCGAGTGCACAGTAGGTCGTTCGGGCGGTGCGCCGCAACGTCCCATAACGGCCATGTCCCGTGGCGCGCCCGTCCTGTCCGCCGGAGGCGATCGCGCCGCGGCGGGGCTCCCATGCCCACCGGTTCACATGCGGCAAGACGCGTCTCTGTCTTGACAATGACATTCTCTTGGACGTCCAATAGTCTTCTCCAACGTCGGAACGATCGATACCACCACGCCCACCCCGCGAGACGACGGAGAGCACCGCATGCGAGGACTCCGAGGAGGCCGGCCGTGACCGCGGCCCGGACCGTTCCGGCCCGCCGCCGGGCCGCCGTCCCCGGGGCGGCGCACCTGCGGGGCTTCCTGTTCGGCTGGCTGGAGCAGGCGGGCGTGCTCATCGCCATCACGCTGGAGGGTTTCCGCAAGACGTGGGCGGTGCGCCGCTGGGCGGGCGAGTACGTCGAGCAGTGCTGGTTCATCGCGCGTGTCACCACGCTGCCGGTGATGCTGATCGCGCTGCCCCTCGGCGGGACGATCGCGCTTCAGGTGGGGCAGATCGTCCGGCAGATCGGCGCGGAGTCGGGCACCGGCGCGACCGTCGTCCAGGCCCTGGTCACGCAGGTCGCGCCGGTCGCCGCGGCGCTGCTGATCTCGGGCGCCGGCGGCTCGGCCATGACGTCCGACATCGGCTCGCGCCGCATCCGCGACGAGCTGGACGCGCTGGAGGTCATGGGCATCAACCCCGTCCACCGGCTGGTGACGCCCCGGCTGTGGGCGGCCAGCACGGTGGGGGTGATGCTCTGCTCCCTCATCATCCTCGCCGGGGTCGTCGGCGGGTTCTTCTTCAACGTCGTGCGGGAGGGCGTCACGCCCGGCTCGTACTTCGACGGCGCGACGTCGCTGCTGCGGCTCTCCGATCTCACGGTCACGCTGTTCAAGGCGTGGGTGTTCGGGTTCATCGCCGCGTCGGTGTCCTGCTGGAAGGGCATGACCTGCGGCTACGGGCCGAGCGGCGTGGGACGGGCGGTCAACCAGGCCGTGGTGGTCGCGGCGCTGCTGGTGTTCGCCGCCAACTACGTGATCTCGACGCTGGCCTACACCCTCTTCCCCCCGAGGATCTGATGCAGCCCGTCATCCCCTACCGCGCCGCCGGCCTGCTCCGCCGGCTCCGGCCCGCGCGCCCGCCGGAGTTCCTGGAGTTCTGCGTCTTCAGCGGCATGGTCGCGCACCACATGGTGACCGGTGTCGGGCGCGGCAAGTACCTGCGGACGGTCCTGCGCCAGATGAGCGACATCATCGCGGGCGTCGGCGCGGTCGTCGTCGGCCTCGGCATGGTCACCGTCGTGTTCTTCATGTCGTTCTTCACCGGCACGACGGTCGGCCTCCAGGCCATCCCCGGGCTCCAGCGCGTCGGCGTCCAGTCGCTCGCCGGGATCATCGCGAGCTACGCCAACGTCCGCGAGGTGACCCCGATCATCGCGGGCGTCGCCCTCGTGCTCCAGCTCGGCGCGTCCTTCACCGCCGAGCTCGGGGCGATGCGGATCTCCGAGGAGATCGACGCCATGGAGGTCATGGGCATCAACTCGCTGGCCTACCTCGTGTGCACGCGGCTCGCCGCGACGCTCGCCGCGCTCGTCCCGCTGTACCTGCTCGCGCTGTTCGCCAGCTTCTTCGCCACCCGGCTGATCTCGGTCGGCTTCTTCGGCATCTCGCCCGGCATCTACGACTACTACTTCCACCTCTACCTGCCGCCGATCGACGTGTTCTACAGCGTCGTGAAGGTGGTCGTCTTCACGGTGATCATCGTGCTCATCCACTGCTACCGGGGCTTCAACGCCAAGGGCGGCCCGGTCGGCGTCGGGCTGGCGACCGGCCGGGCCATCCGCGAGTCCATGGTGACGATCATCATGGTCAACCTGCTGCTGTCGTACATCTTCTGGGGCGACGGCGGGACGGTGAGCCTCACCGGATGAGGACCACCGACCTGTCGCCGCGCACCCGGTTCCGCTACGGCGCCCTCGGCGCCGCGGGGATCGCGGGGCTCCTCGTGCTGTCCTACCTCGGGACCCGCGACACCCATCCCGGCGCCAGCCACCTGCACGCGGTCTTCGGGCGCGCGGGCGAGGGGCTCGACACCCACTCCGCCGTCAAGGTCCGCGGCGTCAAGGTCGGCGGGGTGTCGGCGGTGCGGCTGACCCCGGACGGCAGGGCGCGGGTCACGCTCCGGCTGGACCGCGGCGTCAAGGCGCCCGCCGGGTCCGAGGCCGCCGTGGTGCCGCTGTCGGTGTTCGGGCCCAAGTACATCGACCTGCGGCCCGGGACGGGCGAGGGCACCGGCCCGTTCCTGCCCGACGGCGCGACGATCGCGAAGACGGCGGACCCGCAGGAGCTCACCGACGTCGCCGCGCCCGCCGTGCACCTCTTCGACGCGATCGCCCCGCAGGACCTGGCGACCATCCTCGACACGCTGAACGGCGGGCTGGACGGGCGCGGCGAGGAGGTCGGCGGCCTGATCGACGACTCGGCGAAGCTGCTGAACGCCACGGCGGGGCGCAGCGGCGACCTCGGGCGGCTCGTCGACGACGGCGGGGCCGTGCTCGGCACCGCCGCCGACCACGCGGCCGAGATCGGCGGCATCGCGGCCGACCTCAACACCGTCCTGCCCGCGATGACCGGCGACCGCGCGCAGTTCGAGCGGCTCCTCGCGGGGCTGGACGGCTCGGCGCGCACCCTCGACGGGATCCTGCGCGCCGACCCGGGCGCGGCCGGGCGGGTCGTCGACGCGGCCTCGCCCGCGACCGGGGTGCTGTACCGGTACCGCTCCTACTTCCCCGACCTGATCAGCAGCTCGGGCTCGGTGCTGACCCAGCTCACCGGCATCGCCCGCGCGCCGGGCCCGCACAACACCCTGCTCTCGCGCGTGACGATCCACATCGACCCGAGCGACGCGCTGTGCGACGCGCTGCCGGGGCTCTGCTCGCCGATCGAGCCGGCCGTCCCGAACAAGCCGGACCCCGGCGCGGCGAAGGGAGGGGGATGATGCGCCGCCTTCTCCGGGGGCGCGGGCGGCCCGGCCGCCGCACCGACCTGGATCCGCGCGCCCTGCGCGGGTTCGTCGCGTTCGCGGCCGTCACCACCGCCCTGACGGTCTTCATGGCCTTCCGCATCGTCGGCGCCGACTTCGGCTCCGACCTGCGGCTGCGCGCCGTGTTCGACGACGTCAACGGGCTGCGGGACGGCGACCGCGTCAAGATCGCGGGCAGCCCGGTCGGCCGGGTGACGTCGGTGAAGGTCGTCGACGGGCGCGCCGTCGTGTCGATGAGCGTCCGGTCGTCGCTGCGGATCCCGGACGACTCCTCGGCCGCCATCCGCTGGCGCGACCTCATCGGCGAGCGCGAGGTCTACATCGAGCCCGGCACCAGCACCGCCATGGCCCGGGACGGGCAGCGGCTGACCCGGACGCGCTCGGCGGTGGACCTCGGCGCGCTGATCAACGACCTCGGCCCGCTGGTCGGCGGCATCGACCCCGGCGAGATCAACAAGATCCTCCAGGCGTTCGCGGTCGCCCTGGACGGCAACCAGGCCCGCGTCGACCAGATCACCACCAACCTCGCGGCGCTGCTGCGCGTCCTCGGCTCGCGCAGCGGCACGATCGAGCGGATGATCGGCGACTACCGGACGGTCACCGGCGCGCTCGCCGCCCGCGACCGGCAGATCGCGCAGACGATCGGCAGCCTCACCGAGCTGACCCGCGCGTTCGCGCAGGACCGCGCCGTCCTCGGCACGGCCGCGACCCGGCTCGGAAGCGTCACCGCGAACCTGGACGCGGTCCTCGGCTCGTCCGCGCCGGAGCTCGGCCGCGCGGTCGACGGGACCGCGAGCCTGCTGGAGCTCACCCGCCGCGAGATGGGCACGATCGACAAGATGATCCAGCGGCTGCCGGCCGCGCTCCAGGCGCTGCTGACGCTGATGGACGGCGGCCACTTCCTGCGCGGCAACGCGCTCTGCATGAACGTGGTGCACACCGACACCTGCCCGTTCCCCGAGAACCTGCCGCCGCCGCCCGCCGTCGGGCCGGGCGGCGTGAACGGCGGGACGGCGACCGGCGGGACGGCGACCGGCGCGCCCGCGATCAGCCCGGAGGCGGCCCGCCTCACCACCGACCAGCAGCAGATGTTCTCGGCCATGGTCCGCATGGTGTTCCTCGGCGGCCAGAACGGGGTGAAGTGATGGACCGCTGGAGGGGATTCTTCGCCCGGTCGTTCCGCGACCGGAACCCGCTCGCACTGGCCGCGGTCACGATCCCGCTGGTCGGCGCCGTGCTGCTCGCGACGTACGCCTACGGCGGCCTCGGCCTGTTCCAGCGCGGATACACGGTCAGCGGCGTGTTCGCCGGGACGGGCGGCCTCCAGCGCGGCAGCGAGGTGCAGCTCGCGGGCGTCAAGGTCGGCGAGGTCACCGGGATCCGGCCGGACTTCGGCCGCGGCCAGGTCGTCATCACCTGGAAGGTCGATCCGGGCATCCGGCTCGGCCGGCGGATGCACGCCGACATCCGGCTGTCGAACCTGCTGGGCGGCCAGTACATCAAGCTGTCCGGCCCGGTCGCCGGGCCGGACCTGCGGTCGCTGCCGTCCGCCCGGCGGCGCGTCCCGCTGGAGCGGACCAGCGTCCCCTACACGCTGAACAGCTCGCTCGACAACGCGTCCACCCTCGCGGGACGGCTCGACGCCGCGTCGGTCGACAAGCTGCTGGGCGCCGCCGCGAAGGTCAAGCTGCCGTCGCGGCGGGAGCTCGCCACCATGCTCGCCGACCTGCGGCGCGTCAGCGCCACGCTGAACGACTCCTTCCCGCAGGTCGCCGCCATCATCGCCAACAGCGGCAAGCTCAGCGGGACCCTGGCCGCCAAGGACACCCAGCTCGCCCAGCTCCTCGCCTACAGCGACAGCCTCCTGAAGGAGCTGGTGCGCCGCCGCGACGACCTCGCCACCGCGATCGGCAGCGGCAGCCGCGTCGTCCGCAGCCTCGACAGGGTCCTCACCGACCACCAGAAGCAGCTGAACACCGTCCTCAACGACTTCCACCTCGCCACGCGGACGCTCACCGGCGACAACCTCCCGTCGCTGAACGTCGCCCTCGCCTGGTTCGGGCCCGCCTTCTACGGGCTGAGCACGAGCGGCAGCCGCGAGGGGCGCTGGATGGAGGGCGGCTTCGTCGGCTTCGGCCCGGTCCAGCCCGGCGTCGTCGGGCCGCAGCCCAACTTCAACCCGCCCAACTACCCGCTGGTGCCGCCGGAAGGGGTCAAGTGACGCCACCGCTCCGCCCCCTCGCGGCGGCCGCCACCGCGGCCGTCCTCGCCGTCGCGCTCGGATCGTGCTCGGTCCTCGGCGGGCCGTTCGCCGGGACGTCCGGGTACCGCGTCACCGCCTACTTCACCAAGGCCGTGTCCTTCTACCCCGGGTCCCGGGTGCAGGTCATGGGCGTCAACGTGGGACGGGTCGACTCGGTGACCCCCGAGAACGGGCAGGTCCGCGTGGTCGCCACCGTCGACCGCGGCGTGCCGCTGCCCGCCACCGCGACGGCGGCGATCGTGCCGCTCAGCCTGATCGGCGAGCGCACCCTCACCTTCTCCCCCGCCTGGCGCCCCGGCATGCCGAGGCTCCCCGAGGGCGCCGTGCTGCGCACCGACCGGACACGCGTCCCCGTCGAGGTCAACGAGGCCCTCCAGTCGTTCGGCAAGCTCCTCGACAGCTTCGACCCCGCCAAGGCCGACACCGTGCTCGGCAACGCCGCCGGGACGCTCGACGGCAACGGCGCCGCGTTCAACCAGGCCTTCCAGCAGGCGGGACGGCTCGTCAACGACCTCGCCGGGCAGGACGAGGAGCTGCTGAAGGCCGCCCGGAACCTCAACCGCCTCGCCGCGGTCGTCCGCGGCCGGGAGAAGACCCTCGGCTCGCTGGTGAGCGGCTTCTCCCAGGCCTCGCGGATGCTGGCCGAGGAGCGGGCCGACATCCAGACGCTGGTCACGTCGGTCGCCGACCTCGCCAGGCGCGGCGACGTCCTCGTCAAGCTGCACCGCGAGACCCTGCCGGGCGACCTCGCGCGGACCGCGCAGGTCGCCCTGCTGCTCAAGGGCAGCGCGGAGAGCCTCGGCGGCCTGCTGCGCGCGCTGCCCGGCCTCGGCTTCCAGTTCGTCAACGCCTACGACCCGGAGCGCAGGGCGATCACGCTCCGGGTCGGCCTCGACAACTTCGCCCGGTCCTACCTGGCCGCGGCGCTGAAGGAGCCGACGATCAACGCGAACGTGCCGTGCCCGCTGCCGCCCCCCTACTCCAACTGCCAGGAGGGACCGTGAGACTCCTCTCCGCCGCCGGGGCGCTCGCGCTCTGCGGCGCGCTGGGCGGCTGCTCCGTCCAGACCCTCCACGCGCCGAAGGGCCCGCTCGTCCTCACCGCCGACTTCACCGACGTGCAGAACCTCGTCGCCGGGCACAGCGTCAAGGTCGCCGACGTCGCCGTCGGATCGGTCACGAAGGTCGCCCTCGTCGGCTCCGGACCCGGCTACCGGTCCCGGGTGACGATGAGCATCAGGAAGGGCGTCCGGATCCCGGCCGGGACGAGCGCGAAGGTGACCGTCACCTCGCTGCTCGGCGAGAACTACGTCCAGCTCCAGCCGCCGCCCGGCCACCGCCTCGACCAGGGGCCCTTCCTCGCGTCGCGCGCGCGGATCTCGGCGACCGGCACGAGCCCCGGGTTCGAGGACATCGTCGGCCGCGCGGGCCCGCTCGTCGGCGCGCTCGCCGACGGGGACGCCCCCGGCCTCGTGCACACCGCGAGCACCGCGTTCGCCGGGCGCGGCCCCCGGCTCAAGGAGATGATCGGGGACGCCGGGACGCTGACCGCCGCCCTCGGCGAGCGCCGGGAGCGGCTCGGCCGGGCCGTGGACGACCTCGCGAAGCTCGGCAGGGAGCTCGCGAAGCACGACGACGACCTGCGGGAGCTGCCCGGGCGGCTGGCCACCGCGACCCGCACGCTCGCCGACGACCGGGAGCGGGTCCTCGCCGCCGTGCGGTCGCTGTCGGAGCTGGCGCGGACCCTCAACGACACCGTCCTCGTCGGGCGGACCGACCGCCTCCGCCGGATGATCGAGGAGATCGGACCGACGTTCCAGGTCCTCGCCGCCGGCCGCACCCGGCTCGACACGCTCATCACGCGGGTCGAGGAGTTCGTGCACCGGATGCCCCGGCAGGTCTACAACGGGCAGCTCCTCACCTATCCCGTCATCGAGTTCGACGGCGGCGGCCGGCCCGCCGGGACGCGGTCCCCCGCGACGCTCGACGAGCTCGTCCAGATGATCAGGCCGCGCCGGTGACCCGCCGCGTCCGGGTCAACCTGGCCGTCTTCGCGCTGCTGGCGGCCGTCCTCGGCGTGTGGGCGGTCCGCAACGTGCTGCGGTTCGAGGCGTTCTCGCACCCGTACCGGATCAGCGCCCGGTTCGCCACCTCGCCCGGCCTCCAGCCGGGGTTCGACGTGACCTACCTCGGCGTCGCCGTCGGCAAGATCCACTCGGTCCGGCTGGACGGCCGGTCGGTGCTCGTGCGGATGTCCATCGACCGGGGCCGGCGGATCCCGCGGGACGTCCGCGCCGCCGCCGCGCTCAAGTCCGCGATCGGCGAGCCGTACGTGGACCTGGAGCCCGCCGCCGGCGCGGGCGGCGGCCCGCCCATGCGGCCCGGCGAGGTCATCCCGCTGTCGCGGACCAGCGTGTCGGAGACCTACGGCGACCTGTTCGCCTCGGTCACCAAGGCGATCAACGGCCTCGACCCCGGCGACCTGCGCACCGTCACGCGCGAGCTCGCGCGCGGCCTGGACGGGCGCGGCGACACCCTCCGGATGACCGTGGACGGCGGGTCGCGGCTCGCGTCAGCCTTCGCCGCCGAGACCGGCACGATCGACCAGCTCATCACCAACCTCGGCGCGCTGACCAGGGTCCTCGCCGCCCACCGCGGCGACCTCGGCACCGGCATCGCCGGCACCGCGCAGGTCACCTCCTCGCTCGCCGAGGTGGACGACTCGCTCCGGCAGCTGCGCGACACCGCGCCCGGCCTGCTGGAGCGCACCGCCGCGCTGCTGCGGGACTCGCGGCCCGCGACACGGTGCCTGCTGAGCGCGCTCGGCGCGGCGCTGCCGGCGGCGCTCACCGACCGCAACGTCCGCGACCTCGAAGAGGGCCTGCGCTGGTCGCCGCAGCTCGCGTCGGCGATGAAGGGCGTGCTGACCTACCACAACGGCGACCCGAACCTGAACATCACGTTCATCATCACCCCCACGCCCGTGAAGACGGTCGTGGAGTACAAGAGCCTGGCGCCGCTCCCGGCCATCCCGCCGATCCCCGCCTGCCCGGGCGTCAGCCTGCCCAAGCAGCAGATCCCGCCGATGTCCGGTGGGAAGGGCTCGGCGGAGGACGCGCGGGCCGCCTCGTCCGGCGAACCGGCCGGGAACGGCACCGTCCCGGCCCGCACGACCGCGAACGACACCCACCGCGACCCGATGGCGTGGCTGATCTGCATACCGCCCGTCATCGCGGGGCTGATCCTGCTCAGGGTCCTCATCGGCACGCTCAGGACGGCCGGGCGCCCGCTCTGGAGGAGAAGAAGATGACAACGACCACCCGCGGCACCGAGGCGGGCGAGCGGGACGTCCCGGTCGTCTACGAGTACGCCTCCGCGAACCTCGTCATCGAGGAGTGCGAGACCGGCACCGCGTGCGGGGACCCGCCGCGCGGCGGCGGCGCCGACGCGGGCGGACGGAGGGCGCCCGGCCGGAGGGGCGCGACGGTCCCGAAGGCCCCGGCCACGGTGTGGGTGGCATCCCTCGCCAAGGAGCCCCCCGGCGAGCCCGCCGGGAAGCCCCCCGGCAAGCGTCCCGGCAAGGCTTCGGGGAATTCGGGGAAGCGGTCGCGCAGGCGCTTCACCAAGGTCTCCGCCCTCCGCCGCGCCGAGAGGACCGGGGACGGCGCGCCGCCGAAGCGGTCCAGGGTTCGGGGCGCGCTGTGGGCCGTCCCCGCCGTCGTCGCGGTCGCGCTGGCCGTGCTGCTGGCCCTCGTCTGGCGGGAGAACGGGTCGCTGTCGGACGAGGCGGACCAGCGGCGCGAGCTGAGCGGCGCCGCGGGCCGGGTCGCCGCGACCTTCTTCAACTGGGACCACCAGCACATGGACCAGTCCTTCGCCGCGAAGTACCGGCTGCTCACCCCGGCCGCCGCGGACGCGATCAAGCCGACCGCCGGCACGCTCACCGAGTACTTCCGGACGAACAAGGTCAGCTCGAAGGCCGTGGTGAACGGCGTCTACCCGGGCGAGGCGAAGCGCGGCGGCGCGACCGTCGTGGTCGTCATCAACACGAAGGTCACCACGGCGACCACGATCCAGTCCAACACCGGCGCGACGCTCGCGCTGAACATGAAGCGCGTCGGGGGGCGGTGGCTCGCCGAGAACATCACCCTGCTCGCCTCCGGCGTGGAGTCGACCACCGACCAGAACGGCAAGCCGCTGGCGAAGGGCAAGGGCTCCGGCACCGGCGCGGGCACCGGCACGCTGCCCGGCACCGTCCCGTCGTCCAAGCCCTGATTTCCGTCCCGCGCCCCTCGGCACACGGGGGCGAGAATGATATTCTCATCAAGCGCGAGCATTAATCTCAGCAGAGGAGCCGCCCATGCCCACCGGCACCGCCGGAAGCCGGTCGCACATCCTCAGGGAGCTCGGCCTGAGCGCCGTGCGGGACGGCGGCGGGGGCATGCGCGGGTCGGCCCCGGTCACGCCGCCGATGCACGTGCCGGGGACCCCGCGGCTGCGGACGTCCATCCTCGCCACCTGGGCCGACACGCTGACCGGCCTCCTCGCGGCGGACGCCCTCGCGCCCCGGGTGCCGGTCACCGTGGACCTCGACGTGCACCTCTTCCGGCCCGCGCCGGAGTCCGGGACCGTGCTGGCGGCCGCCCGGACCCTCAAGGCCGGCCGCTCCATCGTCGTCGCGGACGTCGAGTTCGCCTCGGCGCGCGGCGAGCCGTTCGCGGTCGCGACGGGGTCGTTCGTGTCCGCGCCCGATCCGGCGCTGCGGCTGCCCGAGCGGCTCACCCTCGACGCGCCGCCGCCGGAGCAGCGGCTCGCCGTCCCGCTGGCCGAGCGGGCGGGCTGCCGCCGGACGGGGCCGGGCACGGCGGTGCTCCCCCGGTCGGGCGACGGGCTCAACGCGTCCGGCACGGTCAACGGCGGGCTCATCGCGCTGGCCGCGGAGGAGGCGGTCCTGTCGCTGGCGCCCGGCACGGCGCTGTGCTCGCTCCACCTGCGCTACCTCCAGCCCGTCCGCGTCGGGCCGGTGGTCGCCACCGCCCGGCCGCACGGCGGGCTCGCCCGCGTCGACGTGCGCGACGCGGGCGGCGGCGACCGGCTCTCGGTCGCCGCCACCGCCAGGACCGAGGCGGCCCGGTGACCCCGGCGCCGCCGGACGCATCCCGCGGAGAGGCGGCCGGCCCGTGAACCTCGACCTCACCGACGACCAGGAGGCGCTGCGCGCCACCCTCCGCGACTTCTTCGGCAAGGAGTCGCCTCCCGAGGCCGTCCGGGCCGCGGAGCCGCTCGGCTTCGACGCGTCCCTGTGGCGGAAGGCGGTCGGGCTGGGGCTGCCGTCGATCGCCGTCCCAGCGGAGCGCGGCGGCGGCGGTGCCGGGTCGGTGGAGCTGGCGCTCGCCGCCGAGGCCGCCGGGTGGTCGGTGGCGCCGGTGCCGCTCGTCGAGGCGGCGGTCGCGAACGACCTGCTCGTCTCGCTGCCCCGGGCCGCCGTCCCGGAGCCGCTGGCGGCGCGGGCCGTCGCGGGCGACCTCGCGGCGACGGTCGCGCTGCGCCCGGCGGACGGGGACGTCGCGCGCCTGGTCCCGGCGGGCGCGGTGGCCGACCTGGTCATCGCCCTGCGCGGCGAGGAGCTGCTCGCCGTGGAGGCGGCGGGCGGGACGCGCGGCGCCGTCCCGAACCTGGGGTCCATGCCGAACCTCGGGTCCATGCCCGTCGCCGACCGCCGCCTGGACGAGGGCGAGGCGACCGTGCTCGCGACCGGCGCGGACGCGCTCGCCGCGCACGGCCGCGCGGTGCTCCACTGGCGGCTGCTCACCGCGGCGGCGCTCGCGGGCGTCGCGGCGAAGGCGCTCGGCCTCGGCCTCGGCTACGTCGCGCACCGCCGGGCGTTCGGCACGCTGATCGGCTCGTTCCAGACCGTCCAGCACCGCCTGGCGGACGACGCGACCGCGCTCGAAGGGGCCCGGCTGCTCGCCTACGAGGCCGCCTGGGCGCGCAACGCCGGCCTGCCGGAGGCGGACGCGCTCGCCGAGATGGCGTTCCTGTTCGCGTCGGAGACCGCCTTCCGGACGGCGTCCGACAGCCTCCACTTCCACGGCGGCTACGGCTACACCCTCGAATACGACATCCAGCTGTACTTCCGGCGCGCCAAGGCCTGGCCGCTGCTCGCCGGCGACCGCGCCGCCGCCTACGCCGCGCTGGCCCGCCGCCTGTACGGCCGCCCGTACGGCACGGGCCGGGACGACGCGTCAGAAGGCCGGCCGGGGCCGGCGACGGACACGGAAGGCTGACGATGGACTTCGCCGAACCCGACGAGCTGGCCGCCCACCGCGCGGCGGCCCGGGAGTGGGCCGACGCCAACGTGCGCCCGGAATGGGTGGCCGAGCAGCTCCGCAGCGGCTGCCACCAGACCCCGGAGCTGCACGCGCTGTTCGCGCGCGACGGGCTGCTCGCGGCGGGCTGGGCGCCGGAGTACGGCGGCGGCGACGTCTCCCCCGGCTTCGCGCAGGCCGTCTTCGAGGAGTGCACGCGGCGCGGCCTGCACTTCGACGGCTGGTCGACGACGACCATGGTGATCCGCACGATCGAGCACGTCGGCACCGAGGAACAGAAGCGCGCGTACATCCCCGCGGCGCTGCGCGGCGAGCTGCTGGCCGCGCTCGGCTACAGCGAGCCCGACTCCGGCTCGGACGTGGCCGCGGCGCGGACCACCGCCGTCCGGGACGGCGACGGATGGGTCATCGACGGCCAGAAGATGTTCACCAGCACCGCCCAGGTGTGCAGCCACGTCTTCGTGCTCGCCCGCACGGACCCGGACGCCGCCAAGCACAAGGGCCTGTCGCTCTTCCTCGTCCCGACCGGCGTCCCCGGGTACGAGCGCCGGCCGATTCACACGCTCGGCGGCCAGGTCACCAACGCCACCTTCTACACGGGCGTGCGCGTGCCCGGCTCGGCCCTGATCGGCGGGGTGAACGACGGGTGGAACGTCATGAAGGTGGCGCTGGTGTACGAGCGGGGCGTCGGCAACCCGGGGACGATGCGCAAGGGCCTGGCCGGGAAGCTGGGGGCGTGGGCGAGCGCGACGCGCCGCCCCGACGGGAGCCGCGTCCTTGACGACCCGTCGGCCGCCGAGCGCATCGGCCGGATGGCCGTGGACGAGGAGGTCTCCCGCCTCCTCGGCCTCTGGATGAACTGGCGCGCCGCGAAGGGCGGCGTCCCGGGCGTCGAGGGGACGATGAGCAAGCTGTTCTACAGCGAGGCGTCGCAGCGGCACTACAGCGACGCCCTCGACATCCTCGGCGCGGCGGGCGTGCTCGCGCCGGACGCGCCCGGGGCGCCCGCCGGTGGCGCGTTCGAGCGGGACTTCCGGGCCGCGGTGGTCACCACCATCTACGGCGGGGCCAGCGAGGTCCTGCGGGACGTCATCGCCGAGCGGCATCTCGGCCTGCCCCGCAACCGCCCCGGGAAGGGCGGCCCGTGATGACCGGAACCGGTCACCCGCGTCCCCTCCCGGCGGCGGCCTTGACCCGCCGCGCGAATGGAGGCTAAGCAAGTGCTCAGCAATGCTGAGCGACTGCCCAGCATCATGCGATCGACAGCGCCCCGCCCCGCACGCCGGCGGCGGACCGCGCGCACGGCCCGGGAGGCCCCGTGAGACACCCCACCCCAGGCGAACCACCTCGCGGCGAGCCCGCTCGCCGCGCCGCCCCACCGCACCGCGCCGCACAGGACCGCACCGCACAGGACCGCGCCGCGCGGGCGGGGCGGTGAGCGCGGTGCGGGCCGCCGCCGCCCGCTACGCCGGGACGCGCGTGCCCCGGGTGGAGGACGCGCGGCTCCTGACCGGGCACGGAACGTTCGTGGACGACGTCGTCCGGCCCGGCATGGTGCACGCGTGCTTCGTCCGCAGCCCGCTGGCCCGCGCCCGGATCACCGGGATCGACGCCACGGCGGCGCTGGAGCTCGACGGGGTCCACGCCGTGTTCCTCGCCGACGACCTGAACCCGGGCGTGCACGAGCAGTGGTACACGCTGATCGGCCGCGACGTCCCGGACACGCCCCGCCCCCCGCTGGCCCGGGACGAGGTGCGGTTCGTCGGCGACCCGGTCGCGATGGTCGTCGCCGACGACCGCTACCTCGCCGAGGACGCCGCCGAGCTGGTGGAGGTCGACTACGAGCCGCTCCCGCCGGTCGTGGACTACGTCACCGCGCGCGAGTCGGACGACCTCGTCCACGAGGGCTATCCGCGCAACGTGGCGGGCGAGCTCGCCGCCCGGCCCGCGGAAGAGCTCGCGCCGATCTTCGACGCGGCGGCGCACGTGGTCGAGGCGACGATCTACCAGCAGGCGTACGCGCAGGTGCCGATGGAGACGCGGGGGCTGGTCGCGGAGTGGTCGGCGGCCACCGGCGAGCTGACGCTGTGGGCGGCGACCCAGTCGCCGCACGAGGTGCGGCTGTTCTGCTCCCGGCTGCTCGGCGTCGACGAGCACCGGGTGCGGGTCGTGATGCGCGACACCGGCGGCGGGTTCGGGCAGAAGGTGGCGCCGCAGCGCGAGGACATGTGCGTCATGCTCGCCGCGCCGAAGGTGCCGGGGCCGCTGAAGTGGATCGAGGACCGGCGGGAGAACCTCCTCGCCGCCGGGAAGTCGCGCCACGAGCACGCCGACGCGCGGATCGCGTTCGACTCCGAGGGAAAGATCCTCGCCGCCTCGATCGACTACGTCCAGGACGTCGGGGCCTACCCGACGCCGTGGCCGGTGGGCACCGCCGCGGCGGTCGGCATGTTCTTCCCCGGCCCGTACCGGGTGCCCGACGCCACGTTCACCTCGACGTGCGTGTTCTCCAACACCTCCGGGCGCACCGCGTACCGCGGCCCCTGGCAGTTCGAGTCGGTGACGCGCGAGGTGCTGCTGGACGCCGCCGCCCGCCGGATGGGCGTCGACCCGGCCGAGCTGCGCCGCCGCAACCTGATCCGCCGCGAGGACCTGCCGTACACCAACCCCAACGGGATGCCCTACGACGACATCTCCCCCATGGAGACGTTCGAGCAGGCGCTGAAGATACTGGACTACGGCGCGTTCCGCAGAGAGCAGGAGCGGGCCCGCGCCGAGGGCCGCTACCTCGGCGTCGGCACCTGCACCTACGTCGAGCCGACGACGGCCGCGATGGCGCTGCACGCGACCGAGGGCGCGACGATCCGGATCGAGCCGTCCGGCAAGGTCAACGTGTACGTCTCCGGCGGGTCCAGCGGCAACAGCATCGAGACCACCGTCGTCCAGCTCACCGCCGACGCGCTCGGCGTGGACATCGCCGACGTCAGCACCGTGCAGGGCGACACCGCGGTCACGCCGTTCGGGGGCGGCGCGGCGGGCAGCCGCTCCGGCTCGATGACCGCGGGCGCGGTCGCGGAGACGGCGTCCGTCCTGCGCGAGCGGATCACGGCGATCGCCGCGCACCGCCTGGAGGCCGCGGCCGAGGACATCGAGCTGGCGGGCGGCCGGGCCTCGGTCCGCGGGGTCCCGTCGGCCGGGGTGACGCTCGCGGAGATCGCGAACCTCGCCTACTTCGAGCCCGCGAGCCTCCCGCCCGGCGTCCCGGCGGGCCTGGAGGCGAGCGGCCGCTACTCCCCGGAGCACCCGATCATCTGGGCCAACGCCACGCACGTGTCCACCTGCGAGGTCGACCCGCGGGCCGGGCGGGTGACCCTGCTCCGGCACATCGTCAGCGAGGACTGCGGACCCATGATCAATCCGAGCGTGGTGGAGGGCCAGATCGCGGGCGGCACCGTCCAGGGCATCGGCGGGGTGCTGTACGAGCACCTCGCCTACGACGCGGACGGCAACCCCGTCACCACGACGCTGATGGACTACCTGCTGCCCACGGCCGCCGAGGTGCCCGGCATCGAGTACGGGCACGTCGAGACGCCGGGCCCCGGCCCCGGCGGCTACAAGGGCGCCGGGGAGGGCGGCGCGATCGGCGCCCCGCCCGCGGTGATCAACGCGGTCGCCGACGCGCTCGCGCCCTTCGGCGTGGAGATCACGCGGCTGCCGCTGACCCCGGAGGCGATCGTCGCGCTGGTCCGCGAGGCGCGGCGGGAGGTGGCGCCGTGAAGGCCGCCGCGTTCGGCTACCACGCCCCCGAGGGCGCCGCGGAGGCCGTGTCCCTGCTCGCCGGTCTGGGCGAGGACGCCAAGCCGATCGCGGGCGGGCAGAGCCTCGTCCCGATGCTCGCGCTCCGCCTCGCCATGCCGGAGCACCTGGTCGACCTGCGCCGCGCGGACGACCTGCGCGGCGTCGAGCGGCGGAACGGGGACCTGTGGATCGGCGCGATGACCAGCCAGGCGGCGATCGAGGGGTCCGCCGCCGTGGCCCGCGACGTCCCGCTGCTGGCCCGCGCCACCCCGCTGATCGGGCACTTCCAGATCCGCAACCGCGGCACGCTCGGCGGGTCGCTGTCCCACGGGGACGCCGCCGCCGAGTACCCGGCCGTGGCCCTCGCCCTCGGCGCGCGGTTCGAGGTGCTGTCGCCCCGCGGCCGCCGCACCGTGGCGGCCGCGGACTTCTTCACCGGCGTCTACGAGACGGACCTGGCCGAGGACGAGATCCTCACCGGCGCCGCGTTCCCCGTCCGGCGGGACCGCTCCGGGTTCGCGGTCGAGGAGTTCGCCCGGCGGCGCGGCGACTTCGCGATCGCGGGCGCCGCCGTCGCCGTGGAGCTCGACCCCGGCGGGCGGGTGGCGCGCTGCGGCATCGGCCTGTTCGGCCTCGGCTCGACGCCGCTGCGCGCCGCGGCCGACACGTTCGACGCGCTCGGCGCCCGTCCCTGGGCCGAGCGCGCCCACCGGGAACTGCGGGCCTCCGGCGAGACCCGGCGCAGCGTGGCGTTCGGGATCGACCAGCTCACCCCGCAGGAACTCCAGGTCGCCCGACTGGTGGCGCAAGGCCTGAGCAACCGGGAGATCGGCGAGCGGCTCTTCCTGTCCCCGCGGACGATCGGCTCCCACCTCTACCGGATCTACCCGAAGGCAGGCGTCGGCTCCCGCACCGAGCTCGCGACCGTGATCGTCGGCAGCGACCCCGACTGACGCGGCGAAGGCAACCCGGAATCCCTCCGAGGTGACGCAGAGCCCTGCTCCCGGCCGCGATGAATCGATGCAGTACCTTCCCGACCGTGGACGGGATCGTGGGCACCATGGCGACGGCGGCGGGCATGTTCGCGGGGACGAACGTGGACGACCTCATCGTCCTGACGGTGCTCTTCCTGTCCTCACGCGCCACCGGCCGGCCTCGCGCTTGGCAGATCTGGGGCGGCCAGGGCGCGGGGATCGCGGTCCTGGTGCTCGTGTCCGTGATCGCCGCGCTCGGCCTGACGATCGTCCCGGACGACTGGGTCGGGCTGCTCGGACTGCTCCCCCTCGCGCTCGGCGTCAAAGCCCTGGTCGCCGCCGTCCGCGCCCGCGGCGGCGAGGACACCGCCCCGCCGGCCGTCGCGACCGGCCTGCTGTCGGTCGCCGGAGTGACCATCGCCAACGGAGCCGACAACGTCTCCGTCTACACCCCCGTCTTCCGGACCGTCGGCACCGCGGCCACGGCCGTCACCATCGGCGTGTTCGCGGTCGGAGTCGTCCTGTGGTGCCTGGCCGGCTCCTGGCTCGGCTCGCACACGAGGGTCATCGCGATCGTCGAGCGCTACGGCCAGTGGCTCGTCCCCGCCGTCTTCATCACCATCGGCACCCTCATCATCGCCACGTCCGGCGTCCTGCCGAGGCTGTTCTGACCGCGGTGGACGCCCGCCGCCGTCACCCGCTCGGATCGTCCCGCGCTCAAGGCCGCTACGGGCCCGTGAGTCGTTGGGCGCCCTGCTTGGCCTGATCCGCGGGAATGGCGAACCCGATGCCGATCGAGCCGCTGTTCTCGCCCTGCGCCAGGGTCGCGATCGCGGTGTCGACCCCGATGACCTCACCGCGCGCGTTGACCAGCGGGCCGCCGGAGTTGCCCGGGTTGATGGACGCGTCGGTCTGCAACGCGGTGCCGCCCGCGCCGCCGCCCATGCGCACCCGCCGGTTGAGCGCGCTGACGATGCCGCTGGTCACGGTGCCTTGCAGGCCGAGCGGCGAGCCGAGCGCCAGCACCGGTTCGCCGACCCGCACGTCCGCGGACCGGCCGAACGCCAACGGCGCCGGACTCCGTCCCGCGGGAATCGCCAGCACCGCCAGATCCGCCGCGCGGTCGGCCCCGACGACCCGCGCCGCGACACGGCGCCGGTTGGCCAGCACGACGGTGACCTGCCGTCCGCCCTGGATGACGTGCGCGTTGGTCAGCAGATGGCCGCGCCGGTCGATCACGAACCCCGAACCGGTGGCCCCCGAGTTCCCCGACCGCACCTCGATCGACACCACGCTCGGCTGCACCCGCGCCGCCACCCCGCTCAGATCGCCGCCCGCGCCGGCCCCTCCGGTCGCCGATACCGAGGACGTCGCGGGCGCGGGCGTCCCGGCGGTCAGCCGCCCGGCCACGGCCCCCGCCGCCGCGCCGGCCACCAACGCCGCGAGCACGGCCGCCACGACGCCCCGGCCGACCCCGCCGCCGCCCCGGCGCGGCTCGTCGAAGCCGGACGACGCCCACGGGTCGGAGGGCATCGGACGTCCGACCCGATCGTCCTGCGGCCACGCGCGGGGAGACGGAGCCGACGGATAACCGGAGACACGCTGGTCGTCCATCCCGTACCGGACGTCGTCGCGCAGCCCGTACGGTGCGGTCATCCACTCGGCGTCGTACCGGGAGTCGGCCTGCGGGGGATAACTCATGAAGCTCCTCGCACTCATCGGTCACCGATAAGTACTCCGCTCCACCCGTGCCCCGTTCAAATGGCCGCAGGAAAACCGCGACGAATCCGCGCTGCGGACAGGCTGCCTGCCTTAGTTCCTGCGGCTGTAGTCGAGGAACAGGGTGCCGTTGGTGCCTCGCTCCAGGTCGCGCAGCTTCCATTGCTGGAGGCTGCCGCCTTGGAACACGCGGTTCCCGTGGCCGACCACTGCGGGGGCAACGACCAGCCGGAGCTCGTCGAGGAGTTCGGCGTGCAGCAGCGCGCGGGCCAGAGTGATGCTCCCGTGGACGCCGATGTCACGTCCGGGCCGCTGCTTCAGTTCGGTCACGTAGTCGTGCAGCGACGTGGTGACCGGAGTGCTGTTCGCCCAGTCCTGAGTGAGATCAGTGGACGTGACGACGTGCTTCTGAGTGCCGTTGATGAAGCTGGCGAAGGGCTCGAAATCCGACTTCGGCCAGTGCCCGGCCCAGTAGTCGTAGGTCCCGCGGCCCAGCACGACGTCGTCCTGGGTCTCGATGACCCTGCCGAGGTACGAGATCAGCTGGGGGCCGTCATCGGCGAGCCAGTCGCCGTCCTCGTGGGCGATCCCGTCGAGGGACATCAGGTGGTAGAGCACGACTTTGCGCATGTCTTCTCCGATCTGGTTCCCATCCAGGATGTCGGCGTCACCGGCCGGGCACATGGGGCCGATGCCTTAGGCGAGGCGTCGTGCCCTCTTTAGTTCCGTGGCGCCGAAAACGGGTTGCCGCGATCGGCGGACGGCGGCCACGGTGGGGATCATGCTCGACGACGCGCAGATCAACGCCTTCATCGAGGACGGCTTCGTCCGCATCGACGAGGCCTTCCCGAGGGAGATCGCGGACGAGTGCCGCGGCATCATCTGGCGGGACATCGATGCCGACCCGCACGATCCGGCCACCTGGCCGCGTCCGGTGATCACGCGTCCCGACTACGCGCACGAACCGTTCAGGGCCGCGGCCAACACGCCCCGCCTGCACGCCGCGTTCGACGATCTCGTGGGCCCGGGACGCTGGACACCGCGCACCGGCCTGGGCGGCTTCGTGATCCGGTTCCCCAGTGCCGAGACAGCCGTCATCGACACCTGGCACATCGACGTCAGCTTCCCCGGCGACGATCTGGACGCGGGTTCCACCGACTACATGAGGTGGCGCGCGAACATCGAGTCCAAGGACTGCGCACTGCGGATGTTCTTCCTCTTCTCCGACGTGGGAGACCAGGACGCGCCCACCCGCCTGCGCATCGGCTCGCACCTGGACGCCGCGCGCGTCCTGGAACCGGAAGGCGAGGCCGGACTGGACGCCAGGGAACTCGGACGGCGCGCGGAGGCCGCCACCACGCACCGGCCCATCGCCCACGCAACGGGTAACGCTGGTGATGTCTACCTTTGCCACCCGTTCCTGGTTCACGCCGGCCAGCCTCACCACGGCACCACGCCGCGCTTCCTCGGCCAGCCCAAGCTCGACCCCTCTCAGCCGCTCGACCTCGACCGCCGGGACGGGGCCTTCTCGCCAGTGGAGATCGCCATCAGACGCGGACGCGGCAGGACCCGGAATGGTCGGCGCCAGGGCTGAGCACGCCGCGGACGGCGGGCCGTCGTGTGATCGCTACTCTGCGTGTACGTGTTTTCACGGATGCCCGCGGGCCCGGAGAAGTGACACCCTGTAGTCAACAGGATCCCTAACGTGAGGACCCGGGTTCTCGGAGGGAGAGGCCGATCATGCTTTCCGGTACCCGCCTGGCTCTGGCCGCCGTGACGGCGGGCGTGGCCATGGTCCCCGTCACCTCGTCCGACTTCGCGCTGGCCGGTTCGGCCGCGCAGGTACGGTCCGGCGGCCGGTCTCCGCTCGCGGGCTGGGAGATCGAGGGGAAGTACTGGACTCACGACGGCTGCGTCACGGCGGGCTACCAGGGCCAGGAGCGCGGAGACTGGAGCAGGTTCCAATGCCGCGCGGGCACTCTCCAATGGGTCCTCTGGATCCTTCGGCCCTGACCGGGCGTCGGATCGCGGCCCGTGTGCCTGCCCGGCGCCCCTTCGTTCCGCTACGGGACGTGTTCATGGCGGGCCGGCGTCACGCGGCGGCAGAGGCCGCGGACGAGGACGGTCCGGCGCAGCAAGGGGTGCGGCGCAAGGCGGTGCATCTCATGGTGGCGCTGCGCCTGACGAGCGCGATCGCGGGCGCGGTGGTCGCGCTGATGGCCGTGGACTCGGTGGCGCGGCCCGGCTGGACGCTCGGGTGCGTGGCCGTGCTGCTGGTGTGGGCTGCGATCTTCACCGCGGTCCTGCTGCGGCGGGGGCCCTTGACTCGGGTGCTGGTGGTCGACGTCGTGGTGGTGGCCGGCCTCTGCCTGTCGCAGTCGTGGGTCGCCCCGGCACAGGTGCTGCGGGCCAGTGCCGGGACGGGCTGGGTGGACATCGTCGTCAGCAGCGGGGTCTTCCTCGTCCAGTTCGGGTCGCGGCAGCCGTTCGGGCTGGGAGTCGCGGTCGTCGTCGCCTTCGTGTACATGGTCGGCGCGCCGGGACCGCGGGAGGCGCCGGTCGTGCTGGTGGTGCAGGGCCTGCTGGCCGCGGTGCTCGCCGGCCTGCTGCGCCGCGAGGCGAGGGGCGCCGACCGCGAGCTGGCCGAGCGGTCGCGGGCGGTCGCGGACGCGGCG
>NZ_CAACUY010000091.1 GCF_900659615.1 Actinomadura fibrosa | reverse complement strand
GACCGGCGCCGCCCGCGCGCTCGCCCGCACCCGCACGCCCTTCCGCATCGCGCTGCACCCCGCCGACCTGTCCCGCCCCGGCCTCCGCGAGGCCTCGCTCGCCGCCATCGACGCCGCCCTGGCGGCGGGCGGCCGCGCCGTGACCTACGAGACCCTGGTGACCACGTGAAGCCCCCACCCCGGCGCGCCCGGGTCCGCGTCCGCGCGTCCGCGAGCCGGTGAGGACCGCGTGAGGATCGTCCAGCTCGCGAACCTCTACAGCCCGGTCTCCGGCGGCCTCCGCACCGCGATCGACATGCTCGGCGGCGGCTACGCGGCGGCCGGTCACCGGCGCGCCCTCGTCGTCCCCGGCCCCGCCTACACGCGCCAGGACTCGCCGCACGGGCCGGTCATCACGGTCCCCGGGCCGTCCGTCGCGCCCGGGTACCGGCTCGTTCTCGACCCTCGCCCGGTCCTGCGCGTGCTCGGCCGCCTCCGTCCGGACGTCATCGAGGTGTCCGACAAGGCGACGCTCACCGTCGCGGCCCGCTGGGCGCGGCGGCGCGGCATCCGGACCGTCCTGTTCTCGCACGAGCGCCTCGACGCGATGCTGGCGCCGCGCGCTCCCCGCGGGATGCCGTTGGAGGCCGTCACCGACCGCTGGAACCGGCACCTCGCGACCTCCTTCGACGCGATCGTCGTCACGTCCGCGTTCGCCGCCGCGGAGTTCGCGCGCGTCGGCGCCCCCGCCCTGCACCGCGTCCCGCTCGGCGTGGACCTCGCCACGTTCCATCCGGTACCGGACGTCCCGTCCGGCGGCGAGGTCCGGCTCGTGCACCTCGGGCGGCTGTCGGCGGAGAAGCGCCCCGACCTCGCCATCGGCGCCGTCGCCGAACTGGTGCGCCGCGGCGTGCGCTGCCGGCTCGACGTCGTCGGCGAAGGGCCGTGCGGCCAGCGCCTGCGCACGTGGACGGACCGCGAGCGCCTGCCCGTCCGGTTCCACGGCCACGTCGGCGACCGCGCCGCCGTCGCCCGGCTCCTCGCCGGCGCGGACGTCGCGCTCGCCACCTGCCCCATCGAGTCGTTCGGGCTGGCCGTCCTCGAATCCCTCGCCTGCGGGACGCCCGTCGTCGCCGCAGACCGCGGCGCCGCGCACGAACTCCTCGCCCCCGGCGCCGGAACCGCCGCCGCGCCCCGCCCGGACGCGTTCGCCGACGGCGTCCAGGAGGTCCTGCGCCTCCCGTCCGCGCACCGCCGCGCCGCCGCGCGCGCCCGCGCCGAGCGCTACCCGTGGACGACGACCATCGCCGGCATGCTGGACGTCCTCACCGGCCCGCCACCGGACCCGCGCCCGCACCGCCTCCGCGAACGCATCCGCGGCTGAGGCCCGCTAGAGCCGGGTCGCGGCGCGGATCAGCCCGGCGAGGGCCAGGGAGCGGCTGTGCGGCGGCCACGCGATCACCGTCGTCACCTTCGGCGCGTCCAGCACCGGGACGGCGGCCAGGTCGGGGCTCAGCATCGTCCGGCACGACTCCGGCAGGATCGCCGACGCCCGGCCGAGCGCGATCAGTTGCAGGAGCTGCACGTGCTCCCGGACCTCCGGGCCGGGACCGTCCGGGTATGTGCCGTCGCGGCACGGCCAGCGCGGCAACGGCAGCCCGGGCAGCTCCGCGACGTCCGCCATCCGCAGGTGCGACCGCCCGGCGAGGGGATGCCAGCGCGGCAGGACCACGACCTGCCCCTCCGTGGACAGCTCCTCGGTGTCGAACCCCGTCGTCGAGTCGAACGGCAGGTGCAACAGCGCCACGTCGGCGCGACCGTCCCGCAGCAGCCGCTCCTGCTCCGCGATCCCGCACAGCTGCACGTCCACGGCGACCGCGCCGGGCTCGGCGGCGTACGCGTCGAGGAGCTTCGCCAGCAGCTCGCCGGACGCCCCGGCCTTCGTCACGAGGACCAGCCCCGGACGGTCGGCCGCGGCACGGCGGGTCCGGCGCTCGGCGGCCTCGACCGCGTCGAGCGCCGCCCGGCCCTCGACGAGCAGGACCTTCCCCGCCTCGGTCAGCGTCACGCCGCGACTGGTGCGGTCCAGCAGGGCCGTGCCGAGCCTCCGTTCGAGCTGCTGGATCGCCCGCGACAGCGGCGGCTGCGCGATCCCGAGCCGCTGTGCCGCCCGTCCGAAATGCAGCTCCTCGGCGACGGCGACGAAGTACCGCAACTCCCGCGTCTCCATACCGCCACGGTACCCGCGACCACCCCCGCCTCGGCCGATACCGGACGGGTATCGCCGCCCACCCAAACGGTGTTGGAGGTTCCGCCGGGCACACCCGCATGATCGAAGCATGAGCGAAACAACGATCGCGCTGGTCACCGGCGCGAACAAGGGAATCGGATACGAGATCGCCGCCGGCCTCGGCGCCCTCGGCTGGACCGTCGGCGTCGGCGCCCGGGACGCCGAGCGCCGCGACGCCGCCGTGGCGAAGCTCCGCGCGGCGGGCGCCGACGCGTTCGGCGTGCCGCTGGACGTGACCGACGACGCGTCCGTGGCGGCCGCCGCCGAGCTGGTCGAACAGCGCGCCGGACGGCTCGACGTGCTCGTCAACAACGCCGGCGTGACCGGCGGCCTGCCGCAGGAGCCCACCAGAGTGGACCCCGCCGACGTGCGGACCGCCGTGGAGACCAACGTGATCGGCGTCATCCGCGTCACCAACGCGATGCTGCCGCTCCTGCGCCGCTCGGCGTCCCCGCGGATCGTGAACATGTCCAGCACCGTCGGCTCCCTGACCCGGCAGAGCGACCCCGACGCCGAGACCGGCCCGATCTCCGCCGCGTACTCGCCGTCCAAGACGTTCCTCAACGCCATCACGGTCCAGTACGCCAAGGAGCTGCGGGACACGAACATCCTGATCAACGCGGGCTGCCCCGGCTACTGCGCGACCGACCTGAACGGCTTCCGCGGCGTCCGCACCCCCGAGCAGGGCGCGGCGATCGCGATCCGGCTCGCGACCCTGCCCGACGGCGGCCCCACCGGCGGCTTCTTCGACGACGACGGCCCGATCCCCTGGTGACGCGGATCAGAAGGGCACCGGCGTCGTGACGACGCCCGCGCTGCCGAGCAGGGCCGCCGGGTCGTCCACCGGCGGCTGGATGACCTCCATCAGCCACCGCTTGACCCACTTGCCCTCCGCCCCCGACAGCGCGACCCGCCGGTCCCAGCCGCGCGTGTAGACGGCCCCGGCGGCGCCGAGGTCGATGTCCGTCACGTACGGCGCGGGCGCGAACTCGACGAGCGGCACACCCAGCAGGTCCGCCGCCGCGTTGTGCCCCGCCGTCTTGCCCATCGGGACGGCGTGCTGGCAGCTCTGCACCGTCCAGTGATCCCCGTCCATCCGCGCCGCCGCGACGTCACCCGCCGCGAAAACAGCACCGTGCGCCCGCAGATGCGCGTCGACCGCCAGCCGCCCGAGGCCGTCCCGCTCGCCCGGCACCTGCCGCGCGAGCGGGCTCGCCTCCAACCCGGCCGTCCACACCACCACGTCCGCCGGGACCAGCGAACCGTCGTCGAGCACCGCGCCCCCGTCCCGCACCTCCCGGACGGTCGCGCCGAGCCTGCGCTCGACACCGAGCCGGTCGAGCGCCACCTCGATCGCCGGCAGCGGGCCGAACCCGAGCTCCGGCGCGACCGAACCCGCCCGCTCGACCAGGACGACCCGCCCGCGCCCGGCGAGCTCCGTCGCGACCTCCAGCCCGGCGTAACCGGCGCCGACCACGACCGCCGTGAAGCCGTCCCGGTCCCTCAGCCGGGCACGCAGCCGCCGGGCGCCGTCCAGCGTGTCCACGTCGAACAGTCGCTCCGCCCCCGGCAGGTCGGGCCGGACCAGCCTGCTCCCCGCCGCCAGGACCAGCCGGTCATACGCCAGCGGGCTGCCGTCCGCGACGACCCGCCGCCCCAGAACGTCGATCTCCTGAACCTGCGCCCGGACGTGCTCCACACCGATCGGCCCCAGGATCCCCTTCAGCGGCACCGCCGCCCGCTCGGGGTCCGGCTCGTACAACCGGGGCCGCAGCACCAGGTCCGCACCGGGCGCGACCAGCGTGATCCGCAGATCCGCGGTGTCCCGCACCCGCGCCGCCGCGGCAGCGCTCCACACCCCGGCGAAACCGCCCCCGACGACCACCACATGCGCCATCTCATCTCCTCAGCTCGTCTGCGCCAGGGAGACAAGACGGAAATCTCAGACGTGACCGAGCTTGTCCGGATTGGCCATCCGCCGGACGGCCGCCACCCGCCCGTCCACGACCTCGACCGTGTCGATCCACAGCAGCCGCCCGTCCCGGTAGGCGGCCAGCGCCGGCTCCCCGCCGACCTCGACGAACCGCGTCTCCGCCGGCCAGTGCGCCGCCACCCGCACCAGCAGCCGCGCGACCCGCTCCGCCCCCTCGACCGGCCGCCGGGACGCCGGAGCCTTCCCGCCGCCGTCCGCGACGTAGACCGCGTCCGGATGCAGCAGCGCCACGAGCGCCTTCAGATCGCCGCCCTCCGCCGCCGCCCGGAACGCCGCCAGCACCCGCTCCCGCTCCGCACGTCCCGCTTTCGCCTGCTCCCGCGTCCGCTCCCGGGCGTCCGCGACTCGCCGCCGCGCCCGCGACGCCAGCTTCCGGCACGCCACCACCGACTGCCCGAGCACCTCCGCGACCTGCGCGAACGGCACCTCGAACACATCATGCAGGACGAACGCCACCCGCTCCGGCGGCGACAGCTCGTCCATCACCACCAGCATCGCGGTGCCCACCGACTCGTCCACGAGCACCCGCTCCGCCGCGTCCGGCCCGGTCAGCAGCGGCTCCGGCAGCCACGGCCCCACGTACGCCTCCCGCCGCACCCGCGCCGACCTCAGCACGTTGTAGGCGGTCCGCGCGGCGATCGTCACCAGCCACGCCCGCAGGTCCGCGACGCCGGACCGGTCGGCCGCCGAGGCGCGCAGCCAGACGTCCTGGACGACGTCCTCCGCCTCCGCCACGCTCCCCAGCAGCCGGTACGCCACACCGAACACCGCCGGCCGGTGCGCCTCCCAGTCCAGATCGTCCACGCCCGCGGAGCCTACTCCCCGAACTTGCAGTCCTCCGGCAGGTCCGGCGGCTGGAAATCGCCCTCCGGAACGGGCAGCGGCGCGTCCTTCACCGTGTACCCCGTGAGCCATTTCCCGAACGGCCCGGAACTGTTCATGCTGAACGGCGCCGGACCGCTCCCCATCTGCTGGCACTGCGCCAGCGTGACCCCCCACGAGAACCCGGCCTGGTCATACCGGTGCCCCCGCGGCGACTGGTAGAACGTCAGGTTCGCGCGCTTCTCGTTCGCCTGGACATCGTCCTGCCGGATTCCCGAGACAATGGCGATCGGCCCCTTCGCCATCACATAGTCGACCTTGATCGAACCCCAGTGATGCACGGACGGCCCACCGGGAACGTCCGGCGAATAGTGGTCGAACCGCACCGTCCCCCGCGCGGCCCCGAACACCACCTTGCCGTCCACGATCTTCCACGGCCCTCCGTGCGCATCGACGACGAACCGCCGGTACGGGTACTCCAGATCCCCGGGATACTTGAGCCAAGCATCCCCGGTGACGTGCGCCTCCTTGACGGGTTCGGCGCCCTCATCTTGCGCCGCCGCACTCCCCGCCCCGAGCGCCCCGACAGCGCCCACGACCGCGATCCCCGCGACCAGGGCACGCTTCCCTTGCGACATGTGGGTCTCCATCTCCGCGGACGCCACCGTCCGCCACCCACAAACTCGCAGCCGCCGCTACGGACCCTCTTCCCCCGAGCGACGGAACCGCCTCCCCCGTGCGACGGATCAGCTCACCCGTCCCCGAACATAAACCCACTCGCCGTCATACCGAACGAACCGGCTGACCTCATGCAGTTCGCCGTCCTCATTCCCCACCCGGTAATGAGCCCGGAACTCGACCGTCCCCTTGTCGTCCCCAGGCCCTCCGGCGTCCGTCCCGAGGACCTCCAACCGCGTCCACCGCATCCGAGGGTCGAACTCGACACTCTCGGGCCGCGTAGCAGGATGCCAACTACGCAGCAGATAAGCCTCGTCCCCCTTGGCGAACGCGGCGAACCGAGACCGCATCAACTCCTCAGCGGTAACCGCCACACCGACCCCCCGATGCAACCGCCCACAACACTCGCCATACTTCCCGCCACCCCCACAAGGACAAGACCCCATACCGCCATCCTCCCGCATCCTCAACGCCCCAAGAGAGCCCACCCACCCCGCCACCGCGCCCCACGTCCACCCCAACGCACCCCCTCGCCCCCCACCCCCGAGAACGACTCCCGAGGGCACGTAGGCCCACCAGCGGCAAAAGGACGCCAGGCGCCGTCGCGTTGCGGCTGTCCCATCACCGGCGCCCCTGACGCGCGGCGACCCGCTCAGCCTCCGCGCGAAGAGCCTCACGCAGCGCAGCCGGGTCCGAACAGATCACGGTCGGATAGATCCCGGCGGACGGATCATGCAGGCTGGCCACCCAGTCGCCCAGCAACCCGTCCGACCGAACCGCCCGCCAGATCCGATGCCCCGTGAATTCGTTTCGGAGACGATCCAGTTGTTGACCCTCAAGATCATCTTGATAGGTCGAGTGTTTCGCGCCTGGGGTGTCATTGACCAGCCGGTCGACGGTTCCGGAATCATGCGTGCCCAGCTCGGCTCGATCTTGGAGTGGGCGCGGCACCCGCACATCACGTTCCGGATCGTGCCGAGAAGCGTGGGCGCCCACATGGGGCGCGACGGCTCGTTCAAGATCATGACCGTCGGCAATGCCGACGTCGCCTACACCGAAGCCTGCGGAGGTGGAAGAGTGGTCATGGACCCGGCAGAGGTCCGCTCGTTTCGGTTGCGGTTCGACCGCATCAGCGACCGGGCACTGCCCGCCGATGCCTCGATCGAGGCGATCAAGCGAGTAGTGGAGGGGCTTCATTGACTCCCGTCTGGCGTAAGTCCAGCCGCAGTGGAAGCACGTCCGGGCAAAGCGACTGCGTGGAGGTCGCCCAGCTCGCACGCAACATCGGAGTGCGGGACTCCAAGCGGCCCAGGGGTGCGCACCTGCTGCTCGCCGCCTCCGCCTGGCACGCATTCGCCCGCGACGTAAAGAGCGGCCAGCACGACCTCCCTTGAGCGATGGAGGGTTTCGGTGAATCACGTGTGGCGTAAGTCGAGCCGTAGCGGAACCGATGCCGGGACGAGCGACTGCGTGGAGGTTGCGCGGCTCGCACGCAACATCGGAGTGCGGGACTCCGAGCGGCCCAGGGGTGCGCACCTACTGCTCGCCGCCTCCACCTGGCATGCATTCGCCCGCGACGTAAAGAACGGCCAGCACGACCTGCCCTGACGGCCTCGTTCAGCGCGAGCGGAGGGCTGGTGTCCCACTGAGTGCGCGTCGTCTCAGGCGACGGAACCGGCGCTCGCCTCCAGGTTGTGCTTCATCTCTTCGGCGCCGCGCTCGACGCGGATCCTGATCTCGGGGGCGTGTGCGTTAGGCAGGACGTCCGTGATCCAGACGAGCCTGCTCCGCCCACCCGGCTCGTCGAAGACCTGGAAGGACGCGTGATGGTGATTGAGGGGCGGACGCCCGCCCTCGATCACTGCGTACGCGAGCCGCCGAGCCTCGTCGTCGATGTCCACGATCAGCTCGCGGATCTCATGACCGTCCGGGAACGTGAGCGTCCTGACCTCGCCCTCGATCCGGGTCGCCGCGACGCGGCCGGGCAGTAGCCGATCGTGGACGGCCCCCACGTCCGCGATGGCGGCCCAGACCGCCTCGGGACGCGCGTCGACCACGATCTCGTGCCGAATAGAAGCCACCTCGAACCCCCGCTCACTCAGACGACCCCTCGAAGCAAGGGGTCCGCGATCAAGGATGCTCGGACGCCCCGCGCCTTGCCTCTAGTTCTCCGGCACTAGCGGTCCGGGGCGCGAAGTTGGACCCGGGGCGCCTGATGTTCGATGCGGCGGACGGACATGATCGGCGTCATGTCCTCCTCGCTCCGCATCGCAACGCTCGCCGGCGCGGCCGCCCTGGCCGCCCCTCTGCTCGCCACCGCTCCGGCGCACGCCGCCGCCCCCGAAGCCGCCGCTCCGGCTCGCGTCGTGGCCGCGGCACCGACTCCTCAGATCGAGATCGCGGCGACCAAGTCCGTCTCGATCAAGACGCAGAAGCAGCAGAAGTCCTACTGGTGCGCGCCCGCGGCCGGACGCGCGCTGCTCTCCCGCCTCATCACGCGCGGCCTGCCCAGCCAGAGCAAGCTCGCGGGATACATGGGCACGAAGTCCCCGAACGGGACGACCAACGCCGGCATCCGCACGGGTCTGCGGAAGGCACTGTCCACCTACGGGTCCGGATCCTACGACGTGGTCCGGGTGACGCCCGGATCGCAGAGCGCGTTCTACGGGAGCGTGAAGTCCGCGGTCGGGACGAAGAAGGTCGCGATCATGTATCGCGTCTACGCGGGCTACAAGCCGTGGGGCAGCCAGTGGAACGACAAGACCGGGCACGTCATGATCGTCCGCGGCTACACGACCGGGTCCAGCCCGAAGATCCTCTGGTGGGACCCGGCCGACAACACCTACCACACCGCGTCGCTGGCCAAGTCCTGGGCGAGCGTCAAGAAGGCGGGCAAGGTCGGCACGGTGGCCGCCAAGAGCTGACGACGCCGAGGCCCGTCCGCCGCGCGCCTCCGCCCCCGCGCGGCGCGGGCCTCCCGGACGCATCGAGTGCACCGCCGCGCCCGTGGCCGTCGCCGGTCACCTTCATGATCAGCGGCCCCGTATCGGACGGTATTGATCACTCCAAGGGTTGATCATCCGATTCCGACGGAAAGGCCCGCTCCATGGCGATTCCCAGGTCCAGGCACCGGATCCCGCCGGCGCTCACCGCGGCTGCCGCCGCTGGCGCCGCGGTCCTCGGGCTGTGCGCGCCCGCCGCGTCCGCCGACATAGGGTACGAACCCGGCGCGCCCGGGCTCGGCGACCCCTACTTCCCCGACCTCGGCAACGGCGGCTACGACGTCCGGCACTACTACCTCAAGACCGCCTACGACCCGGGCACGGACGAGCTCACCGGCACGACGACCATCACGGCCAACGCCACCCAGAACCTGTCCCGATTCAACCTCGACCTGTACGGGATGACCGTGCGCTGGGTCCACGTCAATGGCCGCGACGCCTCGTTCGACCGCACCGGCGAACGCGAGCTGGAGATCACGCCGCCGAAGGGGCTGCGGAGGTCGAGCCGCTTCACCGTGACCGTCCGGTACGACGGGGTGCCCCGGCCCCTCGGCGGCCCGATCATCTTCGACCTGCCGTACGGTTTCCTGCCCACGCGGGACGGCGCCACGGTCATGGGCGAGCCCAACGGCGCCTCCACCTGGTTCCCGGCCAACGACCACCCGCGCGACAAGGCCCTGTTCACGCTGGAAACGACCGTTCCGCAGGGCCTCAAGGCGATCGGCAACGGCCACCTCGTGAGGCAATGGACGGCTCACGGCAAGGACACGTTCCTGTGGCGCGAGGACCGTCCGATGGCGACCTACCTCGTCACCAACTCGATCGGACGGTTCAACGTCTCCACGACCACCACCCGCACAGGCGTCCCGCAACTCGACGCGGTAGACCCGGAGGTGGCGTCAGACCCGAACGCACTCAAAACCCCCGCCCTCACCACACGCGTAACGGACGAACTAACCGGCTATCTCGGCGCCTACCCGTTCACCAGCACCGGTTCCATCGTCGAGAACAACTTCGTCCCGCCGCTCAATCTCGACAACGCACTGGAGACCCAGACCCGCCCCACCTACCAGAGCCCACCCGTCGAAAAGGGCGTGGCGCACGAACTGAGCCACCAGTGGTTCGGCGACAGCGTTTCCGTCCGCACCTGGAAGGACACCTGGCTGAACGAGGGCTACGCGAAATGGGTCGAGTGGTACTGGGCGGAGAAACACGGCGGCCAATCGGCGCAGTCTGCGTTCAGGGACGCCTACGACAACCCGCCGCCCATCCAGGAAGGACGTCCCCCGTTCTGGAACATCGTCATCGCCGACCCAACCCGCGACCAGATGTTCCACCGCGCGATCTACTTCCGCGGCGCGATGACTCTGCAAGCACTACGCCACAAAATCGGTGACGACCTATTCATCCGCCTGACCCGCACCTGGCTAGCAGAACACGAATACAGCACCGGAAGCACCGAAGAATACGAGGCACTAGCCGGAAAGGTCTCCGGCCAGAACCTCGAAGCATTCTTCAAAACCTGGCTCCACACCCCAGGCAAACCCACCACCTGGTAAAAGCCGCTCCTAAACGGTTCACCCGAAGCCGGCAAGGCTTCGCCGCGCACAAGATCCACAAAGCGGCCGCGACCCGCCGCACCATACCGACAGGCCCGCTCACCCCAGCGGACCTCACCGCGCTCCACCCCCCGGCGGCCGCCCGCCGCGGCACCCGCCTGACCCAACTCGTCCCGAACCTCACCCAGATCACCCCGGGCGACCCGATCCCGGCCGCCACGCTGGACGACGCTCCGGCGTCCGACCTGCTCGTGGTCACTGGCGCGAGCGACTGGCCGCTGCGATGCGCCGACCGCTTCCACCGCTGGCCCCTGGCCGCGAGTTCCCTCGCCTACCTGGGGCCGGACGAGGCACCGGACGCGGCCCGGCTGCACCGCCGACTGCGCACCATCACCTCATCCTCCCCGGCGGAGGGCCGCGCGTTCGCGAGCTACCTCGGCGTCCACCGCCGCGTCCAGATCGTGGGCTCGCCGCAGACCGACGACTTCCCATCCCGCGCGGCCGAACCGAGCCTCGTCCTGGTCGTCACCAGCGCGCCCCACCCCGACGGCACCGGCGACGCCGCGCCGGGCACCGACCTCCTGCTGGACGCCTGCCGTCTGCGCGCCGCCGACAAGCGCATCCTGGTCGGCCTCCACCCCCGCGAGGACCGCTCGTCCACGATCACCGACCCCGCCGAAGCGACCACGGCGATCACCGAAGCCCACATCCCCGACGCCGCTACCCTCGCCGACGCAGTAGACCGCCACAGGCGGCTGAACCACCTGCCCCCTAAGCACCTGGCACAACCCCTAACCAGCCAGACAACGACCCAAGCCCGTGAGCCCGTCCACCACCCCCGGACCGGCCAACACCTGCCCAACGGCCGCGCATGGACGGCGGCGCGCGGGCGATGGCAGTCAGGCGACCGCATCAGGCGAGGCGGGCTTGCAGCGAAGGAGCCCGGAAACTCCCGCCCGTCCTTGCCTGAGGCGAGTCTTATCCCGAACAGTAGATGAACCAGCTGCGCGACACATGCCAGCGCCTCCGGTCCTACTGGCCACCCGAAGCACCGTTGCCTGGCCGTGCACTCACCCTCGACTACGCCGACCAGGTCAGAGGACTTCCGGACTGCGGCACCAGACCGTCGGCGCGAGCATTGAGGGCCGGTAACGGCAAGATCCCTTGACACGCGGGGGGAGCGGAACGACGCTGTGGGCGCAGCGGAGGAGCCCGTCAGCCCATCGAAAGGACCGACGTGGCTCTGGCCAACCACGATTCCCGCACCGGCGTCCCATCGGAGCCATGCCCGCACTTCCCCTTCCGGCAGCCCTTGCACGCCCCGCTCATGCTCGCTCCCGAACATCGGGCCCTCGCAGGACAGTCCGCCGTCCGCGTCAGGCTCCCCGAAGGACAGGCCGACGAATACGCCTGGCTTGCGGTTAGCGCCGAGTCCGTCCGGACGGTCTACCGCCATCCCGCGTTCTCACGGGCCCAGGCCGATGGCGTCAAACCGTTCCTGAAGGTGGCGCCTGTGCTGGTGGCGCTGGACGGGGAGGAGCACCTGCGGATCCGCCGCCTGGTGAAATCGGAGTTCACACCGGCGAAGATCCGCCGCCTCACTCCGATGATCGAAGCCCGCGCACGGCACCTCGTGGACGCCATGCGGGACAGGGGCCACGCCGACCTGTCCGCCGACTTCGCGATGCCGCTGACCCTTGAGACCATCGCTGGGCAGCTCGGCGTCCCCGACCAGGACCAGGCCCGGTTCCAGAAGTGGGGAACCGGCCTGCTCGCCACCGGTGAAGGAGCTCACGAATGCAATCAGGCCGCCATGATGGCGATGTGCGAATACATGGCCGGGCTCATGGCGGCCCGCCGCGACAGTGGGACCGGTGACGGAGGCCTGCTCACCATGATCGGCGCGAACGCCGCGGCCACCGGTGTCTCTGACTTCGAGGCCGCGTTGCTCGCCGCGAGCCTAGTCGGCGGCGGCTGGGAAAGCACCGCCTCGTCCATCGTTACCTTCACCCTGCGGCTGCTGACCGAACAGGACGAGGCCGGGGTTTCTCACTACACGCGCTTGTGCGCCCACCCCGAGCTCATCCCCGGCGCCATCGAAGAACTGCTGCGCACAACCCCGAACTCCATCTTCGGCGCCACCCAGCCCCGCCGCGCGCTCCAGGACGTCGACGTGGACGGCGTCCTCGTCCGCGCCGGGGAGATCGCCATTCCCTCCATCGACGCGGCGGCCCTCGACGAGCGCGAGTTCCCAGAGCCCGAGCGCCTTGACTTCGGACGCCATCCGAACGCGCATTTCGCCTTCGGCTCAGGCGCTCACGTGTGCATCGGCGCACCGCTCGCCCGCGAGGAACTGCGGATCGCCTTCACCTGTCTCACTGCCACTTTCCCCGGCCTGCGGCTCGACGTCGACCCGGCCGAGCTGGAGTGGAAGTGGGACGGCACGATCCGCCAACCCACCACACTGCCCGTCACCTGGTGATCGAAGTCGTGGCCCAGCCGTCCGTGCGGGATCCCAGCCCCAGCCTGTGTCAACTGCCCAATGGCCGTGAAGCGATCTGCGCCAGCCCCGCAGCCTGATCGAGGTCGAGACCCGCGTGCCGATGCCGGAAGCCACCGACACGAACCCTTCAACATTCCGTAGGCATGAGCGACACTTGTCTCGCTGGGCCAGCGTTCGCGTAGGCGAGAGTGGAGGCGCACTGAACTGCTTACGCGGCAAGACATGATCGGACATGCTGGAGACTTCGCGCCGAGACCACCCGGGCGGACACTATAATGGTCGAATTCGTGCTGGGACTCATACTCGGTGCTCTGCTGGGGGCGGTCTTCGGTCTTTTCGCCAACGTCTATCTGGAAGACCCGTGGAGGCGATGGCGTGAACGACGCCGAAGGCTGGCGAAGGCGCGCAAGATTCTGCGAGTGCAGCCCTGGCAGGACGGCTTTGTGAGCATCGCCAGTCGGCGGACGCGTGTACGTCTCGTCGAAGGTGATGGACGGGTGATCCTGGAGCCGCAGTTCATAGAGATCAAACTCCGCGAGTCCACGATTCCGCTTGATCCTACGGTAGCGCGGCGGCGTGACCATGTGAGCCGTAGCCTCGCCGCCAGGAACCGGCTCGCGACGGGCGATGTGGCTCCATGGAACAGCAAGACCCTCGCGACTCTCGGTTCGTACCGAGTCTCACGACACCGGGACCAGGAGGATCCGGTCGTCTGCTTGAGGTCTTCCGGTCCGACTACGCGACCTTCGTGGCCACCGTACTGAGCCTGGGGGAGGACGAAGAGATCGAGGACCTTGGTGCCGACAGCGGAACCACGACCACCTCGATCCGAAGGGTATTCAATCTCACCGGGCGTGAGACGGAGTTGAGAGCGGCTCGTCAACCGATCGCTCAGCTCGCGAACGGGGTCGGTGTGCTACTCGTCGTCTTCACCGATGACGGCAAGATTCTGCTGACTCGTCGCAGGACCAGTTCCCGGGCGCGTCCCAACGAGCGTGATGTGAGCGTGGTCGAAGGCATCCACACTGAGAAAGATGCCATATCGACGAATGAGATCGACATATATTTGACTGCGATACGCGGTTGCCGTGAGGAGCTCGGCTTAGAAGTGTCGCCTGAGAACGTCTGCATATTGGCATTCGGTGTTGACATGCGATACTACCAATGGAGCTTCCTGGGCCTTGTGGAGGCCGGCCGGACCGCGCAAGAGGTCCTGGACCTCCACGATCTTCATGCGATTGACAGGTGGGAGGGGAGGATCGAGCCCGTCGACGCTGATCCGCGCCGCGTGTTCGAGCGCATCGAGCAGGACGAGATCTGGGATCTCGGTCTTGTGGCGGTGTACCTAGCATTGTGTCATAGATATGGAGTCTCTCGGGTGCATCGGGCGGCCACCGCTTTCTTCGGGCGGCGCTCATGAGTCATTCGGGTTGTTGACCGCAGGTAATGGGTCGGGAGCGTAGGGCTGTGTGAGCGGTGTCGCGGCCAGCGTTCTTAGCGAAGTTCGCGGCAGAGTGGCCGGCAGGGTGGCCTTCAGGGGCCTCCGGTGACCTCGGCGGTGTGGAGGTCCGGTGGGTGTCTCCTGCCCGTCTGAGGACGTATTGGGATCGGCCTACCGGAGCGGGTCGCGTGAACCCGATGCCCCGGGGCGGGCCGAGTCATTGACGTGCCGTTCGTGTTGCGCGACGGGCAGCGGCCGGTGATGAGCTTTTCCATGGCACGAAGCCCCTGGCCGGGGTTGGGGCTGGTCAGGGGGCTTTGTGGGGGTGGCGCCTCCGGCAGGATTCGAACCTGCGGCACCCGCTTTAGGAGAGCGGTGCTCTATCCCCTGAGCTACGGAGGCTTGTCGTCGCTCGCGGCTAGAGCGTAGCGGACGGCACCTCCAGGGTAGGGGAAGGGGCGTGGTTAACGCTCCCCCTTATGGGGGCCGGGAGTCTAGGCCGCATGGGGCGGGTGTGGGTACGCTTCGGTGCCGTGACGGGTCGGCATCGTGGGCAGCCAGGGGAAAGCGCTCCCGGGGAGGCGAAGGAGCGCGCTCCGGGACGGCGGCGGATCGCGTTGATCGCCGTGGCGTTCGTGGTGCCGGTGCTGGTGGCGACCGTGGTCGCGTTCGCGTTGCGGGATCCGGCGTCGGAGCGGCCGGAGAGCGGGGGGACGGTACAGCAGCTGGCGCCGATCTCGCCGGGGCCGGAGCCGACGTTCGGGCAGTACGTGCCGCCGGAGGCGAAGCCGCAGGCGGAGACGCGGCTGCCGGACCGGCCGCCGGCGACGGCGGCGCCGAAGCCGACCGGGAAGCCGAAGGGGTCCGCTTCGCCGAAGGCGACGGGGACGCCGACGCCCGAGATGCGGCCGCGGTGCCCGGAGGACTGGCGGGAGGTGCCGTGGTGGCGGTTCTGGTGCCGGAGGCATGGGCCGGGCACTCGCTGACTCCGTTACGCCTAGGTCATCGGTGAACCTGTAGTAGCGTTCTGCCGCTGTTCCGTATTTGGGCATCAGGAGGAAAACCACCGTGCCGAACCCCCGGTCGGCGGCGTTTACCGCGGTCTTCCTGGTGATGGCGACGCTCGTCCCGCACGGCGTCGGCAGGGCGCAGAGCCGGACGGATCCGGTGGACACGCTGCGCCGCGACGCCGCGAAGGCCCGCGCGGAGCTGGAGAAGGCGACCGAGCAGATGAGGGACCGCCAGAAGGCCCTTCAGAGTTCGCAGGTCAAGCTGCGGGGCACGCTGAAGGAGCTGGCGGCGGCGGAGGCGGAGCTGAACCGGATCCGGCAGCCGCTGGCGCGGCTCGCGAACGTGTCGTACCAGCAGAGCGGCGCGACGGGCTCGATGGCGATCTTCGGGGGCGGGGCACCGGACGCGGCGCTCCGGTCGACGGCGGACGTGACGCTGATCGCCAAGGCGCAGCAGGCGCTCGTGGACCGTGCCGACGAGCTCCAGCGGCGCCGGAAGGAGCTCGCGTCCACCGCGCAGGACCTCCAGTCCCGGAACGCGATCGAGCAGACCCGCGTCCAGCAGCAGATCGACGGGTTGAAGCAGAAGTCCGCGCAGACGACCAGGCAGCTCAACGCGATGCTGAACAAGCTGAGCCCCGACAAGCGGCTGGAGCTCGGCTGCGACAAGTCGCTGGCCGCGGGCGCGAAGAAGTTCCCGAACGGGCTGATCCCGTCCAAGTACCTGTGCCCGCTGCCGCAGAAGGGGCGGGAGTTGCGGGCGGACGCGGCGCTCGCCTTCTACAAGCTGAACGCCGCGTACAAGCGGCGGTTCGGCAGCCAGATGTGCGTGACGGACTCCTACCGCAGCCTCGCGGAGCAGCACCGGGTGTACGCCGAGCGGCCGGGTTTCGCGGCCGTTCCCGGGACGAGCAACCACGGCAAGGGGCAGGCGGTCGACCTGTGCGGCGGCGTGCAGAACTCGGGGTCGGTGCAGTTCAACTGGATGGAGGCCAACGCCAAGAGGTACGGGTGGCTGCATCCGGCGTGGGCCTACAGCAATCCGTTCGAGCCGTGGCACTGGGAGTACGGCACGGAGGACGACTACCAGTAGGTCAGTGGGGCATCTCGGCGAGGGGCACCACCTCGGACGTGCAGTAGCGGCAGCGCCGGGCCTTGACGGAGATGTCGCTGAGGCACTGCGGGCATTCGCGTTCGGTGGCCTCCTTGCCCCGGTCCATGCGCTCGATCAGCTTGGCGGTCGGCAGCACGACCAGGAAGTAGACGATCACCGCCGTGATGACGAACGCGACCGCGGAGGTGACGAAGACGCCGTACGGGAACTTCGTGCCGTTGATCGTCACCGCGAGGCGGGTGTAGTCGGGCTTGCCGCCGAGCAGGGCGATCAGCGGGGTGATGAAGGAGGTCGCGAAGTCCTTGACGAGGCTCGCGAACGCGGCTCCGACGACGAACGCGACCGCGAGGTCGACGAGGTTTCCGCGGAACAGGAACTTCTTGAAACCGCTCATGACGTGCGAGCCACCTCCGTCGGCACAGGATCCGGCCGGGGATCCGGACGGTCACGGATGGTAATGAAGGGCCGTGGGGTCTGCCAAGTCACCCGCCCGTGATCGTTACGGCGAGGCCGGGGCCCGCTCCCGCGAGGGCGGTGGCCTGGGCGCGGTCGGTCGCGACGACGACCAGGGCGCCCTCCTTGCCGCCGTCCTCGTCGCGGGGCGGGACGGCCACGACCGGCAGGGACGACGCCACGGACCGGGCCTTCCCCCATTCGGGTGAGGCGCGGGAGGCGGCGAAGGCGCCGTCGGGCGGTGGGACGGACAGGACGTCGATGCGGTCGCCGGTGTGGAGCAGCCGGACTGTGTCGGCGTCGGCGACGCGGATCGGGGTCGCGACCGTGTCGGAGCCGTAGGCGCGCAGGAGCCCGTCGCCGATCACGCGGACGTCGGTGAGCGGCTCGCCGCGACGCATGGGGCCGGCGAGGACCCGGCCGTTCCCGCCCGAGCGGATGGCGCCGGACGGCACGGCCGCGGGAGGGAGGGCCAGGTCGCGCAGATCGGACGGGCTCAGCGCCGTCCCGGCGGGGAGGTCGCGGGCGGCGGCGAGGACCCGGACGGAGGGCGGCGGCCCGGGACGGAGCGCCGCGAGCGCGGACCCGGCGGCGGTCGCGGCGAACAGCGCCGCCAGCGGCCGCCGCAGGCGGACCGGCCGCATGTGCACGGACTTCACGGCGCTCACGTCCTAGGGGAGGGTGAGGGGGAGGTCGATGCCGTCCAGGACCTGGGGGCAGGGGCAGGTGCGGTCGGACGGCAGGGATTTGACGACGTCGGCGACGAGGTCGCGGAGGCGTCCGACGTTCTCGGCGAAGACGCGCAGGACCTCGTCCATCGTGACGCCCTCGCCCTCCTCGATGCCCGCGTCGAGGTCGGTGACGAGGCAGAGCGGGGTGTAGCAGAGGGCGAGTTCGCGGGCGAGGACGGCCTCCGGGTGGCCGGTCATGCCGACGAGCGTCCAGCCCTGGGAGGCGTACCAGAGGGATTCGGCGCGGGTCGAGAAGCGTGGGCCTTCGATGACCACGAGGGTGCCGCCGTCGACCGGGCTCCAGCCGGCGGTGCGCGCGGCGCCGACCGCGGTCTGGCGGCCCGTCGGGCAGTAGGGGTCGGAGAACGACACGTGGACCGCGGCGCCCTCGTCGTAGAAGGTCTGCGAGCGTCCGTAGGTGCGGTCGACGAGCTGGTCGGGGACGGCGAGGGTGCCGGGGCCGTGGTCGGGTGTCAGCGAGCCGACGGCGCTCGGCGCGAGCACCTGCCGGACGCCGAGCGAGCGCAGCGCCCACAGGTTGGCGCGGTAGGGGATGCGGTGCGGGGGGAAGCGGTGGTCGCGGCCGTGCCGGGGGACGAAGGCGACGCGGCGGCCGGCGAGCTCGCCGATCGCTATGGGGTCGCTCGGCGGGCCGAAGGGGGTGTCGACCTGGACCTCCTCGATGTCGTCGAGGAACGAGTAGAAGCCGGAGCCGCCGATGACGCCGATCTCGGCGGCCGGTGCGGTGGGGAGCTGTGAAGTGGACATGTCGCCGACCCTAGCCACCGCGCCACCTGCGCCGTCAGACCCATCCGCGATTGTGGATAACTCCATGATCGTCGAGCGGTGGAGCGGGGTCCGTCCCCTGCGCGCGCATGCGAAGGGCCCGGCGTCCGGGTGGACGCCGGGCCCTTGCGGGCGGGTGAACGCCGGGCCTTCGGCCGGGCCCCGCGGGCGGGTCAGCTCACCGGGTCCAGGACCCTCGGCTGCTCGGTGGACGGGTCGTCGTGCCGGGCGAGGCGGCCCGGCGTCCAGATGCGCCGTCCGATGTCGTAGGACAGGGCGGGCAGCAGGACGGAGCGGACGATGAGCGTGTCGAGCAGGACGCCGAACGCGACCACGAAGCCCATCTCCGCCATGGAGACCAGCGGCAGCGTCACCAGGGCGGCGAACGTGGCGGCCAGGACGAGGCCGGCGGAGGTGATGACGCCGCCGGTGACGGTGAGGCCGCGCTGGATGCCGCGGCGGGTGCCGAGGGCCTCCGACTCCTCCCGGACGCGGTGCATCAGGAAGATGTTGTAGTCGACTCCGAGCGCCACCAGGAAGATGAACGCGAGGAGGGGGAAGCCCGCGTCGGTCCCCTCGAAGCCGAAGCCGTGCCTGAAGATGAGGGCGCAGGCGCCGAGCGAGGCGAGGAACGACAGGACGACGGTCGCCATCATGAGCAGCGGTGCGACCAGCGCCCGCAGCAGTAGGACGAGGATGAGGAAGACCACCGCGAGCACGATCGGGATGATGACCTTGTTGTCGCGGTTGGAGGCGCGCTCGATGTCCAGGGACGTGGCGGTCATGCCGCCCACCTTGGCCTCGGCGGACGGGACGGCGTGCGCGACGTCCCGGAGCCGGTCGATCGTGTCCTGTGCGGCCTTGCTGTCGGCGGGGACGCGTAGGGTCGCCTCGTACTGGACGAGGTCGCCCGAGGTGACGGGACGGCTGACCTCGGCGACGCCTGGGGTCTTCTCCAGTGCCGTGGCGAGCGGTCCGGCGGCGGACGTTTTGCCGATGACGACGGCGGGGGAGCCGGAGCCGGCGGGGAAGTGCCGTGAGACGACCTCGGTGCCGACGATCGAGTCGGGACGTCCGGTGAACTGGCCTGCGTCCGAGAGTCCGTGGGCGTTGAGCGAGCCCAGGCCGAAGGTGAGGGCGAGCAGGCCGAGGGAGGTGGCGGCCCAGAGCGCGCGCGGGCGCTTGCCCACGAAGGCGGCGACGCGGCTCCAGATACCGTGTTCGGACTCGTACGCCTCAGGCTCCAGGTACTTGGCGTCGTACCGGGGGACGAGCGGCCAGAACAGCCAGCGGCCGAAGATGACGAGGAGGGCGGGCAGGAGGGTGACCATCGCGGCCAGGGCGGTGAGGACGCCGGCGGCGGCGACGGGACCCATGCCCGCGGTGGAGTTCATGTCCGCGAGGAGGAGGCACAGCAGGCCGACGGCGACGGTGGCGGCGGAGGCGATGACGGCCGGGGCGGCGCGGTGCAGCGCGTACGCCATGGCCTCGTGCCGGTCCTGGTGGCGGTGCAGTTCCTCGCGGTAGCGGGCGACGAGCAGGAGGGCGTAGTCGGTGGCGACGCCGAAGACGAGGACGGTGAGGATGCCGGCGCTCTGCCCGTTCACCGTCAGCCCGGCGTGCTTGGCCAGCAGGTAGACCACGGACTGCGCGAGGCCGAGGGCGAAGACGGCGCTGAGGACCGGGACGAACCACAGCAGCGGGCTGCGGTAGATGACCAGCAGCAGGACGATGACGACGATGCCGGCGGCCATGAGCAGGAAGCCGTCGAGGCTCTGGAAGACCTCGAACTGGTCGGCGGCGCTGCCGGCGGGCCCGGTGACGTGCGCGTCGAGCCCGGGCGGGCCCCGCTTGGCGAGGTCGCGGGCGCCGTCGACGGCGGCGATCGGGTCTTCGTCGGTGAAGGGCACGAAGGTCTGGAGGGCCTTGCCGTCCTTGGACGGGAAGGGCCCCTGGGTCTTCTGGGCGCCGGGGAGGCGTTCCAGGGCGCTCACGTCGGAGGCCGCCTTGGCGCGGTCGGCGGGGGTGATGCCGCCGGAGCGCTCGTAGACGACGACGGCGAGCATCGTCTCGTCCTTGCGGAAGTTCTCCTGGAGCTTGACCACCTGGGTGGACTCCGCTCCGCCCGGCAGCCAGGCGGCGGCGTCGTTCTCCTCGACGTCTCCGAGCTTGCCGGCCAGGGGGCCGAGGGCGACCAGCAGGACGACCCAGAGGGCCAGGACAGCCCATTTCGTCCGCCTGCCGGCGATCAGTCCGGCCAGGCGATGGGTCCTGGGTCTGGGGGGAGCCGGGCTGTGTGCGCTCATGGTCTCTCCTGTGCCGCGTTCGGGGGATGACGAGCGTTCGAGATATGTCGCGAACGAGGATCAGAATGTCTCGGTGAGCGAGAGATGTCAAGTAGTATCTCGAAAGTCGCGACCGTCGCCTGGCAGGGTCCTCTTATGGTGTTCGCGGACAGGCGATCGCGCGTCCGGCAGGAGAAGGGATCTGCGCTACCCCCTCTGAGGCAAGCTCGCGCGTAGGGCTGACCCTTGAGTAGGAGGTAGCGCTACCTCGGCTTGGGCAGTGCGGAGGAGGGCGCCTCCTCCTCCGGGGCATGAAAAACCGGAGGACCCCCGGCCTGCGTTAGCGGGCCGGGAGATCCTCCGGTGCGTTATGGGAACTCGCGTATCAGGGCGTCAGCGCCGCCCGGGCGAGGTCAGGCGACCTTCTCGGACGACTTGCTCGTCGAGGAGGACGTGCTGGACGACGTCGAGGACGACGAGGAGTCGCTGCCGTTCGAGGACGTCGTGGTCGAGGCGCCGTTGGACTTGCCGGAGTCCTTGCCGGAGTCGCCACCGGACGACCCGTTCGACGAGGCGCCCGCGGTCGAGGACTTGCCGGAGCCGCGGCTGTCGGTGCGGTAGAAGCCCGAGCCCTTGAAGATGATCCCCGCGGCGGAGAAGACCTTGCGGAGCCTGCCCTGGCACGCCGGGCACTCGGTCAGCGCGTCGTCGCTGAACTTCTGCACGACCTCCAGAGGCTCGCCGCACTCGGTGCAAACGTACTGATACGTCGGCACGGTTCCTCCTCGCTGACTCAGCCCGGTGCACTCCGGACTGGCACTCACTCTGAACGACTGCTAATGGTACCCACCGGTGGAACACGTTGCGCCCCGGGTCTGTTCCCAGCGCCCGGGTCTGTTCCCAGCGCCCCGGGTCTGTTCCCACGTCACCCCGGCCCGGGGTCAGTGGCCCGTCTCGCCGAACCAGCCGGCCAGTTTCCCGCGACGGCTGACCGCGCGCAGACGGCGTTCGGCGATTTCCCGTACCTCGTCCGTGGCGACGACCAGGAGGGTGTCGCCCGCCTGTAGGGGCGTGGTGTTCTCCGGTACGAAACTCGACCCGTTCCGGACGACAAGCGTCACGGAAGCGCCCGCGGGGAGCCGGAGCTCGAAAATCTCCACGCCGCTCAACTGCGAGTCCGGCGGGATACGGACCTCCAGTAGGTCGGCGTGGAGCTCTCCAAGGGGCGCGGCCTCGACGTCCAGTTCCCGGGCCTGTTCGTCGCTCTTCAGGCGGCACCAGCGCGCCACCAGGGGCAGTGTGGGGCCTTGCAGGAGGGTGAACACGACCACGATGTTGAAGACGATGGAGAAGATCCGTCCGGCGCCTGGGACGTCCTCCACCATCGGGATGGTGGCGAGGACGATCGGGACGGCGCCGCGCAGCCCGGCCCAGGACGCGAAGATCTTCTCGCCCCAGGACAGCCTGAACCCGATCGTGGACAGCACGACCGAGACCGGCCGCGCGATGAGCAGCAGGACGAACCCGATGACGAGCGCGGGGACGATCTGGCCGGGCAGCTCGCTGGGCGAGGCCAGCAGGCCGAGCATGACGAACAGGCCGATCTGCGCCAGCCAGCCGACGCCCTCGGCGAAGCCGCGGGTCGCGGGCCGGTGCGGCAGCCGCGCGTTGCCGAGCACGAGGGCGCTGACGTAGACGGCGAGGAAGCCGCTGGCGTGCAGCAGCGTCGCGGCGCCGTACGAGCCGACGGACAGCGAGAGGACGGCGATCGGGTAGAGGCCGGAGGCGGGCAGCGCGACGCGCCGCAGCGCCTGCGCGCCGAGCCAGCCGATCGCGATGCCGACCAGGCCGCCGGCGATCAGCTCGTACACCATCACGCCGAACAGCTCGGCGAGGTTCGGGACGCCGGAGTGGGTGGCGCTGAGCGTCACCACGATGATCACGACGGGCGCGTCGTTGAAGCCGGACTCGGCCTCCAGCAGCCCGGTCAGCCGGGCCGGCAGGGGCAGCCGGCGCAGCACCGAGAACACGGCGGCCGCGTCGGTCGGGGCGAGGACGGCGGCGAGCAGGAACGCCGCCCGCCAGTCCATCCCGATCAGCCACATCGCGGGCAGCGCGACGAGGGCGATGCTGATCAGGGTGCCGATCGTGGACACGCTGAGCGCGGCCGGGACCGAGGGCCGCACGTGCCGCCAGTTCGTGGTGAGGCCACCTTCGGCCAGGATGAGGACGAGGGCCGCGAGGCCGAGCGTCTCGGCGAGCTCGGCGTTGTCGAAGTTGATGTGGAGAGGCCCCGACTCGCCGATCAGGAGGCCGAGGCCCATGTAGGCCAGGAGGGTGGGGAGACCCGCCTGGTGGGACAGCCTGACCGCGACGATGGCGCTGAGTACGAGCGTGGCCCCGAGGAGTAGCCAGATGTCGAGCTGCACATCCCACCCTTCTGCCGGGTCGTCAAAGTTGATCGTTTAGGAATCCTATAGATTCAGTGGCGAATCCGCATAATTGCGGTTGATGGTGGTGTGTCGGGATCATCCCCTAGCGGCGTCTGATCTGCGCCTTCACGCCGTTGACCACGTTGCGCACGTCCCGTCCCTCGACCGCCGCCGTGATGTTGTCCCGCACCATGGAGACGATGTTGAGCTGCGACTGGGTCGTCCCACCGGCCCCGTGGGGTGACAGCAGGACGTTCTCGTGCGAGCGCAGCCCATGGTCGGGGGGCAGGGGCTCGTTGTCGAAGACGTCCAGTGCGGCACCCGCGAGCCGTCCGGACTCCAGCGCGGCCAGGACGGCGTCGTCTGGCGCGATCCCTCCGCGCGCCACGTTCACCAGGAGGGCGTTCTCTGGCAGTAGGGCGAGCCGTTCCGGGCCAAGGAGGCCCCGGGTCTCGTCAGTGAGCGGCAGGGCCAGAACGAGGATGTCGGACGTGGCGACCAGGTCGTCCAGCTCGCGATAGGTGGCGGACGCGTCGGGACGCGGACGCCGCGTCCAGTACGAGACGGCACAGCCCAATGCCTGAAACAGACGCGCGGCTTCCGCTCCGATCGCGCCGAAGCCGACGATACCAATGCGTTGAGTGTGTATCTCCCTGGTGGCGCGTGCCAGCAACTCCGCCTGCGGCCATCCGCCCGCGCGCACCCCCCGGTCGGCCCAGGCGAGGTGACGGCAGAGCGCGAAGGCCGCACCCACCGCCCACTCGGCCACTCCGCGCGCGTTGGCGCCTGCGGCATTGGCCACCGGGACGTCCAGCGCGGTCAAGGCGGGGACGTCCAGGCTGTCGGTCCCTACGGCCGGCATCTGGACGAAGGCGAGTTTCGGCGCTTCGGCTGCGGCTTCGGCGTCCAGGCGGAGCCGTCCGGTGTAGTCGCCGATGACGAGCTCGGCGCCGTCGGCGAGGGCGGCGTGCAGGCCGGCGCGGTCCCTGGTCCGGGGGAACGCCAGCTCCGCGGCGTCGCCGAGATGGCCGAAGAGCCCGCGTACGAGGTCCTCGTCGAGCGGGAGGAGGGACAGGATCCGCCAGGGCGCCGTCATCTCGAAGCCTTCCGGGTGGGCCTTGCGTCCGACCGCGCCGTGCATGCCGCGATCTTGCCGAACACACCCTATGTGCCGATCCGTCCCCATAGCGGGCACGGCACATGGCGGGCACGGCACCGGCCAAGCCGGCCGACTTCCGAAACGGGCGGCGTCCTTCCGAAACGGGCGGCGTCACCCGAACCGGGTGAGCCCCCCGGACGGGGTGACCACGGCCCGGACGCGCTGGTCGTGCGGCTCCGCCGGCAACGACGGCACCAGTTCCGCGTCGTACACCAGCCCCACGGTCAGGATCGCCGGGCCCACACGGCTCAGGACGCGGTCGTACGACCCGCCGCCGCGGCCGAGGCGCATGCCCGTCCGGTCGACGGCCAGCGCGGGCACCAGGACCACGTCGGCGCTGCCCACGGCCCCCGGACCGCGCGGCGGCTCGGTCGGCTCCAGCAGGCCGCGCGGCCCCGGCGCGAGCGAGTCGGGGCCCTCGTAGGACGCCCAGTCGAGGTCGCCGTCCGGGAGCAGCCGGGGGAGCAGCACGTAGGCGCCACGCTTCCATAGCGCGAACAGCAAGCCGCGGGTGTCCGGTTCGCTACCGACGGAGACGTACGCCGCCACGGTCCCGGCCATCTCGACCTCGGGCGCGGACAGGAGCGCGTCGCGCAGCGAGCGCGCCGCGGCGGACCGCTCCCCGGGCTCCAGGGCGGCGCGCCCTTCCAGCAGTTCCGCCCGCAGACGGGCCTTCGTCACGATGTCGTGCACGCTGTTGTCCTCGCGGATGACTAGGGTCTCTACATGGCCGACATTGCACCAGTACTCAAGGCGGTCGTCCCGGCGGCCGGCCTCGGTACCCGATTCTTGCCCGCCACCAAGGCGACTCCCAAGGAAATGCTGCCCATCGTCGACAAACCGGCGATCCAGTACGTCGTCGAGGAGGCGGTCGACGCCGGCCTCAGCGACGTGCTCATGATCACCGGGCGCAGCAAGCGGTCCATCGAGGACCACTTCGACCGGGCCTACGAGCTGGAGGAGGCGCTGACCGCCAAGGGCGACGACGAGCGGCTCGGCGCCGTCCGCGAGTCCAGCGACCTCGCGATCATGCACTACGTCCGGCAGGGCGAGCCGCGCGGCCTCGGGCACGCGGTGCACTGCGCCCGCCAGCACGTCGGCCGCGAGCCGTTCGCCGTGCTGCTCGGCGACGACATGATCGACGCCCGCGACCACCTGCTCAAGCGCATGATCGAGGTGCGCGGGCAGTACGGCGGCAGCGTCGTCGCGCTGATGGAGGTGGAGCCCGACCAGGTGTCGTCCTACGGCTGCGCCGCCATCGAGGCCACCGACGAGGACGACGTCGTCCGCATCAGCGACCTGGTCGAGAAGCCCTCCCCCGAGGAGGCGCCGAGCAACTGGATCATCATCGGCCGGTACGTCTGCGACCCGGCGGTCTTCGACGTCCTGGAGAAGACCCCGCCCGGACGCGGAGGCGAGATCCAGCTGACCGACGCGCTGCGGACGCTGGCGGACATGCCCGCGGAACAGGGCGGCGGCGTGTACGGCGTGAAGTTCCGCGGACGCCGCTACGACACGGGCAACAAGCTGGAGTACCTCCGCACGGTGGTGCAGTTCGCCTCCGAGCGTCCCGACCTGGCACCCGAGTTCATGCCCTGGCTGCGCGACTTCGTCCGCAGCCACGACGCGTGACCCACTCGGCGGACCTGGTTTCACCATGGACGGGCAGCGGACGGGCGCGACGTCGATCGTGCACGGGCGGAGGAGCTCGACGGCTCTTGTGACCGGCGAGTACGGCGTGGGGAGCTTCAGGCGGCGGCGACAACGCGCCAGACTGGGGCGGTGGCCATGAGAACGGTAGACGAGCACCTGACGCACATCCTCGGCAGCGTCTCCGTCCTGCCGCCGCTCGACCTGGCGCTCCTGGAAGCGCACGGGACGGTGCTGGCGGAACCCGTCGCCGCACCCGTCCCGCTGCCCCCGTTCGACAACTCCGCGATGGACGGGTACGCCGTCGTCGCGGCGGACGTCGCGGGGGCCTCGGAGGCGGAACCGGTCACGCTGCCGGTCGTCGGCGACATCCTGGCGGGCGACCCCGGCGTGTCGGCGATCCGGCCGGGGCTGACCGCCCGCATCATGACGGGCGCCCCGCTGCCCGCCGGGGCGGACGCCGTCATCCCGGTGGAGTGGACGGACGGCGGCAACGCCACCGTGCAGATCACGCGTCCGGCGCCGTCCGGCAACTACATCCGCCGAGCGGGCGAGGACGTCCTGGCCGGGCAGGTCGTCCTGGACGCGGGCGTCCGGCTGGGCGCGGCGCAGATCGGCATGGCCGCCGCCGTGGGCCGCGCCCGCGTCGTCGTCAGGCCGAGGCCGCGCGTGGTGGTGCTGTCCACGGGCACCGAGCTGCGGCCACCCGGCTCATCGCTCGGCACGGGCGAGATCTGGGACTCCAACAGCTTCATGCTGACCGCCGCCGTCACCGAGGCAGGCGGCGTCGGCTACAGGCAGGACACCGTCACCGACGAGCCCGCGAAGGTCCTGGAGACCCTCCACGACCAGCTCGTCCGGGCGGACGCGATCGTCACCTCCGGTGGCGTGTCCATGGGCACGCGGGACGTCGTCAAGGAGGTACTGACCGGTACGGGGACCGTCGAGTTCCACAAGGTCCGGATGCGGCCCGGCAAGCCCCAGGGTTTCGGCCTGCTTGAGGGCGTTCCGGTCTTCACCCTCCCCGGCAACCCGGTCAGCGCGTACGTCTCGTTCCAGGTCTTCGTGCGTCCCGCCCTGCGCGCCATGCAGGGGCTGCCGCCGGAGCCGCTGCCCACCGTGAGCGCCGTCCTCGGCGAGGACGTCAGGTCCCCCGCCGGGCTCCGCCACTTCGTGCGGGGGAGACTGGCGTTCTCCCGAGGCCACTACACCGTCAGTCCCGCCGAGGTGCAGGGCTCGCACCAGCTCGGCTCGCTCGCGTCCGCCAACGCCCTCATCACGCTGGCGGAGGACGCCGAGGCCCTGCCCGCAGGCTCCCACGTCGAGGTCATGAGGTTGCCGTCATGAGTGCCATGGGCACCGAGTTCACCCATCTGGACGAGAGGGGCGCGGCCCGCATGGTCGACGTCTCGTCCAAGAACGTCTCCTCCCGGACCGCCACCGCGACCGGGTTCGTCCGGCTTTCGGCGGACTGCGTCGCCCTGCTGCGCGCCGGCGACATCCCCAAGGGCGACGCGCTGTCCGTCGCCCGCATCGCCGGGATCATGGGCGCCAAGCGGGTGCCCGACCTCGTCCCGCTGTGCCACCCGATCGCGCTGCACGGCGTGACCGTCGAGCTGGCGATCGAGGACGGCGGCGTCGCGATCACCGCGACCACCCGCACCGCCGACCGGACGGGCGTCGAGATGGAGGCGCTCACGTCCGTCTCCGTCGCCGCGCTCGCGCTGGTCGACATGGTGAAGGCCGTCGACCCGGCCGCCGTGATCACCGACGTGCGCGTCGAGGAGAAGACGGGCGGCAAGACGGGACTCTGGCGCCGGCCGGAGCGGCGATGATCCGGGCGATGGCCGTCACGGTGTCGAACCGGGCGGCGGCGGGCGTGTACGCCGACAGGTCCGGGCCGGTGCTGGTGGAACTGCTGGAGGACCTTGGCTGCCAGGTAGACGGCCCCGTCGTGATCCCCGACGGCGAGCCGGTCGAGGGCGTCCTGCGCGACGCGGTCGCCGCCGGCTACGACGTCGTCGTGACCACGGGCGGCACCGGCCTCACCCCGCACGACGAGACGCCCGAGATGACCCGCCGGGTCGTCGAGCGGGAGGTGCCGGGCATCGCCGAGGCCGTCCGCCAGGAAGGCCGCGACAAGGTGCCCGCCTCGATCCTGTCGCGCGGCGTGGCGGGCACCGCCGGCCGCACCCTCATCGTGAACCTCCCCGGCTCGACCGGCGGCGTCCGCGACGGGATGGCCGTCCTCGGGCGGGTCCTCGCGCACGCCGTCGACCAGATCCGCGGCGGCGACCACCCCCGCCCGCCCGCGGACTGACGCCCGATCCACGCCGTACCGGGTCAGGCGCGGACGATCCGGACGCCCGCCTCGGCGAACGCGGCCAGCTCGTCCTCCGGCGCCGGACCGCCCGTGACCAGGACGTCGATCCGGTCGGTGTCGCAGATCGTCGCGAACGCCCGGCGCCCCACCTTCGCCCCGCCGGCCACGACGACGATCCGGTCGGCGCGGTCGGCCATCCGCCGGTTCACGTCCGCCTCGCCCTCGTCGTGGCAGGTCGCGCCGTACTCGACGGCGATCCCGTTGACGCCGAGGACCGCCACGTCCAGCGTGATGTGGTCGAAGATCCCGGTGGCCAGCGGGCCGGTCAGCTCGTAGGACTGCGGCCGCGGCACCCCGCCGGTCAGGACGATCCTCACCTGCGGGCGGACGGCCAGCTCGCTGCCGATGTTCAGCGCGTTCGTCACGATCGTGATCCCCGGCGCCCCGCCCTCGGCGTGCGGGTCGGCGCGGGTCACGAGGGCGCGGGCCACCTCCGACGTCGTCGTGCCGCCGTTCAGCCCGACGATCGAGCCCGGCCGGACCAGCTCGGCGACCGCCGCGGCGAGGCGCTGCCGCTCCGTCCCGTGCCGGGCGTTCTTGTAGCGCAGCGGCAGGTCGTAGCTGACGCTCTGCGCGACGGCCCCGCCCCGGGTGCGGGTCAGCATCTGCTGCTCGGCGAGGGCGTCGAAGTCGCGGCGGATGGTCGCGGGCGACACCGCCGTGCGCGCGGCCGCCTCCTCGACGCTGAGGCGCCCCGCGTCCGCGAGGAGTTCCAGCAGCGTGTTCCAGCGCTCGTGCCGGGTCACACCGGTACCCCTTCCGCGCGGCGGCCCCCGACGAAACGGCCCCAGGATTGTACCGGCGACTTCTTGACGTCGGCCCGCTGTGAAACAATCCGGTACCAAGCATGATCATTAAAGGGGGGCTCATGCCGAACGCGCCGGACGGCGCCGGCCGCACGGGGAACCGCTCGGCCGTGAGCACGCCGTGACCGTCCTGGCGAACGCGCGCCTCGTCCTCCCGGACGGCGTCCGCCTCGGCGAGCTGCGCGTCGAGAACGGCCGGATCGTCGCCATCACGGCGCCCCTGCCCGTCCCGGCGGAGTCGCCGGACACCGCCCTGCTGACCGAGAACGGCGGCCGCGACGTCGTCGACCTGGGCGGACGCCATGTCGTCCCCGGCTTCGTCGACCTCCACGTCCACGGCGGCGCCGGCGCGTCCTACCAGGCCGGAGCGGGCGAGGAGGCGCGCCGGGCCGCCGCCTTCCACCTCGCCGCCGGAACGACGACCACGATGGCGAGCCTCGTCACCGGCGACCCCCGCGAGCTCGCGGACGCCGTCGGCGGCCTCGCCGACCTCGCCGCCGACGGCGCCATCGCCGGCATCCACCTGGAGGGCCCCTACCTGGCCCGCGACCGCTGCGGCGCCCACGACCCCGCCCTGCTCAGAAAGCCCGACCCCGCCGAGTTCCGCCGCCTGGTGGCGCTCGGCCGCGGCCACCTCCGCATGATCACCCTGGCGCCCGAGCTGCCCGGCGCGCTCGACCTCGTCCGGGAGGCCGCGGACGCCGGCGTCCTCGCCGCGGTCGGGCACACCGACGCCACCGGCGCGACGGCCCGCGCCGCCTTCGACGCCGGCGCCCGCGTCGCGACGCACCTGTTCAACGCCATGCGGCCGCTGCACCACCGCGAGGGCGGACCCATCGCCGCCGCCCTGAACGACCCCCGGGTCACCGTCGAGCTGATCAACGACGGCGTCCACGTGGAACCCGGCGTCGCCCGCCTCGTCTTCGCCGCCGCGGGCCCCCGCGTCGCGCTGATCACCGACGCGATGGCCGCCGCCGGCATGGGCGACGGCGACTACCGGCTCGGCGTCATGGACGTCCAGGTCCGGGACGGCCGGGCGACCCTCGCCGGCGGCACGTCCATCGCCGGAAGCACGATCACCATGGCGGACGCGTTCCGCCGCGCGGTCACCGACGTCGGCCTCCCGATCGAACGGGCCTCCGAAGCCGCGTCCCTGACCCCTGCGCGCGCGCTGGGCCTCGACCCGCGCATCGGATCCCTGGAACCCGGCAAGGACGCCGACCTCCTCGTCCTGGAGGACGACCTCACCGTCGCCCGGGTCATGAAGCGCGGCCACTGGCAGTGACCCCCACCGCGCCGCGTACTACCTGAAACCCGGCCCAACACCTGGACCGACGTCCCGCACGGTGGAAATTACAGCGACAATTGATGGCGTCCACCCGTCCTACCAGGGAATCATGGGAACCGTGGAACGATTGCGGGGATGGCCGGTCACCCTCACCGAGGGGCCGGTCGGGCTGCGCCCGCTGCGACATCGCGACGCCGCCACCTGGCGCGAACTGCGGGTACGCAACGCCGACTGGCTGCGCCCCTGGGAGCCCACCAACCCCGAGACGCCGCTCTTCCGCAGCGGCCTCGGCCCGTACGTCAGCATGGTCCACACCATGCGCCGCGAGGCCCGCCAGGGGCTCGCCCTGCCCTGGGTCGTCACCTACGACGACCAGTTCGCCGGGCAGCTCACGATCGGCGCGATCGTCTGGGGTTCCGCCCGGTCCGCCCAGATCGGCTACTGGATCGACCGCCAGGTCGCCGGCCGCGGCGTCATTCCGACCGCCGTCGCCCTCGCCGTCGACCACTGTTTCTTCACCGTCGGCCTCCACCGCCTCGAAGCGAATATCCGCCCCGAGAACGCCGCGAGCCGCCGCGTGGTCGAAAAGCTCGGATTCCGCGAAGAGGGAATTCGCCGCCGCCATCTCCACATCGACGGCGCCTGGCGCGACCACATCTGCTATGCGCTCACCGTCGAGGACGTGCCCGGTGGCCTGCGGGCCCGCTGGCTCGCCGAGCGCCGGCAGGCCTTTCCCCGGTCCTCATGACACCGCTCTGACTTTCCGGTCGTAAATATCCTGCGATCGAGAAGCCCGGGCAAACGGAGAGTAACGGCGAGATCGATCTCGCGACACACCGCCCCTTATGCTCGTCAACCTCTGACACCGGCTCGTACCGTGCGGGGCGTGACCCTGCTCCCATTGCACGCTCGCGCGCCGAAAGTCGGCCTGCCTGTCAAGCGTGCCCTGGGAACGGCGGTGGACCGATGAGCAGCGCCGTCCTCTACCTCGCCATCGTCGCCGTCTGGGCGATCGTCCTCGTCCCGATGTGGCTGCGCCGCGACAACGAGGCCGGCCTCGCCCGCCTCCTCCACAAGCGCACCGACGAGGACGAGGCCCACCCGGAGCAGGACCAGGACCAGGCCGCCGACCAGGACACCGGCCAGCCCCGCCGCCGCGCCGGCCGCGCCGCCGTCATCGCGCGCCGCCGCCGCCGCACCGCGGGCCTGTCCCTGCTCGTCCTCACCGCCGTCGCCATCGTCACCGCCGGCGTCGCCCCCTGGTGGATCACGCTGCCCCCGGCCGCCCTCCTGACCGGCCACCTGGCGCTCCTCCGCGTCGCCGTCGGCGCCCTGTCCATCGCCCTCGCCGGAAGCCTCGACTCGATCTTCCAGACCTCCGCGGGCGCCGACGTCGGCGAGGCCTAC
>NZ_CAACUY010000090.1 GCF_900659615.1 Actinomadura fibrosa | reverse complement strand
CGTCGGGCCCGTGCCGTTCGTCGCGCTCGCCGCGCCGCAGCTCGCCCGGCGCCTGACACGCCGCGCCGGCGCGCAGCTGCTGCCCGCCGCCCTCACCGGCGCGATGCTGCTGGCCTGCGGCGACCTCATCTCGCTGCACCTGCCGGTCGCGATCCCGGTGGGCGTCGTCACCGGCGTTCTCGGCGGCGTGTACCTCGCCTGGCTGCTCGCCGCCACGGGACGGCGGGGCATGCCATGACGGCCGCGCGGACCCTCTCGCCCTCGCCCGCGCGCGGCGGCCGTTGACGCCGGAAAAACCCGTGAATTAGGTTAGCCTTACCTAATTCGAGAGGGAGTTCCGTGCTGACCTGGGAAGAGCTGCGCACCACCCTCTCCGACGTGCTCGGGGAGCCGGCGGAGGCGGACGACAACCTCATCGAGCTCGGAATGGACTCGATCCGGCTCATGCAGCTGACCGGCCGCCTGCGCCGCCGCGGCATCGAGATCCGCTTCGCCGAGCTCGCCGAGCGCCCCACCCTCGCCGGCTGGTGGAACCTACTCACCGAACGCGGCCAGACCGACCCCGCCGCCGGCCCGACCGCTCCGCCCGCGCAGGCCAGTTCCCCCGCGCCCGCCGAGGCGGCGGCGACCGGCGGGGACGGTGCCGAGGCCGAGCCGGACGAGCCGTTCCCGCTGGCGCTCATGCAGCATGCGTACTGGATCGGCCGCGACTCCGGGCAGGCGCTCGGGTCCGTCGCCGCGCACCTTTACGTGGAGCTGGACGGCCGGGCGATCGACCCGGCCCGTTTCGAGGAGGCCGTCCGGGCGCTGGCGCGGCGGCACCCGATGCTCCGCGTCGCCGTGTCCGACGACGGGACGCAGCGGATCCTGCCCGAGCGCCCCGAGCCCGCCGTGACCGTCCACGATCTGCGGGACGCGGCCGATCCCGGAGCCGAGCTGGAGCGCGTCCGGGACGAGATGTCCGTGCAGCGGCTCCCGATCGAGGACGGACGGGTCTTCGACGCCCGGCTGAGCCTGCTTCCCGGCGGCACGGCCCGCCTCCACCTGGACGTCGACATGGTCGCCGCGGACGCGATGAGCTACCGCGTCATGCTGGCCGACCTCGCCGCGCTGTACGAGGGCGAGTCGCTCGCGCCGATCCGCTACGGCTACGCGCGCTACCTCGCCGACGACCCGCGCGCCGAGGCCCGCGAGCTGGACCGCGAGTGGTGGGCGGACCGCCTCGCCGACCTGCCCGGGCCGCCCGAGCTGCCGGTCGTCGCCGAGCCGGGGAACCGCGTCGAGCGCAAGCACCACTGGCTGTCGCCCGAGGACAAGGAGCGGTTCCTCGCCCGCGCGCACTCCCACGGCGTGACACCGGCGATGGCGCTCGCCGCCGTGTTCGCCGAGGTGATCGGCGCCTGGTCGGCGGCGCCGCGGTTCCTGCTGAACCTGCCGCTGTTCCACCGCGAGCCCGTCCACCCGGACGTGGACGCGGTCGTCGGCGACTTCACCGGCTCGATCATGCTGGAGGCCGACCTCACCGCGGAGCTGCCGTTCGCCGAGCGCGCCCGCGCGCTCCAGGCGAGCCTGCACACCGCGGGCGCGCACAGCGACTACTCCGGCCTGGAGGTGCTGCGCGACCTGTCCCGGCTGCGCGGCGAGCAGGTCCTCGCGCCGATCGTCTACACGAGCGCGCTGAACCTCGGCGAGCTGTTCGGCGACCAGGTCCGCGAGCACTTCGGCGAGCCCGCGTGGATCATCTCGCAGGGCCCGCAGGTGCTGCTGGACGCCCAGGTCACCGAGGTGTCCGGGGGGCTGCTGCTGAACTGGGACGTGCGCCGTCCCGCCTTCCCTGACGGTGTCGCCGAGGCGATGTTCGACGCCTACACCGGCGCGATCACCCGGCTCGGCGCGCCCGGCGCGAACTGGGACGAGCCCCTCCGGATCGGCGCGACGCCGGAGGCGCTGCGCGTCCGGGAGGCGCTCAACGCCACCCCGCCCCCGCCGCCGCGGACCCTCGCCGAGGGCTTCTTCGAGCACGCCCGGAACCGTCCCGGCGCGCCCGCGCTGCACTGGGGCGACGACGGGACGCTGACCTACGGGGAACTCGCGGACCGCGCGCTGCGGACCGCGGCCTTCCTCGCCGCCGAGGGCGTCTGCCCGGGTGACCGCGTCTCGGTCGAGCTGCCGAAGGGCCCGGAGCAGGCCGCCGCGGTCCTCGGCGTCCTCGCCGCGGGCGCCGCCTACGTGCCGATCGGCGTGGAGCAGCCCGCCGAGCGCCGCGAGCGCATCCGCGCGGGCGCGGGCGTCGCCGCGTCCCTGACCACCGGCGCGGTCCCGGACGTGGAGCCGCTGGCCGCGCCGGTCGCCGTCCGTCCGGGCGAGGTCGCGTACGTGCTGTTCACGTCCGGGTCGACGGGCGAGCCGAAGGGCGTCGAGGTGTCGCACGGCGCCGCGATGAACACCATCGGCGACCTCGTCGAGCGGTACGCGCTCGGACCCGCGGACGTCACGTTCGGCATCTCGGCGCTCGACTTCGACCTGTCCGTGTTCGACCTGTTCGCTCCGTGGACGGCGGGCGGCGCGGTGGTCCTGCCGTCCGAGGACGAGCGCCGCGACGCCGCGCGCTGGGCCGAGCTCGCCGCCCGCTGGTCGGTGACGGTGCTGAACTGCGTCCCGTCGGTGCTGGAGATGCTGCTGCGCTCCGGCCCGGCGGAGAGCCTGCGCCTCGTGCTGCTCGGCGGCGACTGGGTCGGCGTCCACCTGCCCGCGCTGCTGCGCGACCGCGCGCCGGACGCCCGGTTCGTCGCGCTCGGCGGCACGACCGAGACCGCGATCCACTCGACGGTCCAGGAGGTCGCGGGCGAGGTCCCGGCCGACTGGCGCGCCGTCCCGTACGGGGTGCCGCTGCGCGGCGTCGCCTGCCGCGTCGTGGACGACCTCGGCCGCGACCGCCCCGACTGGGTGACCGGCGAGCTGTGGATCGGCGGCCACGGCGTCGCCGGCGGCTACGTGGGCGACCCGGAGCGCACCGCCGACCGGTTCGTCGTCCACGAGGGAACACGCTGGTACCGGACGGGTGACCTCGCCCGCTACCGGCCCGACGGAACCCTCGAATTCCTCGGCCGCCGCGACTCCCAGGTCAAGATCCGCGGCTTCCGCATCGAGCTGGGCGAGGTGGAGGCGGCGCTGGCGGACCACCCGTCCGTGGAACGCGCCGTCGCGCTCCTCGCGAACGGCCGGCTGGCGGCCGCGGTGGTCGTCCCGGGCGAGGCCGACCGCGACGCGATCCTCGCGCGCGCACGCGATCTGCTGCCGCCGCACATGGTCCCGGAGCTGATCGTCCCGCTGGAGAAGCTGCCGCTGACCGCGAACGGCAAGGTCGACCGCAAGGCGCTCGCCGCGCTCGCCGCGGCCGAGGCGGGCGACGCGGGCGCCGCCTACGTCGCGCCCGCGACGTCCCTGGAGAAGGTGATGGCCCGGATCGTCGCCGAGGTGCTGGAGGAGGACCGCGTCGGCGCGGACGCGGACTTCTTCGCGCTCGGCGGCGACTCCGTCCTCGCCACCGCCGTGATCGCCCGGCTGCGGGAGGCGCTCGACACGACGGCGCTGCCCGTCCGCGTCCTGTTCTCCGAGCGGACCGTGGCCCGCGCCTGCCGCCGCTTCACCGAGCTGGAGGACGAGCCGGGCCGCCTCGAAGCCGTCGCGGCCATCTGGCTGGAGGTCGAGGACATGACCGAGGACGAGCTCTCCACCCGCCTCGCCGCCCGCTGACCGTCGGCGTGCCGCCCGCACGGCCGCCCTCCTGAGGGCGGCACGCCGACTTCTCGGCTTTCAGACCGGCTGGCCAGTCCCGGCGAGCACGGTCTCGGTCATGTCCAGCAGCCGCTGTGCGGCGGCGGGATCGAAGGGCTCGCCATCGGTGGAGATCTTGGTGTGCTGCATGTAGGCGCTCAAGGGCTCCGGGTCGGGCTCGTCGAGGTGGCGTCGCAGCATCTCCACCGCCACGTGGACCGGCTGGCCCCGGTCGCGCATCTCGGCGACCAGCGCGGCGTCGGCTTCGTCGTAGTCGCCGGTGAAGGCGGTGGTGGTCAGGCCGGGATGCGCCAAGACGTAGCGGATCCGGCTGCCGGGGTGCGTGGCGGTGAACCCGACGCCGGCCAGGTCGCGGAGCTTGCCGCACTGGGCCATGACCCGGTCCGGCCGGTAGCCGCGGACGAACTGAAGGTCGTCCCAGTTCATCGCCGACAGGCCGCCGCCGGGACCGGCCAGGTCCAGGATCACCGGCCGTTCCCCGTCCTCCAGCCGGTCCGCGAGGCCGTGGGTGAGCAGATGCCGGCTGAGATGGAACAGCGCGAAGTTGTGCTCGATGCCCTCGGCGGTCTCATGGCGGGTCGATCGGTAGAAACGCGCGGCCAGTACCAGGGCGTCCAGGGCCGGGTAGGTGTTCGCGATATCGGCGATGACCCGCCGGTTCTCGGCCACCAGGCTCAAGTCGGCCCGCATGTACACGGCGCGCTCACCCGCGCCGATGGCCCGAGCCTCTTGAAGGAACCGTCGGCCCTTATCCGGATTGCTGCCGATGACGACCACCCGGTCGCCACGTCCCAGGCAGTACAGGCCCAGCCCTCTCCCCATGCCTTCGGTGCCGCCGGTGATCACGATGGTCCTCAACGGACGGGTCTCGCCAACTAGACTCATGAGTTCAAATTAACAGCTCACCCAGTACAGCACCAGACGCGCGTCCGTCCAGACTGACCAGCCTGGTTCGCCGGACGCCTCGGTATGATCGGGGCATGAGCCCACAGTCGGGCCGGGGCCGCATCGACAAGCGCAAGGACATCCTGGACGCCGCGTTCGGCGTCTTCACGCGCGAGGGCTACCCGCAGGCCCGCGTCGACCAGATCGCCGCCGAGGCGGGAGTCGCCAAGGCCACGGTCTACAGCCACTTCGGCGACAAAGAGACCCTGTTCCGCCAGACGATCGCCGCACTGTCGGAACGGGCGCTGGCCCGCAACCTTGCCGCGCTCGCCCCGCTGGCCGAGGCGGGTGACGACCTGCCCGCCGTGCTGGCCGACGTCGGGACCCACCTCATCGACTGCTACTGCGACCCGCACTCCTGGGCGCTGCGGCGCCTGCTGTACGCGGAGATCCCGCAGTTCCCCGATCTGCTCGACCTGACGCAGACCGGGGTCGCCGAGCCGGTCGCCCAGGCGCTCGCCGACCGCCTCGCCCGGCTGGCCGTGCAGGGCCGCCTCGGCCTGTCCGACCCGGTGCTGGCCGCCGAGCACCTCACGGCGCTGCTCACCGGCCCGCTGGAGGCGCGGTCGCGCTTCGGCACCCGGCGCATCTCCCGCGCCGAACGCGAAGCCATCGCCGAATCCGCGGTGACCACCTTCCTGAGCGCCTTCGCAGCCCCCGCTTAGGCCGGGTCGGTGACGGTTCCCTGCCCTGGGACGGTGTCATCTTCTTTGACCGGGTCTGCGGACGGGACGAGGGTGGCGGTGCGGAGGCCCGTCAGGGTGAGGGCCAGGGCGAGTGCGAGGGCGGCGCTGACCGTCCCGTAGACGACGATCGCGGCGCCGGGCGCGAGGACGCGGCCGAGGGCGCCCGCGCCGAGCGACCCGACCGCGCCGCCGCCGGTCTCCTGCGCCGCCCACAGCGCGTTGACCCGTCCGAGGTGCGAGTCGGGGGTGTGCGACTGGATCAGCCCGTACCGCAGGATCTCCTCGATGGAAGCGACGAACCCGTACCCGAACATGATCGCCACGGCGACCGCGGGATGGCGGGCGAAACCGAGACACGCGAGCGCGGCGAAGCCGGTGACGGACGCGATGAGCAGCGCCAGTCCGGGCCTGCGCAGCCCGCCCGCCCACCCGCTGGTGATGGACGCGAGCACCGCGCCGCACGCGGGCGCCGTGTAGAGCAGGCCGACGGTGGCGGCGCCGCCGTCGAGGGAGCGCTCGGCGAACGCGGGCATCAGCACCGGGATGCCACCGGCGACCATGAACAGCAGCCCGAGCAGCATCAGCGAGCCGACGACCCGGTGCCCGGCGACGAACCGGAGCCCGTCCCCGATCGACCTCAGCGGGTTGCGCGCGGCCTCGTCCTCGCCGGCGGGCCTGAGCGGCGGCAGGCCGGTGAGCAGGAACAGCGTCCCGAGGGTGCCCGCCGCGGCGGCCGCGTAGTTCCAGCCGACGCCGAACGCCGACACGACGAGCCCGCCGAGCGCGGGGGAGGCCATCGACCCGAGCCGGACGGTCAGCGCGTTGAGCGCCCCCGCCGCGACGAGCTTGTCCGGCGCGACGAGCGCGGGCGTCGCGGCGAGCAGCGCGGTGACGCTGACGCCGGTCGCGAGCCCGTCCCACGCCGCCAGGACGTACAGCGCGGCGGACGACGGCGACGGCAGGAACGCGTTGACGGTCAGCAGCACGAACCCGATGCCGGCCGCCGTCCGGGCGTGCAGCATCAGCCCGCGCCGGTCGTGCCGGTCGGCGAGCGCGCCGCCCCACAGGAAGCCCACCAGCAGGGCGAACCCCTCGGCGGCGGACACCGCGCCGACCTGCACGGTCGAGCCGGTCAGGTCGTAGACCTGCACGGGGACGGCGACCATCAGCATCCCGATCCCGAACACCGAGACCGTGCGGGCGATGAACACGTTGCGGAACGGCCCGCTGGTGCGCAGGGGGCCGATGTCCATCGCGAAGCGCTCGAGCATCGTCGGGGTTCTCCTCTGCCGGGGGAGTAGCTAAGGTAAGCCTAGCCTTAGTTGGTCTTGAGAAAGAGGGCGGAACCCCGGTGCAGCGCATACTGATGAACGGAAAGATCCACCGTGCGACCGTGACGCAGGCGGACCTGCACTACGTGGGCTCGCTGACGATCGACGCCGACCTGATGGAGGCGGCGGGCATCGTCGAGGGCGAGCAGGTCCACGTCGTCGACATCACCAACGGCGCCCGCCTGGTCACCTACGCCATCACCGGCGAGGCCGGCAGCGGCGTCATCGGCATCAACGGCGCCGCCGCGCGCCAGGTCCAGCCCGGCGACCTCGTCATCATCATCACCTACGTCTCGCTCGACGACGCGGAGCTGCGCGCTTTCGAGCCGCGCGTGGTCCACGTGGACGGCGCGAACCGCATCGTCGCCCTCGGCTCCGACCCGGCCGAGCCGGTCCCCGGCGCCCCCGCCCAGCTCGCCGGCCGATGACCGCCGACGGCTTCACCCCCTGGCCCGCCGACCTCGCGGCGCGCTACGAGGCAGAGGGCTATTGGAAGGACGCATTGCTCGGCGACGTCCTGCGCGGCGACCCGTCCCGCACCGCACTGGTCGCGGGCTCCGAACGCCTCACCTACGCCGACCTCGACCGCCGCGCCGACCGGACCGCCGCGGGCTTCCTGCGCCTCGGCGTCCGCCGCGGCGACCGCGTCGTCGTCCAACTCGCGAACTCCGCCGGCTTCGTCGTGACGTTCCTCGCCCTGGTGCGGATCGGCGCCGCACCCGTCCTCGCGCTGCCCGCCCACCGCGAAAGCGAGATCCGCTACCTCTGCGAACTCGCCGAAGCACGCGCCTACGTCTGCGCGGACCGCGACGGCGACTTCGACTACCGCGCGATGGCCCGCACCCTCCCGGTCGAACACGTCGTCGTGGAGGGCGACGCGCAGGAGTTCACGCCCCTGGCCTCGCTCGACATCGACCCGGTCGACGTTCCTGAGCGCCCGGCCCCGTCCGATATCGGCGTCCTCCTCCTCTCAGGCGGCACGACCGGCCTGCCGAAACTGATCCCCCGGACGCACCGCGACTACGTCTACAACCTGGAGGCCAGCGCCGAAGTCTGCGGCTTCACCTCGGAGACCGTCTACCTGGTGGTGCTGCCCGCCGCGCACAACTTCGCCCTCGCCTGCCCCGGCATCCTCGGCGTGTTCGCGACCGGCGGCACCGTCGTCCTCGCCCCCTCCGGTTCGCCGGACGAGGCGTTCCCGCTGATCGAACGCGAGCGCGCCACCGTCTGCGCGGTCGTCCCCCCGATCGCCCTCCTCTGGCTCGACGCGGTCTCCTGGTCGGACGAGGACCTGTCGTCCCTCGAACTCCTCCAGGTCGGCGGCGCCAAGTTCGCCGCCGAGCGCGCCGCCGAGGTTCCGAAGGTCCTGGGTTGCGCCGTCCAGCAGGTGTTCGGGATGGCCGAGGGCCTGCTGAACTACACGCGCCTGGACGACCCGTCCGACCTGGTCGAGCAGACGCAGGGCCGTCCGCTCTCGCCCGCCGACGAAGTCCAAGTGGTCGACGGCAATGGCACCCCGGTCCCGCCCGGCGAGGTCGGCGAACTCCTCACCCGCGGCCCGTACACGCTGCGTGGCTACTACCGCGCACCGGAACACAACCGGCGAGCCTTCACCCCGGACGGCTTCTACCGGACGGGCGACCTCGTCCGCCAACTCCCGTCCGGCCACCTCATCGTCGAGGGCCGCGAGAAGGACCAGATCAACCGAGGCGGCGACAAGGTCTCCGCCGAGGAACTGGAGAACCACCTCCTGGCCCACCCGGCGATCCACGACGCGGCCGTAGTAGGCATCCCCGACGAGGTAATGGGCGAACGCACCTGCGCGTTCCTAGTGATCCGCGAGCAGGCCGACCCCCCAACCCTGAAAGACCTGAAGGACTTCCTCCGCACCCGAGGCCTAGCCGCCTACAAATGGCCCGACCGCCTAGAACAGGTGGACACCTTCCCCAGAACCCCAGTAGGCAAGATCAGCAAGAAGGCCCTAGCAGCGACCCTCACCCCCTGACGGCGCCTGCTTCAGCCGTGCGAGCAAGGCGCGCCATTGAGGCGGCGAAAGGCGTATCCGTGGGCCCGCTGCGTTCTTTGAGTCCCTCAAGAGTACGCTGCGGGCCGCAACGGCGGCTTCCACGCAGTCGCACCCCTGACCGGATCTCGTGCTTTTTCTCCAAGCCAGAGCGTTAGGCATCGCGACCGTCCGAACGGTTTTTGAGGAGGTGGCATCCCAAGCTTCTCAGACATCACCCGTGGGTGTCCTGGACACAAGCGGCCAGCAAGGGTCATGACGGTCCGCGAACGTTCGGGTTAGCCTGGATCCGGCGTGCGGAGCGCGTCGGCGAGGGAAGGTGAGCCCATGCTCGCGGAGCTGGCCATGGCGGCCGCCGGAGCGCTCGGTGGAGCGGTGGCGACCGATTCCTGGGAGCAGATCAAGAACGGTGCCGTTCGCCTCTTCCGCAAGGGAGGAACGCCGGCCGGCATGGTCGAGGGCTGGTTCGCCGATGCGGAGACGATCGCGGCAGCGGACGCCGGTGAAGCCGCGATGACCCTGTTTTGTGCACAGTGGAGCGAGCGTTTCGAAGATCTGTTGCGAGCACGTTCCGACCTCGCCCCCGATGTCAGCGGCTTCACCGAATGGGCGATGACCGAGACGGCGCGTGCGACGCAGCGGGCCGGGACCGTGCAGCATGTGAAGGGCTTCGATCACACTCAGCAGGCGGTGCTGGGAACCGGGGTGCAGCACAACACGTTCCACTCGGTCGAAGACTGACTCCGGCCATGGGCGATCCCGAGCGGAAGGCTCCCGCGCGGACCCAGTCGATCGTCGGCAGGGAGGGGGCGCAGCAGGCAATCCTCGGAGACGGCGTACAAGTCAACCTGTACGCCTCTGGCGCGGGAACGGAAGCGGCTGACCGACCCGCGCGGGTCTGGAACCTCGACGCTCGGAATCCGCTCTTCACCGGACGATCGGCACTCCTGATGCAGATAGCCGAGAGCCTCGGCACCGGGCGCGCGACCGTCATCCAGGCGCTCAGTGGTATGGGCGGTGTGGGGAAAACACAGCTCGCCCTCGAATACGCCCACCGCCACGCCGCAGATCACGACGTGACCTGGTGGGTCAATGCCGAGCGTGACGATCTCATCGACGCCCAGCTCCACACGCTCGCCGTCACTCTCGGCATCGTCAGGCCGGACGCCGGATCCGCGCCGGCCATCAGCGCCGTGCGCGGGTGGCTGAACGAGCACGGCAGGTGGCTGATCGTTTTCGACAACGCCGTCAGCGCGGAACAATTGCGCGGGCGGTTGCCGAGTGGTCCGGGGCACGTCCTCATCACGACGCGCAGCAGGCGTTGGAAAGAGCTCGCCAATCCGATCGACGTGGACGTGCTCGACCGGGATGAGGCCGTCCGCCTCCTCCAGGGGCACAGTCCGGCACTGGGTGACCCAGAGGCCGGGCGGCTCGCCAGCGTCCTGGGCGACCTGCCACTTGCCCTCGTGCAGGCTGCGAACTTCCTGGACGAGTCCGGAACCAGCGCCCAGGACTACCTGGCACTACTGAAGGGACACGCGCAGGAACTGATGGACTCGGGAAGGTCGGCGTCCTACCCGTCCACCTTCGCCGCAGCGATGGCCATTTCATGTGACGATCTGGAGGCGGCGGATCCGCTCGCGGCCGAGATGCTCAAGCTGTGCTCCTTCATGGCACCGGAGGCGATCCCGATCGAGGTGCTGACCGGTAGGGTCTCGCCCTCGGACGAGGGGGACGGCGTGCCCGATCCCGTGGCGGCCCGCCGCAGCCTCGGAAGGATCACCGAGTACGGGCTGGCGAGGATCGAGCGGGACGGTCTCCGCGTGCATCGCTTGACCAGTTCGTTCATCCGCGGTCGCCTCGAACCCGTCGGCGCCTCGGCCATCGTCGTGGTTCTGCAGGAAGCGCTGGCGAGGGCCCATCCGGGCGAGGCTACCGATCCGCGGTCATGGACAACGTGGGCACTGCTCATGCCACATCTCCTGGTCGCTGAGCCGATCACCTCTGAGAATCCCTCCTTCCGCAAGATGATCCGCGAGGCCGCGTTCTATCTGATAGCGATGGGACAAACGCGGCTCGCGGAGGAGTGGCTCGGCGAACTGGTGGAAGGATGTCCGGTCTGCTGGGCCCCGACCACCCCGACGCCTTGGCGGCGAAGCATCTCCTCGCGCTAGCGTTGCGTCACCGGGGGAGACCGGACGAGGCGCGACGGCTCAACGAGGACACGCTCGTCCGTCGCAGGCGGATCTTCGGTGCGGATGCCACCGCCACGCTGTCCACGGCCAACAACCTCGGGAAGGACCTTCTCGCCCTCGGGCTCGCCGAAGAGGCTCGCACGATCCTTGCGGACACCATGGAGCGCCGCCGTGCGGTTCAGGGAGCCGACCATCTAGAGGCGCTGAACGCGGCGCACAATCTGGCGAGTTCGCTCCACATGCTCGGACGTTTCTCGGAGGCACGGGAACTCAACGCTCACGTTCTGGCGCGCAGGACCGCCATCTTCGGCGCCCGTCACTTCCACACTCTGTACTCGATGAACAATCTGGCCGAGGATCTGCTCGCGCTCGGCCTGTCAGACGAGGCCGTGGCGTTGTTCAAAGAGGCGTACGACGGCAGATGCGACGTCATGGGTGTGGACCACCCCGAGACGCTTGAATCCGGCAGCGGCTTGGCGCGGGCTCTCTATCTGTCAGGCCAGGTAGCAGCGGGCGAATCACTCAACGCCGACGTGCTCGCCCGCCGGACAAGAGTCCTCGGGGAATCGCACCCGGATACGCGGAAGTCCCTCTGCAACCTCTCATTCGCGGGCAGGCCGTATCGAAGAGAAGGGTGATAGCGATATGCGATGGCAGAAGAGTACTCGTTGCGATGCCAAAGAATCTTGCGTGGAAGTGGCTGTATCCGAAGCGAGCGTCCTGCTCCGTGACAGTACGAGACCCGACACAGTGCTGAGGCTCTCGCGCGGCGGCTGGTCGAGATTTCTCCGGAGCCACAGGGCCGAGCGTTCAAGTTAGCCTCCGGCTTCGAGCTGCTTCCGGCCGACAAAGTCGAAGATGCGCCGCTGCGGCAGGGACGGTGTCTCGGTGCCGGTGTATCGATGAGTTCCCACCGCCGCGACGTCACTCGGCGGCGTGAGGTCGATCAAGTCGAAGCCCTCCTCGTCGAACCATCCGTTGATACTCGGAACGAGATCGGGCTCGCCCCGGCGGCACGTCCAGACGACCTCGGCGCCTGGACGGCAGAGACAAGGGAGGCACCGTACCGCCCGATGGACGTCGGTGCTTCGCAGGTTGCTGAACAGGCCGGAGAGGAGCACGAAGTCCGCCGGCAACATGCCGACGTACGACGAAATCTCTCCCGCGTCGGTGATGTGGACCCGCACGTTCCCGAGCCCGAGACTGGACGTGTTCTCTTCCGCCACTCGTCCATTGCGGGCATCGCTCTCCAGCATATGGACCTCGACGAAGCCGCCCCGCGGATGCGAGGCCAGTGCCGGAAGGAGTTCCGCGCCCTGCCCCGCGCAGATGCTGACGAGTCGTAGCGGACGCTGAGGCGCCCGATCCAAGAAGTCGTGCACGCGCGCCCGTATGACTGCGAGCCGCCTCACCGTGTCCGGATCAGGAGTCTTATAGATCTCGTGCCACTCGTACCAGTCCGTCGCCTCCGCCAGTGGGGACGGAGCGGTCGACTGGCCGCTTACCTCGGCAGCCTCGCCCATACGATTTTCCCTCCTTCGAGCAGCGGCCGCGTCCCCCATGCGCTGACGAGCACGGACATCAGCAGCAGGCCCCGTCCGCATTCGGCGGCGAGGTCGTCGGGCGGGATGGCCGGGAGTCGATCGCCGCGCTCGTCCCACACCTGGATGACGGGCGCCCCGTCGTCGCAGAGGACGTGCGCCACCAGCATGTCGCCTCCCACGTGCTTGTGGACGTTGGTCACCAACTCCGTGATCACGAGCCGTCCGACGTAGTCGTCGCCAAGATCGCGCTCGCGGAACACCTCGGTCAGGAACGCCCGAGCGAGCCGTGGCGCCCGGGCGCTGGGCGCGATCGCGAGCGTGCCGCGCGTTTCGAGAACTGCCGCTGTCATCAGATCACTCGTCCTCGTGAGGGGCGCCGGACGCCGTAACCGCCTGTGCGCCGTGCGTGAAGCTGGCATGCTGGGGCCGTCGCATCCACGCCGGGTGGCTGCATCAGTAATTTACTGATGCAGATTGCTGATCACAAGGAGAAGTCACATGCCTACGCACAGTGCTCCAACGGTCAAGCGCCGTCGCCTCGCTGCGGAGCTCCGGCGGCACAGGGATGCGTCGGGTCTCACGCTGGACCAGGTCGCCGAACGGCTGGAGTGGTCCAACGCCAAGATCAGCCGTATCGAGAACGCCCGCGTCAGCGTCCTGCCGCGCGACGTCAAGTTCTTGCTGGGTGTCTATGGCGTCGATGGGGAGACTCGGGACTTCCTGGTCACTCTGGCCCGTGAGGCGCGGCAGAAGGGCTGGTGGCACTCCTACGGTGACGCGATCCCCGAGTGGTTCGAGGTCTATGTCGGGCTGGAGTCCGATGCGACCTCGATCCACAGCTACGAGGCTGAGCACGTGCCCGGTCCACTCCAGACCGAGGACTACGCGCGTGCGGTCTTTCACGGTTTCCTCTTCGGGGACGAGGAAGAGATCGAGAAGCGTGTCGCTGTGCGCATGGCTCGTCGGGAGCGGCTCGTCGCTTCCGGCACTCCGAAGTTCTGGGTTGTCGTGAACGAGGCGGTTCTGCGACGAGTCGTTGGGGGACCGGACGTCATGCGAGTCCAACTCGAGTACCTCGCCGAAGTCGCTCGGTCTCCGCATGTGACGCTGCAAGTGCTGCCGTTCAGCGCGGGTGCGCATCCAGCCATGAGCGGTTCCTTCGTCATCCTCCAGTTTCCGGAGCCGACGGATCCGCACGTCGTGTACCTAGAGGCGCAGACTGGAGGGCTCTATCTTGAGAAGAAGCCCGAGATAGAACGATATTCGCTGGCGTTCGACCACTTGCGAGCGGCGGCGCTGCATCCGGACGACTCGCGCGCGCTCATCTCGCGTGTGGCCGGCGAGTTGGCACGTAGTACGTGACCTGGACGAGGAGGTGCGGATAGTGCACGAGTTCGATTTGTCCCAGGCTGCCTGGCGCAAGAGCAGTCGTAGCAACGGTGCTGGTGGCAACTGTGTTGAGGTCGCTGGGGTGGACGCTGTGGTTGCCGTTCGGGACTCTAAGGATCCTGAGGGGCCCGTGCTGGTGATGTCGCGGCGTGCTTGGGGTGCGTTCGTCCGCGCCTCGGTTCGGGAGGCTTGATGCGGGGCGTCCTCGGTTCGGTGTGACCCGGGCTTGCGTCGGCGTCTCCGAGGGGACGGTGTGCTGTCTTTTGGGGCAGCGCACCGTCCCCTTGGTGGGTTAGGGGAGGGGGACTACGTGGGGGGCTATGCTCGACAGCTTTTCGCAGGTCTCCTCGTACTCGCGGTCTGGGGTTGAGCCGCTGACTATGCCTGCGCCGGCGCGGAGCCAGGCTTGGCCGTCCTGGTTGTAGAGGGCGCGTAGGACGAGTGCCGAGTCGAACGCGCCGTCGTGGGAGAGGGTGACGACCGCGCCTGCGTACAGGCCGCGGGGTTCTTCGAGGCGGCCGATGGCCTCGATCGCCTCGGTCTTGGGGATGCCTGAGGCGGTCACGCCGGGGAACAGGGCGTCGAGGGCGTCCCAAGCGGAACGTTCCGAAGCAAGGGTGCCGCTGACGCTGGAGCCCAGGTGCTGGACGCTGCCGCGTTCCTTGACGGTCATGAAGTCGGTGACCTGGACGGTGCCGGGCGTGCAGACGCCGTACAGTTCGTCCTGCGAGGTGCGGACGGAGACGGCGTGCTCGAAGATCTCCTTGGGGTCGGTCTCCAGCTCGCGGCGGACGCGGGCGTCGGCGTCGGAGCCGAGGCCGAACGCGCGGGTGCCGGCGAGGGGCTGGGTCATGACGCGGCCGTCGGGGTCCACGCTCGCGAGGACCTCGGGGCTGAAGCCGGTCGACTGGAAGCCGCCGAGGTCGAGCAGGAACGAGCGGGCCGGGGTGTTCGCGCGGCGTCCGCGGACGTAGGTGGAGACGACGTCGACCGGGAACGGGACGTCGAGGCGGCGGGAGACGATGACCTTCTGGTAGAGGCCGTCGTGGATCTCCTGGACGGCCTGGGCGACGCGCGTCCGGTACACCTCGCCGCCGACGCGGACGTCCACCGGGGACGGGATGCCGGAGGGCAGTGTGTCGGACTTGGCGAGGAGCTTCGCGACCTGCTCGGTCTCGATGGGGTCCACGCCGGTGACGTGCGCGCGGCCGTCCTCGACGCGGACCTCGGTGCGCGGGACGACCAGGTGCGCGAGGCGTCCGGCGGGGCGTGGCGCGGCGAACTCGAACGCGATCCAGCCGTAGGCGTTCCAGACCGGGAGCGGTGCGGCGGCGAACGCGTCGCGCAGCGCGTCGGCGGGGCGGCCTGACCAGGGGCGGGCGGACGGCGGGGAGCCGGGCCAGCGGGTGTGGACGGCGCCGGCGTCGAGGACCACCTCGCCGAGCGCGCCCCCGGCGAAGGTGTACGAGCCCGGGCGCTCGTAGACGACGTAGTCGTCGAACAGGCCCGAGCCGGCGAGCCGGGCCATCAGGGCGAGGGGGTCCGAGGCGGACTCGACCACCAGCTCCGTGGGCTCTTCATCAGTGCGCAGACCGAAGGACAAGGCAGCCAACTCCCTTTCGCGGACGAACGTCCCGGTTAACTTAGGTAAGGCTAACCTTGTGCGATTTTCGTAGGCAAGGCTAACCTAACCCGCGGTGGCTGAAGCCGACAACGAAAGAGTTGAGCGTGCGGGAACAGACGACGGCGGCACGGCGGCGCGAGCTCATGCGGCGGATGATGGCGGAGGCCGGACTCGGCCCGGACGCCGCGAGGCTCGCTCCACGCGGAGGCGACGGGCCGGCGCCCCTGTCGTACGCGCAGCAGAGCATGTGGCTGCATCACCGGACCTTCCCGCGGAGCGCGGCGTACAACGTGTGCCTGCTCGTGCGGATGTCGGGCCGCCTCGACACCGAGGCGCTGCGGGACGCGTTGCGCGCGCTCATCCGGCGGCACGCGATCCTGCGCACGACCTACACGGAGGACGGCGACGCGCGTCCCGTGCAGGTCGTGAGCGACGACGACTCGCTGGACCTGCCGCCGATCGACTGTGACGATCCCGACACGCGCGCGGCCGAGCTGGCGGCGACGCCGTTCGATCTGCGCAAGGAGCGGTCCATCCGGCTGGAGCTGCTGCGGCTGGGCGTGGACGAGCACGCGCTGGTGCTGGTCGTCCACCACATCGCGTGGGACGGCATGACGTGGGGGTCGCTGTCGCACGACCTGTCGGCGCTCTACCGCGCGGCGGTCACAGGGCGGCCGGACGGGCTGCCCGCGCTCGCGGTCCAGTACGCCGACTTCGCGGAGTGGGAGCAGGGGCGGCCCGTCGACGAGGAGGACCTCGCCTACTGGCGCGGGCGTCTCGACCCGCCGCCTCCGCCTCTCGACTTGCCCGCCGACCATCCGCGCGGTCCCGTCGCGTCGGAGCGGGGCGGGCGCAGGGCGCGCACCTTCGACGACGCGGTGACCCAGGGGATGCGGCGCCTTGCCGCCGAGGAGAACCTCACCCCGTACATGGTGATGCTCGCCGGGTACGCGACGCTGCTGCACCGGTACACGGGCGCGGACGATGTGGCGATCGGGTCCGCGGTGATGAACCGCGAGCACGCAGAGGTCCAAAGGCTCGTCGGCAACTTCGGCAACACGCTGGTGCTGCGGACGGACCTCTCGGGTGCGCCGACGTTCCGCGAGGTCCTGCGCCGGGTCGGCGCGACGGCGGCGGAGGGGTTCGCGCACCAGTCCGTCCCGTATGACAGGTTGGTGCAGGAGCTGCGGCCGGCGCGCGCGCAGGGCCGGTCGGCGTTCTTCGACACGATGCTGCTGTTCCTGGCGCAGGAGATCGGCGAGCTGGACCTGCCCGGCATCGACTCGACGTGGACGCACGTCCACAACGGGACGACGCACTTCGACCTGTCGCTGGAGGCGTTCGTCCGGCGGCAGGGGATGACGGTCGAGGCGACGTTCCGGCGCGAGCTGTTCGACGACGAGCGGATCGACGCGCTGCTCGGGCACCTGGAGACGCTGCTCGGCGACGCCCTCGCCGACCCGGACCGGCCCATCGGGCTGCTCGGCCTCATGGGCGCGGACGAGGCGGCGCGGCTCGCGGCGGCCAACGACACCGCCGTCGCGAACCCGGAGACGGACGCGGTCGCGCTGTTCGCCGAGCAGGCCGCCCGCACGCCGGATGCGCCCGCCGTCGAGACCGAGGCGGGCGAAACGCTGACCTACGCCGAGCTGGACCGCCGGTCCGGCGTGCTCGCCGGGACGCTGCGCGACCGCGGCGCCGGGCCGGACGCCGTCGTCGCGCTCGCGCTGCCGCGCACCGCCGACCTGGTGACCGCGCTGCTGGCGGTCCTCAAGGCGGGCGCCGCCTACCTGCCGCTCGACCTGGACCATCCCGAAGAGCGCATCGCCTACATGCTCAAGGACGCGGACGCGCGCTGTGTCGTCGCTACTTCGCAGACCGCCGGGCGGCTGCCGCAGGGCACCGACGTCCAGGTGATCGATAAGTACGAAGGCCACATTTCGGACGCGCGGACGCCCGTCGCGCCCGGCCACCTTTCCTACGTCATCTACACCTCCGGCTCGACCGGGCGGCCGAAGGGCGTCGGGCTTCCGCACGGCGCGCTGGCGAACCTGCTGCTCGACATGCGTGCCAGGCACCCGATCGGCCCGGGCGACCGGTGGGCCGCCGTCACCACGATCGCGTTCGACATCGCGACGCTTGAGGTGCTGCTTCCGCTGATCAGCGGCGCGACGGTCGTCCTCGCGACGCGGGAGACCGTCCGGGACCCCCGGGCGCTCGCCCGGCTGCTCGGCCGCGGCGTCACCCATCTCCAGGGGACGCCGTCGCTGCTCGGCTCGCTGGATCCGGCCGCGTTCGACGGTCTGCGGATCATTACGGGCGGCGAGGCGCTGCCGCCCGCGCTCGCGGACGCGATGGCGGCGCGGGCGCGGAGCGTCGCCAATCAGTACGGCCCGACCGAGACGACGATCTACGCGACCGCTGCGGTGCTGCCGGAGAGCGGTATCGGCCGGCCGGTGCGGAACACGCAGGCGCGGATCCTGGACGCGTCGCTGCGGCCCGTCCCGGCGGGTGTGCCTGGTGAGCTCTATCTGGCGGGTGCGCAGCTCGCCCGGGGTTATGTCGGACGTCCCGACCTGACCGCGGAGCGGTTCGTCGCCGACCCGTACGGGCCGCCCGGAACCCGCATGTACCGGACGGGCGACCTCGCGCGCTGGAACCGGGACGGCGGCATCGAGTACCTCGGCCGCACCGACGACCAGGTGAAGATCCGCGGGTTCCGCATCGAGCCCGCCGAGGCGCAGGCCGTGCTTGCCGCGCGGCCGGGCGTCGCCCAGGCCGCCGTGGTGGTCCGCGAGGACCGTCCCGGTGAGCCGCGCCTCGTCGGCTACTACGTTCCCGCCGAGAAGGCCCCCTCGCCGGACGGGCTGCGCGACGCCCTCGCCCGCGAGCTGCCCGACTACCTCGTGCCGAGCGCGTTGGTCGCGCTGGAGGCGCTGCCGCGCACCGTCAACGGCAAGCTCGACCGTCGCGCGTTGCCCGCGCCCGGCAACCGCGCGGACGGGCGGGCCCCACGGAACGCGCGCGAGGCCGCGCTGTGCCGGGTGTTCGCCGAGATCCTCGGGTTCGAGCGGGTCGGTGTGGACGACGACTTCTTCGCGCTCGGCGGCCACTCGCTGCTCGCCGCGAAGCTCGCCGCGCGGGTCCGGACGGTGCTGGACGCCGAGCTGTCCATCGCGGACGTGTTCGAGGCGCCGACCGTCGCCGCGCTCGCGCCGCGGCTGACGAAGCGGCATGGCCTGCGTGTGCGCGACGTGACCCGCCCGGAGATCGTCCCCGCGTCCGCCGCGCAGCGCGGCATGTGGCTGGAGGAGCGGCTGCGCGGCTCGTCCGCGTCGTACACGCTGCCGTTCGGGTTGCGGCTGCGCGGCCCGGTGGACGCGGAGGCCCTGCGCGCCGCGTTCGGCGACGTCGTCGCGCGGCACGAGGCGCTGCGGACGCTGCTGGTCGAGGGGCCGGACGGCCTGCCCGTCCAGCGGATCCTCGGCCCGGAGCAGCCCGTGGCGTTCGACGTGGTCGACGCGCGCGGCGAGACGGACGAGCGGCGCGCCGCGATCGAGCGGGACGCCGCCGCGCACGTCTTCGACATCGGCGCCGACCTGCCGATCCGCGGCACGCTCGTCCGGACGCGCGAGGAGGAGTGGTCGCTGATCCTGCTGCTGCACCACGCCGCCGCGGACGAGTGGTCGTTCACGCCGCTGCTCGCCGACCTGGCCCGCGCCTACGAGGCTCGCCGCGCCGGGGAGGCGCCCGGCTGGGACCCGCTGCCTGTCCAGTACGCCGAGTACGCGGCGTGGCAGCGCGAGGCGCCGAGCCCGGCCGCGCAGCTCGGCCACTGGGAGCGGACCCTGTCGGGGCTGCCCGAGGAGACCGTCCTGCCGCTGGACCGGCCGCGGCCGGCGGAGGCGAGCCACCGGGGCGGGCTCGTGCCGTTCCGGCTGCCCGCCGCGGGCGCGCGGAGGCTGGCCCGCGAGACCGGCACGAGCGTGTTCATGGTGCTGCACGCCGCCGTCGCCGCGCTGCTCCAGCGGTCCGGCGCGGGCGACGACGTCGCGCTCGGCTCGCCGATCGCGGGCCGCGCCGACGAGGACCTCGCCGGGCTGGTCGGCGTGTTCGTCAACCTGCTGGTCCTGCGCACCGACCTGTCCGGCGACCCGACGTTCGCCGAGCTGCTCGACCGGGTGCGGAGCGCCGACCTGGACGCGTTCTCGCACGCCGGCGTCCCGTTCGAGCGGGTCGTGGAGCGGCTCGCGCCGGAGCGGTCGCTCGCGCGAGGCCCGCTGTTCCAGGTGATGATCGTCCACCAGCGGCTGGACGACGTGCGGCTCGCGCTGCCCGGCGTGCGCGCCGAGCCGTTCCTGCCCGCGACCGGCGGCGTCAAGTTCGACCTGGACCTGTACTTCGCCGAGGGCGACGACGAGGTGGAGGGCTTCGCGGCGTACGCGGCGGACCTGTTCGACGCGTCCACGATCGAGAACCTCCTCGGCGGGCTCGGCGCGCTGCTCGACCAGGTCACAGCCGACCCGGACCGTCGGCTGTCCAGCCTCGGCGCGCCGGTCGAGCACCCCGACACCGCGCGGGACTTCCCGGTGCGGACGGTCGCCGCCCTCATCGAGGAGCAGGCCGCCCGCACGCCGGACGCGACCGCGCTCATCTTCGGTGACACCTCCCTTACTTACGCGGAACTGGATCGTCGCGCCGAGCAACTCGCCGACCGGCTCGCCGCCGCCGGGGCCGGTCCGGAGCGGGTGGTCGCGCTCGCGCTGCCCCGCTCGGACGTGTTCGCCGTCGCGCTGCTCGCCGTCCTCAAGACCGGCGCCGCCTACCTGCCGATCGACCTCGGCTACCCGCGGGCCCGCGTGGACGCGATGCTGGACGCCGTCCGCCCGCTGCTCGTCCTCGGCCGGGACGAGCCGCCCGCGACCGCGCCGCCCCGCGCACGGCCGGACATCCGCCCGGACCACACCGCCTATGTCATCTTCACGTCGGGTTCCACCGGGACGCCGAAGGCCGTCGCGGGCACCCAGCGCGGCCTGGCGAACCGTCTCGCCTGGGGCGTGGACCTCGCCGCGCCCGGCGTGCGGGTCGCGAAGAGCTCGCCCGCGTTCATCGACGGCACCACCGAACTGCTCGGCGGCCTCGCCGCCGGGGACACCGTCGTGATCGCCGACGACGCCACCGCCACGGACGCGGTCGCGCTCGCGGAGTTCGTCGAGCGGCACCGCGCCGGGCTCGTCACGCTGGTGCCGAGCCTGCTGGCCGCGCTCGCCGAGAACGGGCTGCCGCCGTCCGTCACGACCTGGATCAGCAGTGGCGAGGCGCTGCCGCCGGCGCTCGCGGAGAAGATCCCCGCGCGGCTCGTCAACCTGTACGGGTGCTCCGAGGCGGCGGGCGACAGCCTGATCGCCGAGGTCGGGACGGACGCCGGGGGATTGGTGCCGATCGCCAACACCCGCGCCCACGTCCTGGACGGCGCGCTCCGCGAGGTGCCGGTCGGCGAGCTGTACCTCGCGGGCGACGGGCTCGCCCGCGGCTACCTCGGCGACCCCGCGCGGACCGCCGAGCGGTTCGTCGCGAACCCGTTCGGCCCGCCCGGCTCGCGCCTGTACCGGACGGGCGACCGCGTCCGCCGCCGCCCCGACGGGAGCCTGGAGTTCCTCGGCCGCGCCGACGACCAGATCAAGATCCGGGGCTTCCGGATCGAGCCCGGCGAGGTCGAGGCGGCCCTCGCCGCGCAGCCGGGCGTGCGCCGCGCCGCCGTTGCCGCGCACGGCTCCCGCCTCGTCGGCTACATCGTCGGCGACGCTGAGATCGGCGCCCTTCAGGACAGGCTCCGCGACAGTCTGCCCGACTACCTCGTCCCCGCCGAGATCGTCGTGCTGGACGAGCTGCCGCTCAACCCGAACGGGAAGGTCGACCGGCGGGCGCTGCCCGAGCCGGGGCGGCAGGCCGCCGGACGGGCGCCCGCGACCGAGCCGGAGCGCGTCCTCGCGCGGCTCGCCGCGGCCGTCCTCGACCGGCCGGAGATCGGCGCCGACGACGACTTCTTCCGCACCGGCGGCGACAGCATCAGCGCGGCCCTGCTGGTGGCCCGCGCGCGCCGCGCCGGCCTGTCGTTCACCGTCCGCGACGTCTTCCGCCTGCGGACGGTCGAGGCGCTCGCCAAGGCCGCCGCTCCGCAGGAGGAGGCGCGGCCCGTCCCGGTGGCGGACGACGCGTCCGGCGAGCTGCTGCTGTCGCCGCTCCAGGAGGGCCTGCTCTTCCATCTGATGATGGCGGGCGAGGGCCGCGACATCTACGTCCAGCAGGCCGTGGTGTCGCTGTCCGGGCCGGTCGACCCCGAGCGGATGGCGGGCGCGGTGCGCGGCGTCCTGGAGAAGTTCCCGAACCTGCGGGCCGGGTTCCGCACGGATGGCGACCGCGCGGTGCAGTTCGTCCCGGACGAGTTCGACGTGCCGTGGACCTACGCCGAGCTGCCCGGCCCGGAGGCGGTGGAGGCGTTCGCCGACGCGCAGCGCGCCGAGCCGTTCGACCCGGCCGCGCCGCCGCTGATCCGCTTCGCCCTCGCCACGGTGGGGGAGGACGACCACCGCCTGATCCTCACCTCGGAGCTCATCCTCCTGGACGGCTGGTCGGGCGGGCTCCTGGTCACCTCGCTGCTCGACTTCTACACCGATCCCGCCGCCGAGGCCGCCCGGCCGGTCGCGCCGTTCCGCGCGTTCCTGGACTGGGTGAACGGCCGCGACCGGGGCGCCGCCGTGGACGCCTGGCGCCGCGCGCTCGACGGTTTCGACGAGCCGTCCCTCGTCCGGCCCGGCCTGGTCGGCAAGGCCGCCGACCTGACCGCCGCGGGGGAGGTGCACCGCGCGCTGCCCGAGGGGCTCGCCGCGCGCCTCGACGCGGTCGCGCGCGAGCACGGCGTCACGCCCGGCACGCTGTTCGAGACCGCGTGGGGCCTCGTCCTGATGGGCCTGACCGGGCGGGACGACGTCGTCTTCGGCGCGTCGGTGTCCGGCCGCCACCCGGACGTGGACGGCGTCGAGTCGATGGTCGGCCTGCTGTTCAACACGATCCCGGTGCGGGTGCAGGCGGGTCCGGCCGACCCGCTGACCGCCGTGCTCGAACGCGTCCAGGCCGCGCAGTCGGAGCTGTTCGACCACTCGTTCGTCGCGCTCGCGGACGTGCAGCGCGCGACCGGGCTCGGCACCCTGTTCGACACGCTGTTCGTGTTCCAGAACTTCCCCGGCATGCCGACCGGCCGCGGTTTCGGCCCGGACGGGCGGCTGCGGGCGACGGGCCGCGAGGTCCGCGACGCGACGCACTACCCGGTCACGATGGTCGTGGACCCGGGTTCGGGGCTCCGCGTCATGTACCGGGGGGACGCGTTCACCGAGGCCGACGCCGAGCGGATCACCGACCGGTACGTCCAGGTGCTGCGGCGCCTCGCCGACGAGCCCGCGACGCCGTGCCACCGGCTCGACCTGCTCGTCCCGGAGGAGCACGCGAGGCTGCGCCGCGACTGGGACGAGGCCGAGCGGCCCGTGCCCGAGCTGACCGTCGCCGAACTGCTCGCCGAGCGCGCGGCCGCGCAGCCGGACGACCTCGCGCTCGTGTCGCTGCCCGACATCCGCCTCACCTACGGCGAGCTGAACGCCGAGGTGAACCGGCTCGCGCGGCTGCTCATCGCGAACGGCGCCGGTCCGGAGCGGGTCGTGGCGCTGGCGCTGCCGCGTTCGGCGCAGATGGTCGTCGCGCTGTTCGCGGTGCTGCGCACCGGCGCCGCCTACCTGCCGCTCGAACTCGACTACCCGGCCGACCGGCTCGACTACATGCTCCGGGACGCGGCGCCCGCCTGCCTGGTCTCCCACCGCGACATCGCCGCCGGGCTCACCCACACCGGCACCGTTCTCGCGCTGGACGACCCGGACACCGCGCGGTCGCTCGCCGCTCTCCCCGGGGGCGACCTCGCCCCCGGGGAGACGCCCGGCTTCGCGCCCGGCACGCCCGGCCGCCTCGACCACCCCGCCTACGTGATCTACACGTCGGGGTCCACGGGCCGTCCCAAGGGCGTCGTGACGCCGTACCGCGGCCTCACGAACATGCAGTTCAACCACCGCGCGAACATCTTCGACCCGGTGGTCGCGTCCGCCGGGCGGCGGCTGCGTATCGCGCACACCGTGTCGTTCTCCTTCGACATGTCGTGGGAGGAGCTGCTCTGGCTCATCGAGGGCCACGAGGTGCACGTCTGCGACGAGGACCTGCGCCGCGACGCCGAGGCGCTCACCGCCTACCTCCAAGAGCACGGCATCGACGTCATCAACGTGACGCCCACCTACGCGCAGCAGCTCCTCGACGAAGGGCTGCTGGACGGCGCGCACCGGCCGCCGCTCGTGCTGCTCGGCGGCGAGGCCGTCCCGACGTCGGTGTGGGAGCGGCTCGCGCAGGCCGACGGCGTCCTCGGCTACAACCTCTACGGGCCGACCGAGTACACGATCAACACGCTCGGCGGCGGCACCGAGGACAGCGCGACGCCGACCGTCGGCAAGCCGATCTGGAACACCCGCGGGTACGTCCTCGACGGGTGGCTGCGGCCCGTCCCGCCGGGCGCGCCCGGCGAGCTGTACATCGCGGGCGCCGGGCTGGCGCGCGGCTACCTCGGCCGCCCCGACCTGACCGCGGAGCGGTTCGTCGCCGACCCCTTCGGCGGCGGCCGCATGTACCGGACGGGCGACCTCGTCCGGGTCCGCGAGGACGGCAACATCGACTTCCTCGGCCGCACCGACGACCAGGTGAAGATCCGCGGCTACCGGGTCGAGCTGGAGGAGATCGAGACGGCGCTCACCGCCGAGCCCGGCGTCGGGCAGGCCGCCGTCATCGCCGCCGACACCGAGGTGCCGGGCGTGAAGCGGCTCATCGGCTACGTCGTCCCGGACGGCCGGCGCGAGGGCGCCGCCGACGAGCAGATCGCGGAGTGGCGGCAGATCTACGACGCCGAGTACACCGAGGTCGGCACCGTCGTCCACGCCGAGGAGTTCGCGGGCTGGGACAGCAGCTACGACGGCGCGCCGATCCCGCTCGACGACATGCGCGAGTGGCGGGAGACGACCGTCGAGCGGATCCGGGCGCTGGAGCCGCGGCGCGTCCTGGAGATCGGCGTCGGCGCCGGGCTGATCCTCACGAGGATCGCGCCCGACGCCGAGGAGTACTGGGGCACCGACTTCTCCGCGCCGGTCATCGAGAAGCTGCAAGCCGATCTCGGGCCGGACTCGACCGTGCGGCTGAGCTGCCGCCCGGCGCACGACACCGAGGGCCTGCCCGAGGAGTACTTCGACACCATCGTCATCAACTCCGTCGTGCAGTACTTCCCCGGCGCCGGATACCTGGAGGAGGTCGTCGCCAAGGCGATGCGGCTGCTCGTCCCGGGCGGCGCGCTGTTCGTCGGCGACGTCCGCGACCTCCGCACGGTGCGGTACCTGCACGCCGCGATCCAGCTCGGCCGCGGTGGCGGCGACCTGGACGCCGTGGAACGCGCCGTCCGCATGGAGAAGGAGCTGCTGCTCGACCCCGCGTTCTTCGCGGCGCTCGACGGACCCGCGCGGGTCGACCTGCTCGCCAAGCGCGGCACCCGCCACAACGAGCTGACCCGGCACCGCTACGACGCGGTCCTCTGGAAGGACGGACCGGACCTGCCGCCCGTCCCGGACACCAAGGTCGTGGAATGGTCCGGCCTGGACGACCTGAAGCGGCGCCCGGCCGGTCCGCTGCGGGTGCGCGGCATCCCCGACCCCCGGCTGTCCGGCGAGGTCGCGGCCCTGCGGGCGCTGCGCGACGGCGCGTCCCCGGACGAGGCCCGCGCGGCGCTGGCGGCACCGCCCGAGGGGATCGAACCGGAGACGCTGTACGCGCTCGACCCGGACGTGGTGCTCACCCCGTGCGACGAGCCCGGACGCTACGACGCGGTCTTCGGCGGCGGCGCCGCGCACCTGCCCGCCGCGCCCGGACGCGCGCCCGCGTCCTACGCCAACGACCCGGTGGCCGCGCGCGACCTCGGCATCCTCGCCGCGCGGGTGAGGGAGGGCCTGAAGCGGCGGCTGCCCGGCTACATGGTCCCGAGCGCGATCCTGACGCTGGACGCGCTGCCGCTGACCGTGAACGGCAAGCTCGACCGGCGCGCCCTGCCCGACCCCGGGCAGGGCGGCCCGCGCCGCGCGGGACGGCCGCCGCGCACCCCCGTCGAACGGCTGCTGTGCACGCTGTTCGCCGAGGTGCTGGACGCGCCCGGCGCCGGGATCGACGACGACTTCTTCGAGCTCGGCGGGCACTCGCTGCTCGCGACCCGGCTCGTCGGCCGGGCCCGCGCCGTGCTCGGCGCCGAGCTGGCGATCCGTGACCTGTTCGAGGCGCCGACGGTCGCCGAGCTGGCCGAGCGCGTCCACCGCAACGCCGGCGCGGGCACCGCGCCCCGGCCCGTCCTCGGGCCCCGGGAACGGCCCGAGCGCATCCCGCTGTCGTTCGCGCAGCGCCGCCTGTGGCTGCTCGACCAGCTCCTGCGCGAGGACGACGGCCCGCGCGGCGCCTACCACCTGCCGCTCGCGGTACGGCTGCGCGGCGACCTCGACCGCGCGGCGCTGGAGGCGGCGATCGCCGACGTCACCGCGCGGCACGAGAGCCTGCGGACGGTGTTCGCCGAGCACGACGGCACCCCGTACCAGCGGATCCTGCCGCCCGAGGAGGCCCGCCCGGCGCTGGAGGTCGCGCCGGGCACGCCGGAGGAGTTCATCGCCCGGCCGTTCGACCTGAGCGCCGACCTGCCGCTGCGCGTCGCGGTGTTCCCCGAGGGGGAGCGCGAGCACCTGCTGCTCGCCGTCTTCCACCACATCGCGTTCGACGAGTGGTCGTTCGGCCCGTTCGCGCGGGACGTCGCCGAGGCGTACACGGCCCGGCTGGACGGGCGGGCCCCGGCGTGGGAGCCGCCGCCCGTCCAGTACGCCGACCACGCGCTGTGGCAGCGGGAGCTGCTCGGCGACCCGCTCGACCCGGGCAGCGTCCACGCCCGGCAGCTCGACCACTGGGCGCGGGCGCTCGCCGGCATCCCGGAGGAGATCCCGCTGCCGGTGGACCGGCCGCGGCCCGGCACGGTCGGGCAGCGCGGCGCGACGCTCACCGCGGACTTGCCCGCCGGGCTCACCGGGCGGCTGCGCCGCGTCGCCCGCGACGCCGGGGCCAGCATGTTCATGGTGTGCCAGGCGGCCGTGGCGGCGCTGCTGCACCGCACCGGCGCGGGCGACGACATCCCGCTCGGCAGCCCCGTCGCGGGCCGGACGGAGGAGGCCGCGGGCGACCTCGTCGGGTTCTTCGTCAACACGCTCGTGCTGCGCGCGGACGTGTCCGGGGCGCCGACCTTCGCCGAGCTGCTCGGCCGCGTTCGCGAGGCCGACCTCGCGGGCCTCGCCCACCAGGACCTGCCGTTCGAGGCCGTCGTCGAGGCGCTGCGCCCGCGCCGAGTGCCGGGCCGCAACCCGCTGTTCCAGGTGATGGTCGGCTACGAGAACCAGGGCGTCGGCGACGTGCGGTTCCCCGGCCTGGAGCAGCGCGAGGCGCTGTTCGGGCCGGGCGCCGCGAAGTTCGACCTCGACTTCATCTTCCGCGAGGACGCCGCGTCCGGCGACCTGCGCCTCATCGTCGACTACTCGGCCGACCTGTTCGACGCGACGACGGTGGAGGCGCTCGCGGACGGGCTCGTCGCGCTGCTGGAGACCGTCGCCGACGACCCCGGCACGGACGTCGCCGCGCTGCCCTCGGTGCTCACCGCCCGGACCGTCACGCAGGAGCGGAGCGGGACGCCGGCGCGGCGCGGAGACGACCGCGAGGCGCTGCTGTGCCGCATCTTCGCCGAGGAGCTGGGCGTCCCCGAGGTCGGCCCGGACGACGACTTCTTCGACCTCGGCGGCCACTCGCTGCTCGCCATGAAACTCGTCCGGCGGATCCGGAGGGAGCCCGGCTGCGCGTCCCTGAAGATCGCGACCCTGATGGCGGCGCCGACCGTCGCGGGGTTGCTCGACCGGCTGGAGTGAGTGTCCTCATAGCGCCCGATGACCCCCGCCCTCTTGTGTGGTTAGGTTTGCCTAACCTAATGTTCGTGATCAGATACCCCGGCAGAACCTGGAAGGACACCGGTCCTCTATGCGCACCCTGATGCGGCGCCTGGCCGCCACCAGCGCCCTGACCCTGGGCCTCGGCCTGGCGGCCGTCGCCTGCGGCGGCGACGACGAGCCCTCCGCCGGAGCGGAGGGCGGCGCGGCCGGGGCGTTCCCGGTCAGCATCACCCACAAGCTCGGCACCACCACGATCAAGTCCGCGCCGAAGCGCATCGTCGCGCTCGGCGAGGTCGACCAGGACACCCTGCTCGCGCTCGGCGTCCAGCCGGTCGGCATGGCCGAGCTCACCGGCGTCCAGTCCGACGGCCTCGCGCCGTGGAGCGCGCCGAAGCTCACGGGCGCGAAGCCGAAGCTGCTCAAGGCCGGCGAGGCCGGGTTCAACCTGGAGGAGATCGCCGCGCTGCGGCCCGACCTCGTCCTCGCGGGCGGCGACTTCACCATCGACAAGGAGTACGGCAAGCTCTCCAAGCTCGCCCCGACCGTCGCCTACCAGACCGGCCCCGCCGAGGACACCTGGCAGGCCATCGCCAAGCAGACCGCGAAGGCCGTGGGCAAGGCCGCCGAGGGCGACAGGCTCGTCGCCGACGTCGAGGCGAAGATCGCCTCGGTGAAGACCGCGCACCCCGAGCTGAACGGCAAGACGTTCGCGTTCACCAGCGTGTTCCCGTCCGGGAACATCGGCGTGATGAAGTCCCCCGAGGACACCAGCGTCAAGCTGCTCAGCGAGTTCGGGATGGTGCTGCCCGAGTCGCTGAAGAAGCTGCCCGGTGAGGGCTTCGCCGCCGAGCTCAGCATGGAGAAGGTCTCCGTCCTGAACACCGACGTCCTGCTCAGCCACTACAACGACGACCCCGCCACGCAGAGGAAGTTCGAGGGCAACAAGCTCTTCTCCGGCCTGGACGTCGTGAAGCGCGGCTCCTACGTGCCGCTCGACCTGAAGTCCTTCTGGCCGCTGCGCACCCCCACGCCGCTGGCCGTCCCCTACGTCGTCGACCAGGTCGTCCCGAAGATCGCGAAGGCCGCGAGCGCGGCCAAGCCCGCCTGACCGCGCCCCCGCGAGAGTGGAGAAGCACATGCAGACCGCCGTCCATGACGTCGTGGGCATCGGGTTCGGCCCCTCCAACCTGGCGCTCGCCGTCGCCCTGGAGGAGGAGCACGGCGCGGGCATGGACGCGGTGTTCTTCGAGAAGCAGCCCGCGTTCGGCTGGCACCGCGGCATGCTGATCGACGGCGCCACCATGCAGGTCCACTTCCTCAAGGACCTCGTGACGATGCGGAACCCGTCCAGCCGCTACTCGTTCCTGTCGTACCTGCACGCCAAGGACCGGCTGATCGACTTCGTCAACCACAAGACGATGTTCCCGACGCGGCTGGAGTTCCACGACTACCTCGAATGGACGGCGGCGTCGTTCGCCGACCGCGTCCGCTACGGCTCCGAGGTCGTCGCGCTGCGGCCGCACGACGCCGAGACGCTGGAGGTGCTCGTCCGGCGCGACGACGAGCTGGAGTCCCACTTCGCCCGCAACGTCGTCATCGCCGCGGGGCTCGAACCCGTCCTGCCGGAGGGCGTGCAGCACGGCGAGCGGATCTGGCACACCGAGGACCTGCTCACCCGCCTCGCGGAGCGCCCCGGCTGGAACCCCGAGCGGCTCGTCGTCGTCGGCGCGGGCCAGAGCGCCGCTGAGGCCGTCGAGCACCTGCACCGGACGCTGCCCGCCACCGAGGTGTGCGCGGTGTTCGCCCGGTACGGGTACTCGCCCGCCGACGACAGCTCGTTCGCCAACCGCATCTTCGACCCGCAGGCCGTGGACCACTACTACGCGGCGCCGGAGGAGGTGAAGCGGCTGCTCTTCGACTACTCGCGCAACACCAACTACTCCGTCGTGGACCTCGACCTCATCGACGAGCTGTACCGGCGCTCCTACGCAGAGAAGGTCGCGGGCGCCGAACGGCTCCGCATCCTCAACGCCTCGCGGATCCTGGACGTCCGGGACGGCGACGACGGCGTCCGGCTGCGGATCGGCTTCCTGCCGACCGGCGAGACCACCGACCTCGCCGCCGACGCCGTCGTCTACGCCACCGGCTACCGCGAGCGCGACCCCCTCCACCTGCTCGGCGAGGTCGGCCTGCACTGCCGCACCGGCCCCGACGGGCGCGTGGTCGTCGAGCGCGACTACCGCGTCGCCACCGAGCCCGAGTGCGCCTGGGGCGTCTACCTCCAGGGCGCCACCGAGCACAGCCACGGCATCGCCTCGTCGCTGCTGTCGATGACGGCCGTCCGCACCGGCGAGATCGTCCAGTCGATGGCCCGGCACCGCGCCGGGCGCCCGGCCCGCGTCACCCAGGAGGCATAGTGACCAACCCGTTCGACGACCAGGACGGCACCTTCCTCGTCCTCGTCAACGACGAGGGCCAGCACTCGCTCTGGCCCGCGTTCGCCGACGTCCCCGCTGGCTGGACGGTCGCGTTCGGCCCCGCGCCGCGCCCGGACTGCGTCGCCCACGTCAACGCGAACTGGACCGACATCCGCCCGCGGAGCCTGAGCGCCTGACCCGGGACCCCGCCCGGGACGCGCACCCGCGCGCCCCGGGCGTCCCCGCTCAGGCGCCGGGCACGGACGGGCGGGCGTCGAAGAACGACGCCATCAGCGACGTCGCGTAGTCGGGCCACTCGTGCCCGCCGTGCTGCTTCGTGCACAGCGCGACCTGGACGGGCCCGGGACCGGTGCCGACGCAGTCGTCCGGCCCGTCCGCCACCGGCCACGACAGCGCCGGCAGCTTGTCGACCCACCGCCAGAACTCCATCAGCAGCTGCACGGCGATGAACGGGAAGTGCACGTCCGCGTCCATGTTGCCGCCGCCCGTGTACGGGACGGACGGATCCCACGTCCCGTGGAAGGCGAGCACCGACACCGGCTTCTTCGGCGCGCACCCGATGGCGAGCGCGCCCGACACCACCGCGATCCCAGCGATCTTGTCGGAGCGCTCGCACGCGTACCGGTAGGCCATCCCGCCGCCGTTGGAGAACCCGGTCAGGAACACCCGGGACGGATCGGCGACGCCCTGCCGCACCAGCGTGTCGATGAGCTTGTCGAGGAAGGCGACGTCGTCGACGCCGCCCCAGCGGGCGAACCAGCAGCAGGCCCCGGCGTTCCAGGTGCCGAGGAGCCCCTCCGGATAGGCGACGGCGTACCTGCCGCTGTCGGCGAGTGCGTCGAGGCCGCTCTGCCGCTCCACGTACGCCGGGTCGTTGAGGCCGCCGTGCAGGGCGACGATCAGCGGGAGCGGCCCGGCGGCCCGGCGGTTCTGCGGCGTGCGCAGCAGGTACGGGCGATCCCAGTCGCCCATCGCGATCGTGTGCTCGGACGTTTCGGGAGCGTCCTGGAACGCTCCGGCGGGCAGGGGGTGGGCGAGCAGCGCCAGGATCGTCAGGACCACGGCCGCCGTCGCCGCCCGCGCGGCGATCTTCATGCCGGATTTGTAACCCCCCGGCCGGGCGCGCCGATAGGCAGCGGCCCGCATAAAAGATCACCGCCTTTTGGCGGACGGTGCGTAGAGCGGAGGCGCGCTCCGGCGGCGGACCGGAACCGGCTCCGGTCCGTCGCCGGCCCCTGACGATCCGCTGCTCCGCGAGGCCCGCCGCCCGCTTCCGAGGCGCTCGGCGGCAACGGTCCAAGGCGGAACCGAGGGCGCGAAGGCCCGGATGCGAGGGCCGGCGCGAAGCCCTCAGGGCGCGAGGGTCCAGAGGCGGACGGTGCCGTCGTAGCCGCCGCTCGCGAGCGTCCGGCCGTCCCGGGTGAACGCGAGCGCCGACACCGTCCCGCGGTGCCCGGTCAGCGTCGCCGTCCGGACCCGCCGCGCCGCGTCCCACAGGACGACGGCGTTCCCGGACGCGGTCGCGAGCGTCCGGCCGTCCGGGCTGAACGCCACCGCGTTGACGCTCCGGTCGAGACGGACGGCCCCGATCCTGCGGCGGGCCGCGCAGTCCCACAGCGTGACGGTGCCGTCGTCGCCGCCGACCGCGACGATCCGCCCGGACGGGTCGAACGCCATCGTCCGCACCAGCGACGTGACGCCGCCGAGCGCGGCGCCCCGCGGCGCGGCCTTCGCCGCCCACATGCGCAGCCTGTCGGCGCTCGCGTACGCCAGCCAGCCGAGCCTGCTGAACGCGGCGCTGTACTGCGTCTCCGCGGCGCCGCCGAGCGTCCGCACCCGCGCGCGGCGCGCGACGTCCCAGAGCTGGACGTCGTCGGTCCCGGCGGAGGCGAGCCGGCGGCCGTCCGGGCTGAAGGCGAGCGACCCGATCGTGCCCTGGTCCGGCGCGATCGTCGCCGTCCTCCGGCGCGCCGCCGTGTTCCAGAGGATGATCTCCCGGTCGTAGCCGCCGGTGGCGAGCGTCCGGCCGTCGGGGCTGAACGCCGACGCGAACACCGCGTAGCCGTGGCCGCGGAGGGTGGCGACGGGCGTCCGGCCCGGCAGCCGCCACAGCCGGACGGCGCGGTCCTCGCCCGCCGCCGCGAGCAGCGTCCCGGACGCGTTCACCGAGACCGTGTAGACCTCGTCCACCGCGGGGAGCACGGCGGCGAGCCGCGGGCCGGCGGAAGGCGGGGCCCCGGCAGCCCGGCCCGCCGCGCCGGGCGGGG
>NZ_CAACUY010000089.1 GCF_900659615.1 Actinomadura fibrosa | reverse complement strand
GCTCGCAACGCCATCGCACTGGCCACCATGGACCAGCTGGACGAGGCGCTCGACGCGGCGGGGTCGCTGCCGGCCGGCGCGGGCGGTCCGGTCGCCGCGCTGGCGCTCAGCGCCGACGGGCGGATCCTCGCCGCCGCCGGCGACCGCGACCGGAGCATCCGCCTGTGGAGCGTCGCCGACCCGGCGCGCCCGGTCGCGATCGGCGCACCGGCCGTCCCCGCCCCGCCGGTCGCGTCCATGGCGCTCACTCCGGACGGCCGGGCCCTCGCCGCCGGCGGCGAGGGGAAGCGGGTCTACCTCTGGTCGCTGGCGCGGCTGCCGGCCGTGGCCCCGCCGGTCGCCCTGGCCGGGCCCACCGGCGCGATCAAGGCCGTGGCGCTGGCCCCGGGCGGGCGGACGCTGGCCGCGGGCGGCAAGGACCGGGTCGTCCGGCTGTGGGACATCGCCGATCCGGCGCGCCCGCGGCGTCTCGCGACGCTGACCGGCCCCGCGAGCCAGGTGTTCAGCATCGCCGTCAGCCCGGACGGCGGGACCCTGGCCGCCGGCACCGGCGCCCAGCACAGCGTCTACCTGTGGCGGATCAGCGACCCGCGCCGCCCGCGCCGGCTCGGCGCGCCCCTGACAGGGCCCGCGAGCTGGGTCAACGCGGTGGCGTTCAGCGCCGACGGCGCCGTGCTGGCCGCCGCGAGCTCCGACAAGCTGGTCTGGCTGTTCGACGTGGCCGGACGGCGGGCGGTGGGCCGGCTGCCGCATCCGAGCCCGGTCGTCGCCGCCGTCCACCGCGACGCGCACTCGTTCGTGACCCTCGGCGAGGACGGCACGGTCCGCGCCTGGATGGTGCCCGGGCCGGTCATCACCGGACCGGCCGACACGGTCTTCGGCCTGAGCTTCGACGCTGCGGGCCGGCGGCTGGGCATCGCCCCGGGCTCCCGCGACAACACCGTGACCGTGTGGTCGCCCACCGACATCCAGCGGCCGGTGCGGCTCGGGCGCCCGGCGCGGAACGCCCCGGACGCCGTCCCGTACTCCGGCGCGGGGACCCTGACGCCCGACGGGCGGGTCTTCGCGGTCGGCGACACCGCCGGCGGCATCCAGCTCTGGGACGTCGCCGACCCGGCGCGTCCCGCCCGGCTCGGCCCCGCGGTCCCGGCCGCGGCCGACCTGGTCGAGTCGGTGACCGCCAGCGGCGACGGGAGACTGCTCGCGGTCGGAGCCGACGACGGCGCCGTCCACCTGGTCGACATCACCGACCCGCGCCGGCCGGTGAAGGGCGCCGACCTCACCGGGCCCGCCAAGCTCGTGTACAACTGCGCGATCAGCCGGGACGGCCGCCTCCTCGCCGCCGCGAGCGGCGACGGCGACGCCTACCTGTGGGACATCGCCGACCGCCGCCGCCCGAGAAGGCTGGCCACGCTCGCCGGATCCACCACCGACGAGGCCTACGCGGTGGCCTTCAGCCCGGACGGCCGCACGCTCGCGGTCGGGAAGGCGAACGGGAGCGTGCAGCTCTGGGACGTCACGCACCCGGGGGCGCCCGGCGTCCTCGGCGCTCCGCTGACGGGCCCCGCCAGCGTCGTGTACTCGCTCGCCTTCGGCCCCGGCGCGCCGACGCTCGCGGTCGGCGACACCGACAACACCGTCTGGCTGTGGGATCTGGCGCGGCCCCGCGATCCCGTCCACCTCGCCACCTTGACCGGTCCCACGATGAGCGTCCTGTCCGTGGCGTTCAGCCCCGACGGGCGGACGGTGGCGGCGGGCGGGCACGACCACACCGTCCGGTTGTGGGACGTCGACCCCGAGTCCGCGGCGGCGTTCGTCTGCGCGGTGGCCGGCCAGCCCGTCACGCGCCAGGAATGGACGCGCTACGTCTCCGGCCGGAAGTACGATCCGCCGTGCAGATGACGTCCCGAGATAGAATGCAGTTTCAAAGAGATCAGCCCTCCTCTGTTGGGCATGGGTGAGACCCTTGACCCGGGTGAGAATCACGTTTCAGAATGTGAGCTCTGCTTCCGACGCCACACGGAGTCAGCATGACGTTCCCGGCCGGGACGCCGGTCATCGACACGATGATCGCCTTCCCCCAGGAGGGCACCGCCCAGTACGACTTCATCCGCGCGCAGGCCAAGGACCGCGCCTCGAAGGAGGAGATGGAGTTCCCGGCCGAGTACATGTTCAAGGAGGTGCCGCACGACCTCCCCACCGACGACCCGGTCGGCGTGACCTTGCGGGAGATGGACCGGTACGGCATCGAGCGGGGCCTGATCGGCGTGGAGGACGAGACGTCCCGCTCGGCGCTGAAGCGGTTCCCGGACCGGTTCGCGGCCTCGTCCAACGTGGACCCCAACCAGGGCATGGACGCGGTGCGCAAGCTCGTGCGCGAGCACGAGGAGTTCGGCACGCGCGCGGCGGGCGTGTTCCCGGCCGGGACGTTCCCGCAGGTGGCGATCAACGACAAGAGGATGTACCCGGTCTACGCCAAGTGCGTGGAGCTGGACATCCCGATCTTCGTCTGCGCCGGGGTGCCGGGGCCGCGGCTGCGGATGGCGCCGCAGAAGGTCGAGCTGATCGACGAGGTCATGTTCGACTTCCCCGAGCTGGTCCTCGTCACGCGGCACGGCTGCGAGCCGTGGACGGAGCTGGCGGTGAAGCTCATGCTGAAGTGGCCGAACCTGTACTACTCGACCAGCGCGTTCGCGCCGAAGTACTATCCGAAGGCGATCATCGACTACGCCAACACGCGCGGCGCCGACAAGATCATCTATGCGGGCTACTTCCCGATGGGGCTGACGCTGGAGCGCATCTTCACCGACATGCCGGACGTGCCGTTCCGCGATCACGTGTGGCCGAAGTTCCTGCACGAGAACGCCAGGCGTGTTCTGAAGCTCGACGGGTAGCCCGCCCGGGAGGCGTCTTCCTCGGGGTCAGTCCTCCCAGTCGACGCGGTCCGCGCGGCTCGGCTGGCGTCCGGTCTTGAAGGGGCACAGCGCGGAGTCGGCGAGCAGGACGCGCTCCCGCGTGCGGAACTCCGGGAGCGTCTTCCTGAGCAGGCGGGGTTCTCCGGCGGCCTCGCGCGCCTCCGCCTCGGCCCAGGCCGCCCAGGTCGGGACGGCCCAGAGCAGGATGAGCTCGTCGTCGTTGCGCATCGCGGTCGTCCAGGCGCCGGCGAGGACCCATCCGTGGTCGCCCTCGCCCGCGCGCGCCTCCTCGACCGCGTCCGCCAGGACGCGCCGCGCCCGGCCGGCGCCGACCCCGATCAGCTCGTGCGCGTACACCTCGCCGCGCAGGCCGCGCCGGCAGACCTCGTCGATCGCCGGCATCTCCGGGTGCGGGACGAGGAGCCGGTCCACGCCCCCGGACCGCAGGTCGGCGGCGGCGGCCCACCACTTCTCCAGGGCCGGGTCCTGGAGGGTCGCGCCGCTGAACTCGTGCCGGAAGGACGACGCCAGCCCGGCGAAGCCGTCCTCCTCCCAGATGTTCACCACCTGCGGCCACCGGCCGGTGGAGCCGACCACGCCCCAGACGCCGTAGCAGAGCTGGTTCCGCTGCTCCTGGCCGATCGGGCTCCAGTTGGCGGTCATGTGGTGCATGTAGCGGGCCCGGTTCTGCCGGGTGATGTCGATGAACTCGTGGATGTAGACCTTGTCGTTCACGGCGCCGCCCCTCGCGTCCGGTGTCGTATAAAGTATACAACTCGTCAGGGTGTGTCGTCGGGGAGGCCGCGCAGCGCCGCCTCGCCGAACATGGGCCCGAACATGGGGGAGTAGTCGGGGCCGCGGCGCAGATGGTGCCCGCCGTCCACGTTGAGGAGCTGGCCGGTGATCCAGGACGCCTCCGGGCTCGCGAGGAAGGCGACGGCGGCGGCGATGTCCTCCGGCTCCCCGACGCGCGACAGCGGCATGCACGCCAGGTAGTCGTCGAGGACGGGCCCGGAGTCGGCGATCGCGGCCACCAGCTCGGTGCGGACCAGTCCCGGCCGGATGCCGTTCACGCGGATCCCGGCGCCGCCGAGCTCGTCCGCGGCGAGCCGGACGAGGTGGTCGACCGCGGCCTTCGAGACCCCGTACGCGCCGAACCACCGGTGGGTGTTCGACGCGGCGATGGACGAGATCGCGATGATCGACCCGCCGCCCTGCCGCGCCATGACCTGCGAGGAGTGCCGGATCGTGAGCATGGTGCCCGTGGCGTTGAGCTCCAGCGTGGCGCGCCAGGCGGCGGTGTCGAGCCGCCCGATCGGGCCGATGGAGGACGAGCCGCCGGCGCAGGCGACGACGGTCCGCAGCGGGCCCCGCTCGGCCGCCGCCAGCACCGCCTTCTCGACCTGCTCCTCGTCGGTGACGTCGGCGACGACGTAACCGATGCCCCGGCCGGTCCGCTCGGCGGCCTCGCGCAGCCGCGCCTCGGTCCGCCCGCAGATCGTGACGGCGGCGCCGTCCGCGGCGAGGCGGGCCGCGCAGCCGAGGCCGATGCCGCTGCCGCCGCCGGTCACCAGCGCCGCCGTTCCGTCCAGACCCGCCATGTGCCGTTCCCTCCGCCGTGCCCCGGTGCGCGAGCCGGGACGGTTTTGCATAATGAATACTTGATCGAAGTCGTTTCGACAGTAGCGTGCCCGGCCGCCGCCCGACAGGGGCGGCGGGCCCGCCGACGATCGCCCAGGGACGGGCGGCCCGGTGACGAGATGAAGGGAATGGCGATGCCGCGATCCGGTGCGGCGGCGTCCGGTCCGCCCAAGGGGCTCGACTCGCCGCTCATGCCCAAGATCCTCAAGGTGATGTCCCGCGCGAACGTGGCCGTCTACCGGGCGACCGGCGGCCGGGTGGGCGGCAGATGGCGCGTCGGCGCGGCCTTCCCCCGCGGGGTGCCCGTCTGCCTGCTCACGACCAGGGGCCGCAAGACCGGGCGGGCGCGGACGCTGCCGCTGCTGTTCATGGAGGACGGCGAGCGGGTCGTCCTCGTGGCCTCGCAGGGCGGCGCGCCGAGGAATCCGCTCTGGTACCTCAACCTGCTCGCCGAGCCCCGCGTGGTCGTCCAGGTGCGCCGGGACGTCCGGCGGATGCGCGCCCGCACCGCCGAGGAGGGCGAGCGCGCGGAGCTGTGGCCGCGGCTCGTCGCCATGTACGCCGACTTCGACCGCTACCAGTCGTGGACGGACCGGCGCATCCCCGTCGTGATCTGCGAGCCGGTGCGGGACGGAGCGGCGGACGACCCCGCCTGAGCGGTCCGGCGCGGTCAGACGAGGTCCAGCGTGCGGAGGTCGCGGATCGCGGCGCAGGACCGGGCGGCCATGGCGAGGAACATCCGGTCGCCGCGCTCGGTCCGCGCGCCGTAGGCGCAGCCGAGGACGGTGATCAGCGGTCCCTGGAGCGCGGCGAAGCGGTAGTCCTCGAAGCAGGCGTCCAGGCCGTAGCCGGTCACGCCGTGCGCGGCGAGCGCGGCGTGGTAGGCGCCGACGAGGGGCCGTTCGAGCGCGGCGCGCCGGTCCGGCTCCAGGCTCGTCCCGAGGAGGAACGCGAGGTCGCGCAGCGGGTGGCCGATGCTGAGCGTCTGCCAGTCCACCGCGGTCACGCCCGGGGCGTCACCGGGCGGGAAGATGAGGTTGTCCAGCCGGTAGTCGCCGTGGACGAGCCCGAAGACGTCCTGCCGCCCGGTCGCCCAGGCGGTGATCGCGGCGGCCGTGTCGCGGAGCGTGCCGACGTCGCGGTCGCCGAGGACGCCCGCGAACCGGTCGGTGAAGGTTTCGACGGCCGGGCCGAACACCTCGCCGAGCGAGGCGGCGTCGTCCTCGCCGACCGCGCTCAGCCACGGGACGTCGAGCAGCGACGCGTCGCACCAGCGGGGGCCGTGGAGCCCGGCCAGGTTCGCCACCGCGTCGGCCGCCTGCGCGGGCGTGCACCCGGCGAGCTGGTCGCCCTGCGTTGCGGGATGGAGGTCGTCCAAGAGGAGGACGAAGGTGGTGTTGTCGTCGGACAGGGCGCCGTAGTGGCAGCGGGGAGTCCGGATCGTCACGGTGGACGCCAGGTCCCGGTAGAAGCACACCTCGGCCCGGTAGGCGGGGGCGAGGAAGGCGCGGGAGCCCTCGTCCTCCGCGGCGAGCTTGGCGATCAGCCGCCGCGGAACCTCCTCATCCCCGTCCAGCCGGAGCCGGTAGCAGGCGCCGATCTGCCCCGACCCGACGCGCTCCCACGTCACGGCCGAGACCTTGGCTCCGAGGACCTCGCTCAGCAGCTCGGGCGTCAGCTCGGACGGCCCGCTCACGACGGTCATGCGGGGCGGCTCCGTCCGGGGTTGCGGGGCAGGGCGTCCGCCGGTCCGCCGGGCCTTACCTCGCGGTAGGCGGCGAGCACCGGTTCGGCCTCGGCGGGCGTGACGCCGTGCAGGACGACGCCGTCGGCGCCCGCGCGGAACTGGTCGAGCACGCGGTCCGCGCACCGCTCCGCCGTCCCGGTCGCGGACGCGGCGAGCCACTCGTCCGGGAGCATCTCCGCGACGTGCCGGAGCTGGTCGGGCGTGGCGATCACGTCGAACGCGCCCGGGAAGCCGCTGACGAGGTCGTCCGCCCGGAACCGGGCCAGCGCCGCGGGGTCCCAGCCGTTGACGCGGACGAGCAGGTCGCCGTAGCCCTGGAGGTAGGTGGCGAGCCGGCCGACCAGCTTGCGGAGCTGCGCCTCTTCGTCGAGGTGGTCGCCGACGGCGGCGAGGACCGACCAGACCCGCACCCCGGCGGGGTCGCGGCCCGCGCGCTCGGCGCCGAGGCGCACGGCCTTCACCGCGCGGGCGAGGGTGTCGTCGGTGAAGAAGGTGTGCAGGACGACGCCGTCGGCGACCCCGCCGGCGAACGCGAGCGTCCGCTCGCCCATGGCCGTCAGCATGATCGGGATGTCCTCGGCGAAGGACGGGTCCTGGCTCAGGTACGGGAAGTCGCCGGCCGGGCCGTGGTGGTCCACGACGGGCTCGCCCCGCCAGAGCCGCCGCATGATCCCGATGAAGTCCTCCAGCTGCGCGGACGTGACGCGCGGCAGCCCCATGACGTCGAAGAGCAGGTCGAAGCCGCGGCCGAGCCCGAGCGCGAACCGGCCGCCGGTCAGCCGGTGCATGGTCGTCGCGAACGTCGCGGTGAGCAGCGGGTGCCGCGTGTTGTGGTTCGTCGCGGCCGTCGCGACCCCGAGGCGCTCGCTCACGGCGCCCGCCGCGCCGGACAGGGCGGCGGCCTCCTTGGTGGTGAACCGCTCGGACAGGAAGACCGACCCGAAGCCGAGCCGCTCACCGTCGCGGACCTGGTCGAGCAGGTCGCGGGGCGAGCCGGAGTGCCCGGCCAGCCCGTAGAAGCCGAGTTCCGGCAGGTCGGTCATGTCATCCTTCCGTTCGCCGGGCCGGGGTGAAGCGCACCTTGAACGACTCGTAGCCGGAGACGAAGTTGGCGGGACGCCGCGCGGGCTCGTCCTCCTCGGCCGGCTCGATGTCGGGCAGCCGGGCCAGCAGCCGCTCGAACATCACCTTCAGCTCCAGCCGCGCCAGGCTGTTGCCGAGGCAGAAGTGCGGGCCGTTGCCGAACGCGATGTGGTCGTTCGGGGTGCGCGCGACGTCGAACCGGAACGGGTCCTCGAAGACCTCCTCGTCCCGGTTCGCGGACGGGTACAGCAGCAGCACGCTGTCGCCCTCGCGGATCAGCTGCCCGCCCAGCTCGACGTCGCGGACCGCCGTCCGGTTCATGTTCTTGATGGGCGACACCCAGCGCAGCATCTCCTCGACGGCCGTGGGGATCCCGCCCGAGTCGTCGATGAGCGCCTGGCGCTGCTCGGGGTGCAGGCACAGCTGGTACATGCCGCCGGAGATGACGTGCCGGGTGGTCTCGTCGCCGCCGATCAGGATGAGCAGCGACTCGTGGACGAGGGAGCCGTGGTCGAGGCGGTCCCCGTCCACCTCCGCGTGCACGAGGACGCTGAGCAGGTCGTCCCGCGGCTCGTCGCGGCGCAGCGCGATCGCGCGGTCGGCGTACTCGGTGAACCCGCCGAAGGCCTCCGCCGCCTTGGTCAGCGAGTCCGGGTCGTCGCCGCCGGTGAGGGCGCTCAGCATGTCGTCGGACCAGGTGAGGAGCATCGACCGGTCCTCCGGCGCGACGCCGAGCGCGTCCCCGATCACGATGAGCGGCAGCGGCGCGGCCACGTCCTGGACGAAGTCGCACTCGCCGCGCTCGCAGACGCCGTCGATGATCTCGTCGCAGATCCGGCGCAGGTAGGCCTCCTGCGCGGCGACGCGGCGGGGGGTGAAGCCCGCGCTGACGAGTTTCCGGCGCAGCTTGTGCGCCGGGTCGTCCATGTCGATCATCATGGGGGTCGCGCCGGTGTCGGGGCGGATCCCGTGGGCGCTGGAGAACGCCTCGGGCATCCGGGAGACGGCCTTGATGTCGGCGTGCCTGGCGACGCCCCACACGCCGCCCGCCTCGTCCCGGTAGACGGGGGCGTTCTCGCGCATCCAGCGCAGCTCGGCCTGCGGCTCGCGGCCCCAGAAATCGCCGCTGATCAGGTTGATCGCCTCGTTGACGGGATGGTCGGGCATCGCCGGTCCTCCTTCCGGACGGCTCCTTCGGACGGCTCGTCGCGGGCGGTTCCGCCGGGCGGCCCTCAGACGGCCGCGGAGCGCTCGACGAGCAGGGGCAGGCTGGACAGCCCGCGGACGTTGCCGGAGTAGTGCCGCTCGACGCCGGTCTCGTCGAAGTGGAAGTCGGGGAAGCGCTTGAGCAGCTCCTCGAACGCCACGCGCGTCTCCAGCCGGGCCAGGGACGCCCCCAGGCACAGGTGGCGCCCGAAGCCGAAGCTGACGTGCCGGTCGATGTCGCGGTGGACGTCGAACAGCTCCGGGTCGGGGTACTTGCGCTCGTCGTGGACGGCGGACCCGGTGACGAGGATGACCCGCTGCCCCTCCGGGATGACGGTGCCGTGCAGCTCGACGTCCTTCAGCGTCCAGCGGCCCTGGTAGTGGGACGGCGGGTCCCAGCGCAGCATCTCCTCCACCGCGTTCGGGATGAGGGACGGGTCGGCGGCCAGCTCGCGCCGCTGGTCGGGATACCAGCTCAGCGCGATCGCCCCGTTCGGGATGAGCTTGGCGACGGTCTCGTGGCCCGCGAACGCCAGCTCCAGGAAGCGGGAGGCGAGCTCGCCGTCGTCCAGGGCCCGGGTGGTGCCGTCCTCGTTCTCGACCGGGGTGTTCATCAGGAGCGTGATGACGTCGTCCCCCGGGTCGCGCCGCCGGTCGCTCACCAGTTCGGCGAGCAGCCCCCACAGCTCGGCGCTCGCCTCGTAGACCTCGGGCGGGGTGGTCATGTCCTCCGACCGCGCCGCGATCCGGTCGCTCAGCTCGTGGATGCGCTCGCGCCGCTCGACCGGAATGCCGATCAGCTCGCTGATGACGTCCAGGGGCAGCCGGATCGAGAAGTCCTGGACCAGGTCGAACCGGTCCGCGCCGCGCAGCCGGTCGAGCAGGTCCGCGGCCGTCCGCCGGATGAACGGCTCCAGCAGCGCGATCCGCCGCGGGGTGAACATCCGCGCGACGATCTTGCGGTGCCGGGTGTGCTCGGGCGGGTCCTTGGTGATCAGGAACGGCGCCCCCTGGTCGGCGCCCTCGATCGTGACGCCGTGCGCGCTGGAGAAGGCGTCGGTGTCCAGGTGCGCGTCGATGACGTCCTGGTAGCGCGACAGGGCCCAGAAGCCCACGTCCGCGTTGTGGTAGACGGGCGCCTCGTCCCGCAGCCGCCGGTAGACGGGGAACGGGTTGTGCACCGTCTCCTTGACGAAGGGGTTGTACTCAACCGGGGTGTACTGAACCACGGAGCGCTCCTCGCTCGGGGGTGGTGCCGCCGGACGGGCCGGTCTCCCCGGCGGCGCGGTCGAGGGCGCCCCCGAACGTCCCGGCGACGGGGGAGGGGGAGCGGACGGTGAGGTGGTCGAGCCCGACGGCCGGGAACGCCGCCGCGGTGCCGAGCACGCCCGCGAGGACCCCGGCGACCTCGTCCGGGGCCATGAACTCCTCCTGGGCGAGCCCGCGCACGCTCCAGTCCTCCAGCGCCCAGGTCAGCAGCTCGGGCTCGAACTCGTTGCCGAAGTCGGTGGGGAACGTCGCGCCGACCGTCACGGTGGTGAAGCGCAGGCGCGGATGCTCCGTGCGCCACGCCTCGACGAGCCGGTCCAGCGCGGCCTTGCTGGTGGCGTAGGCGCCGAGGGCGGTGCGGGGCTGGTGGACGGTCTCCGACGACAGGACCATGACGACGGCGCCGGGCGCCAGCAGCGGCAGGCACGCGCGCAGTAGCCGGTGCGGCCCCTCGACGTTCGTCTCGAACAGGCCGCGCCAGTCCTCGCCGGTCACGTCGGCGATCATCCGGAGCCGGGCGACGCCCACGCAGCACACCAGGGCGTCGATCCCGCCGAGCGACGCGCGGGCGGCGCCGGCGAGCGCGGTGACGAGATGGGTCTTGCCGACGCCGGCGTCCCCGCTGACCAGCACGGTCCCGGCGGCGCCCGCGGCGGCGCGGTCGAGCGCGCCGGTCAGTTCGGCGAGCTGGGCCGCCCTGCCGATCAGCACCCGGCGCCTCCGGACGTCGTGGCTCGGATCATGCCGCACAGTATCCCACCTGGGCGTCATGCATGGATTTGTCGGACGCGTTCGAGGGGCCCGGGAGGCGTCCCGGGCCGGAGACGGGGCGAGGGCCCCGGAGCCGGTGCGGCTCCGGGGCCCTCGCGGGGGACGGTCGGGCGTCTCAGGCGACCAGGGCGGGGGACCGGTCGTCCTCGAACGCCGCCTCGTCCTCGTCCTCCAGCTCCGGCTCGGGCTCGGGGGCGGGCAGGACCTTGCCGTACGCGCGCAGCGTCTCGGCGGCGATCCGGTCCCAGGAGTAGCGGGACCGGGCGCGGTCGGCCGCGGCGATCGAGTAGCCGTGCAGCGTGGTCTCCTCGGAGAGCAGCCGCCGGATCGCCCGCCCGATCACGACCGGGCGGCCCGCCGGGACGTGCAGCCCGGTGATCTGGTCGAGGACCTCGTCGGCGTTGCCGCCGACCGGCGTCGCGACCACGGGGACGCCGCAGGCCATGGCCTCCAGCGGCACCGCCGGGGAGGGCTGGACCGGCGCGATGCTGAGCACCAGCCGGGCGGTGCGCAGCAGCTTCGGCAGCGACTTGCGCGGCAGCCGGCCGAGGAAGATCACGCGGTCGGCGACGTGCAGCTCCTTGGCGAGCAGCATCAGCCGGTGCACGACCGGGTCGTTCTCCAGCTCCTCGCGGACCGGGCCGCCCGCGACCGCCAGCTCGGCGCCGGGGACGTGCACGAGGGCGCGCAGCGCGGTCTCGACGTCGCCGGCGGCGAGGTCGCGGCAGACCATCACGAGCCGGTCCCGGTCGCCGCGCGGCATCGCGGGGCCGACCTGGGAGAAGAGCTCGCCGTCCACCGCGTAGGGGACGACGGTGATCGAGGGCCGCGGGACGCCGGTCCGGACGACGGTGTCGGCCTCCTCAGTGTGCCCGGCGAGCACGAGGTCGGCGCCGCGCCCGATGGCCTTCTCCAGCCGGTCGCGGTGCGGGTGGACCTGGCGCCCGGCGCGGCGCTCGGCGGCGGCGACGCCGTGGAAGCTCTGCACGAACGGGATGTCCAGCTCGCGGGCGACGGCGCAGGCGGCGAGGCCGCCGACCCAGCCGTGCGCGTGGACGACGTCGGGGCGGCCGGCGCCGCTCCAGCGGCGGCGGAGGGCGTCGGCGAGGTCGCGGACGTGCTCCAGCTGCTCGTCGTCGGTCAGGGGGCGCGCGGGCCCGGCGTCGAGGTGGACCAGGGCGGCGCCCGGCCCGAGCCGGACGCGGCCGCGGGCGGCCGGGTCCTGCCGCCGGGCGTAGACCGTGACCTGGTGGCCGTCTCCGTCGCCGGAGGCGGGCTTGGCCAGGGAACGGGCGAGATCCCGGACGTGGATGGAGTGCGCGTGCTCGCCGTCAAGGTCGGAGGCGGACACGAGAGCGATGTTCAACGGGCGGTGCATGACGGTCCTCCGGGACAACACAGGGGAAGCCTGGAGGTATCTGCGTCGTAGACACCTGCTCGATGGAGAGAGTATTGCCATGCGCCGAGTCCGTCAAACCTGGCGAATCGGAAGTCCTCGGGAAGCCGGCCGTCCGCGGGGGGTACGACCGGGCCTTCCAGCGGGGATACTGGGAGGGGTGGACGCGGATTCCCTCTGGTACGTCGCCTACGGCTCCAACCTGTTCCGCGAGCGGTTCGGGTGCTACCTGTCCGGCGGCAGGCCGCGGGGCGGCGCCCGCCACTACACGGGCTGCCGCGATCCCCGGCCCGCCCGCGCCGAGCGCCCGGTGACCCTGCCCGGCGGCATCTACTTCGCGCTGACCTCGCTGACCTGGGGCGGAGGCATGGCCTTCTACGACCCCGAGCTGCCCGGGCGCGCCGCCGCCCGCGCGTACCTGCTGTCCCGCCGGCAGTTCTGCGACGTCATGGCGCAGGAGATGCGCCGCGACACCGGCACCGACCACGACCTGTCCGAGGTGCTCGCCACCGGCCGGCAGCGGCTCGGCCCCGGCCGCTACGAGACCGTCCTGCGGGTCGGTGACCTCGAAGGCCATCCCATGCTGACCTTCACGGCACCCGATCCTGTCGCCCGCGCCGCCCTGAACGCCCCGACGGCCCCCTACCTGACCATGCTCGGCAGCGGCCTGCGCGAGGCCCACGGCTGGACCCCGTCCCGCGCCGGCGGCTACCTCGCCGCCCGTCCCGGCGCCGCCGGGGCGTGGACGGCGCCCGAGGTGGCGGCCCTGCTCGCCTGAGCGCCGGCCGGTGGGGGACGCCGGTCGCGGGCGGCCGTAAGCGCCCGGGTACCGTCGGGGCATGAACGTCGGTGATGTGGTTGACGACTTCGAGCTCCCCGACGAGACGGGCGAGCCGCGCACGCTGAGCGGGCTGCTGGAGAAGGGCCCCGTGGTGCTCTTCTTCTACCCGGCCGCGCTGACCCCCGGCTGCACCGCCGAGGCCTGCCACTTCCGCGACCTCGTCGCCGAGCTCGCCGAGGTCGGCGCCCATCCCGTGGGGATCAGCGCCGACTCCGTCGACCGGCAGAAGGAGTTCGCCGACAAGCACCGCCTCGGCTACCCGCTGCTGTCCGACCCCGACGGCGCGGTGCGGGCCCGCTTCGGCGTGAAGCGCGGCATCGCGCTCGCGCCGACGAAGCGGCAGACGTTCGTGATCGGCACCGACCGGCGCGTCCTGGAGATCGTCAAGAGCGAGGTCCGGATGAACGCGCACGCCGACCGCGCCCTCGCCGCGCTCCGCCGCATCCGGACGACCTAACGCCCCGCCGGACGCGCGGCTACCAGCGCCCCGCCGGCACGGCGGACGACCTAGCGGCCCGCCGGGCGCCCGTCGCCTAGCGCTCGGCGGGGTCGGCGGGGGCGGTCGGGGCGCCCGTCGCGAGCGGGACGAGCGGCAGGACGATCGCCGAGGCCCGGCCGGGCGCGTGGAAGATCTCCTGGTCGGCCGTGAGCATCTCCGTCGCGGTGCCGATCGGCGCGCCGGTGCCGGGGTTGCGGGCGACCCGCGGGTAGGCGCCGGACGCGACCTGCACGCGGACCCGGTGCCCGCGCCTGAACCGGTGACCGGCCGGCCACAGCTCCAGGGCGACGCGCCGGACGCCGTCCTCGCCGGCCTCCGGGCTGCCCGGGACGAGCCGCCGCATGCCCTCGCACAGGTTCAGCGACTCCCCGTCGGGCGTGACGTCGCAGAGCCGGACGACGAAGTCGGTGTGCTCCCGGTTCGAGCGGACGTGCAGGTCGGCGGCGACCGGCCCGATGATCTCCATGTCCTCGTCCAGGACGGCGGAGGTGTAGGTGAGCACGTCCCGCCGCCGCTCCAGCCGCCGCTGGTCGGTGGACGGGTGGGTCTCGCCGAGCAGGGTCGGCCCGCCGAGGAACGGCGTCGGGTGCTCGGGGTCGTACCGGTAGGTGTCGGGCGCGGACTCCGGCGGCTCGCCGGGGGACAGGGCGCCGTCCGGCTGGAGGTGCCAGCGCTCCTCCCGCATCCCGGGGACGGGCCAGTCGGGGAACTCGCGCCACTCCTCCGCGCCCGTCACGAACAGCCGGACGGGCTGGTCCCGCAGCTCGGACGGGTCGTCCAGCAGGTGCGCGCGGAACCACGCCACCGACTCGCCGACCGAGCCGCGCATCATCCGCTGGTCGGCGTGGAACCAGGGGCCGATCGTCAGGTACGGGCGCCGCCCGGCGGCCCGCAGCGCCGCGTAATCCTTGAGCTGCCAGGGCAGGAAGATGTCGTACCAGCCGCCGGTCATGTTGACGGGCGCGGTGACCTTCGACACGGTCGGGCTGAAGTCGCGCTTGTCCCAGAACGGCGTGTCGGGGCCGTTGACCAGGAGCTCCTGGAAGAAGCGCTGCTGCGCGCCGGTCGCGAGCCGGTCCAGCTCGGCGAGCGGGCGGCCCGACAGCGCGGCCCGGCGGGCGCGGCGCGGCGACATGATCCCCGTGGTGATGCCGGACAGGGAGTGCTTCATCCGGGCGGTGAGGTCCACCCAGATCAGCGCCGACTCCAGCGCGAACGTGCCGCCGACGTTCACCGCGTCCCGGAAGGTGGACGCGGTGACCTGCATCGACAGCGCCTTCAGCTCGGGGCCGGCCTCGGCGGCGACGGCCCACTGCACGTAGCCGAGGTAGCTCGGGCCGTGCATGGCGAAGGTGCCGCCGAACCAGGGCTGCTCCTTGAGCCAGGCGATGGTGGCGAGGCCGTCCTCGCGCTCGTCCAGCGCCTCGAACACCCCGCCGGAGCCGAAGCCGCCGCGGACGCTCTGCACCACGGCCTGGAACCCCTGCGACGCGAACGCCTGCCCGCACATCAGCCCGAAGGGCCCGCGCCGGCCGTAGGGGGAGCGGACGAGCACCGTCGGGGCGCCCTCGACGTCCGCGGGCGCGTACCGGTCGGCGAGCAGCGTCACCCCGCCGGGCGCCGGGACCTCCAGGTCCTTCTCGACGAGGACGCGGTGGGGGCCGTTCCGCAGTCCCAGCGCCGAGACCCCCAGTCGGCGCATCATTCCCACGTTCACCACTTGATCGATCGTAACCGCGGCCCGGCCTGCCCGAACCGGGGGCCCGGCCCTTCCGGGACCGGCCGGGCGGACCCGGGGGCAAGGGCATTGTGGTCCGCGAAGCGTCTCGCGGGCTCATCCGGTTCACTACGATCGGGGGCTGAATCGGGGCGGGTGCCGCATCTGTGGTGATGTGCGCACCGCCGGTGAGCGCTGCCGGACGGGCCGGCCGAGGGCCGCCCGCGGAGGGAGAGATCCACGTCATGCCCGAGTCGCGGGAGCGGAGGATGCGCCGTGCATGACCTGAGCGTGCGGCTCATGCAGAACCCGGACTGGACGCTGGTCATCGCCGCGGCGGCCGTGATGGCGGTCGCGGTGGCGCTCGCGGTCGTGCTGCGGCTGCTGACGGGCCGGCTGTTCCGCCGGGCGGGGGACACCCGGTGGGCCTGGGACGACCTCGCGGCCCGCCTGGTCCGGGACCTGGCGGTGCCGATCGCGGTGCTGGGCGGGGCGTGGATCGCGGTCGAGATCCTGAACCCGCCGGACCGCACGGTCGACATCGTCTCCAAGGTCCTCAGCGCGCTGACGATCCTCGTCGTGTCGCTCGCGCTGGCGCGGCTCATCGCGGGCTCGGTGACCTCGATCGCGCTGGCCCGCCAGGGCGTGGCCGCCAACGTGACGATCTTCGCGAACATCACGCGGGTCGTTGTGCTCGGCGTCGGCGTCCTCGTGATGCTCCAGAGCCTCGGGGTGTCGATCACGCCGCTGCTCGGCGCCCTGGGCGTCGGCGGCCTCGCGGTCGCGCTGGCGCTCCAGGACACCCTCGCCAACCTGTTCGCGGGCGTGCACGTCCTCGCGTCCAAGACGATCGAGCCCGGCGACTACATCAAGCTGAGCAGCGGGCAGGAGGGGTACGTCGTCGACATCAACTGGCGCAACACCTCCATCCGCACGCTGTCGGACAACATCGAGGTCATCCCGAACGCCCGGTTCTCCGACACGATCCTCACCAACTACCACCGGCCCGCGCAGGACATGTCCCTGCTCATCCAGGCGCGGGCGCCCTACGACGCCGACCTGGACCGGGTGGAGAAGGTCGTCATCGAGGTCGGCGAGGAGGTGATGGCGGAGGTCCAGGGCGGTGTGGCGGACGCGGAGGTCCTCGTCCGCTTCCACACCTTCGCCGACTCGTCGATCAACTTCACCGCGATCCTGCGGACGTCGGAGTTCGGCGACCAGTTCCGCATCAAGCACGAGTTCGTGAAGCGCCTGCACCGGGCGTTCCGCGAGAACGGCATCGGCACCCCGTACCCGCGCGCCCGCGTCACCGTGGAGGAGACGGCCCGCGCGGACGAGCTCACCCTCTGACCGCGGGCCGCCTCCTCCACCGGACGGGCCGCGTCAGGAGATGAACCGCACGTCGGGGTGCCGGGGTGAGGGCCCGTCCAGGATGGGACGCTGCCGGCCCAGCAGGGCCCGGTCGAAGAACGCCGTGACGTAGGCGCGTACCGCCGCCGTCATCCGCCCCGGGTCCACGGTGCCGATCAGCTCGGCGCGCCGCTCCGCCGGGATGTCGATCCGCTCGTCCAGCTCGGGCAGGACGGTCTGGGCGTCGGTGTAGGAGTAGTGCATCGCCGCGGGCACGTTCAGGTCGCGCTTCCAGCCGGTCGAGTGCTCCCACAGCGAGCCCCAGGACCGGCTCGTCCGGTGCGTCTGCGGGGTGCCGCCGGTCGCGGCGCCCATCAGCATGAACGGCCGGTCGAGCCCCGTTGCGGCGACGGGGACGAGCGTCCCGTCGGAATACTCCAGGGTGCCGTCCATGTCGATGCCCGCGTCCAGCCGCCGGTCGACCCGCATCGCCTCGGCCGCCTGGATGCCGCCCGCCGAGTGGCCGACGATGCCGGCGCGCGACAGGTCCAGCGTCCGGCCGAGGCCGCGGGGGAGGGCGCGTCCCTCCGCGTCGGGGTTGCGGCCGCCTCGCAGCGCGGCGAGCCGGTCGAGCACGAACCGGGTGTCCCGCACGCGGGTCTCGATGGCCTTCTTGATCCGCTCGGGCTCCTGCTCGGGAAGCCGCTGGTTCTCGACCCGCCCGCCGGGGAACTCGACGGGCGCCGTCTCGTAGGTGTGGTCCATCGTCACGACGACGTAGCCGCGGCTGACCAGTTCCTCGGCGATCGTTGTGCCGAGCGCGCGCGGGAGGCCGAAGCCGGGGGAGTACAGGACGACCGGCCGCGCGCCGCGCCGCGGGTCGGCGGGCGCGGACGCGGCCGCGTGGGTGCGGGCGCCCGCCCAGTCGACGGTCCCGGGCGGGACCACGCCGAGCGCCGTGCCCTCGGCGATCGTCTTCGCGACGCCGGGCCGCAGGTAGGGGGACGTGCCCGAGCGCGCCGCCGGGTACCAGACGCTCACCATCAGCTCGCGGGCCCGCCCGGGCACCCACGGGTCCCGGCGGGCGTGGTCGACCAGGTGCAACTCGGTCGTGCCGACGGCCTGCGGACCGGTCGGGCGCGGCAGGGTGAACGAGGCGAGCCCCGAGGGCCGCCCGGACGCGGCGGGCGTCGCGGGCGCGGGCGCCGGCGCCCCGGCGGAGGTCCGGGCCGCGGACGCTTCGGTGCCGCACGCGGCGAGGACGAGGGGGAGGACCGCCAGGGCGGCGAGCGGGCGTGCTGAGATCATGCGACCACCCTCGCGGGGACGGCCGGCGCGGCGGCATGGCCGATCGGCGGCCGTGCACCCCGACCATCGTCAAGGCTTCGCGTCATCCTGAGACCGGACGCGCCTTCGGCCCGGGCGGGCGTCCGCGGCGGGTCAGGGGCGGACGATCGGCATCAGGATCTCGTCCACGACGGAGGCGAGGTGGTCGTCGGGGATCTCGCCGCCCTCCGTGAGGTTGTGGTACACGATCAGCGCCGGGCCGACGTTCGCGATCCGCCGCGTCACCGCGCCGGGCCGCACCTCGCCGCGCTCGGCGCCCTGCACCAGCGACCGGTACATCATCTCCCGGACGGGCTCGGAGATCCGCTCCCGGATGACCTCGTGCAGCAGGCCCTTGCCGTCCTCGGCCTCCTCCTTCAGGACCTTGAACGCGGCGCCGCGGCAGGCGATGAGCGTGTCGCGCAGGGCCTTGAGGGTCTCCAGCAGGTCCGTGCGCACGCTGCCCGTGGACGGTTCGCCGGGCGAGTCGGGCAGGACGTGCTTGAGGGCGTCGGTGACGAGGGCGTCCTTGGACGTCCAGCGCCGGTACAGCGCGGCCTTGCCGGTGCGCGCGGCCGCCGCGACGCCCTCCATCGTCAGGCCCCGGTAGCCGACGGTTTCGAGCTGCGCGAAGACCGCCTCGTAGATCGCGGCCTCCAGGGCGCCGCCGCGGCGCCGCGTGCCCGGCGCGCCGGTCTCCCGCGTGCCCGTGCCCTGCGGTTCCTTGGTCACCGCGCGCTCCCGTCCGGCCGGTCCGCTCCGAAAATAGTGAACGCAAGCGTTCCCTCGCGAGCGGATCGGTGATACGTTCCCCACATAGTGTACTTCGCCGTTCCTTAAATTTCCGTTCCGGAAGGTCGCCATGACCGCTTCCCCCCGGCGGACGGCCGCGCCCGAGGAGATCGCCCCTCCTCCGGCCGCCGCGCCGCACCCCCATCATCGTCCAGGAATCGTGCTCGCCGTCATCGTGGGCTGCCAGCTCATGATCGCGCTCGACACCTCCGTGGTCACCATCGCGCTCCCGCAGGTCCGGGACGGGCTCGGGATGTCCACCGGCGGGCTCGCCTGGATCCAGAACTCCTACATGCTCGCGTTCGGCGGGCTGCTGCTGCTCGGCGGCCGGGCCGGGGACGTCTTCGGCCGCCGCCGCGCCTTCGTCGCCGGCGTCGCCGGGTTCACCGCCGCGTCCCTCGCCGCCGGCCTCGCCACCGCGGGCTGGTTCCTGCTCGCCGCCCGCACCGCGCAGGGCGTCGCGGCGGCGGTCGCCGCGCCCAGCGCGATGTCGCTGATCGCGACGAGCTTCGCGGGGCAGGCCCGGGTCCGCGCGCTGAGCGTCTACTCCGCGGTGAGCGGCGCGGGCGGCGCGATCGGCATGCTCGCCGGCGGCCTGCTCACCGAGGCGTCGTCCTGGCGGCTCGTGTTCTTCGTCAACGTGCCCGTCGGCGTCGCCCTCGCGCTGCTCGCGCCGCGCGTCCTCGCCGAGACCGACCGGCGCCCCGGCCGCTTCGACGCCGCGGGCGCGCTCACCGCCACGCTCGGCATGACCGCGCTCGTGTACGGGCTGATCAGGGCCGCGTCGGACGGCTGGTCGGACGGCCGGGCCGGCGCCGCGTTCGCCGCCGGCGCCGTGCTGATCGCCGCGTTCCTCGCGGTCGAGCGGCGCGCCCGGCAGCCGGTCATGCCGCTGTGGCTGCTCACCGGCCGCCCCCGCGTCGCGTCCCTGCTGAGCCTCGCGCTGCTGGTCGCGGCGATGTTCGGGGCGTTCTTCTTCCTCACGCAGTACCTCCAGCAGGTCCTCGGGTACGGGCCGCTGCGGGCGGGCGCGGCCTTCCTGCCGATGGTGGGGCTCCAGTTCACGCTGGTCCGGACCGTGCCGCGGGTGCTGCCCCGAGTCGGCGCCCGCCCGCTGATCGCGGTGGGGACGCTGCTCGTCGCCGCCGGGCTGCTCTGGCTGACCCGGCTGTCCCCGGACGACGGCTTCGCCGCGGGCGTCCTCGGCCCGTTCATGCTCATGGGCGCGGGCGGCGGCATGTCCATCCTCCCGATCAACGCCACGATCCTCGGCAGCGTGGACCCCGCGCACTCGGGCGCCGCCGCGGGCGTCGCGCAGACCACGCTGTGGTCGGGTGCCGCGCTCGGCCCCGCCGTGATGCTCGCCACCGCCGACTTCGGGCCGTCCGGCACCGACCTCCTGCGAGGCATGGACGGCGCGTTCACGACCGGCGCGGTCTTCGCGGTGGCGGCGTCCCTGGCCGCCCTGCTGCTCCCGCGCGCCCGGCGCTGACCGGCGCGGACGCCGCGTCCGTTCGCTCGGACGCGGCGTCCGCCCGGCTCACGGCTGCGGTGCGGCGGACGAGGGCGCCGCCTCCTCGAACCATTCGAGGAACTCGCTCTGCCCGAACGTCCGCGCCATCTCGGCGGCGGACGGCGAGCCGGCCAGCGGGTCGGCGCCCGCGTCCAGCAGCGCCCGGACCACCTCCGGCTCCTTCTTCGCCACCGCCGCCGCCAGGGGCCGCCGGTCGCGGTCGTTCGCCCGCTCCGGGTCGGCGCCGTGCGCCGCGAGCGCCCGCACCGTCTCCGGATGGCCGTGGCACGCGGCGAGCATCAGCAGCGTGTCGCCCTTGTCGTCGGACAGGTTGACCGGGACGCCCGCCCGCACATGGCCGACGAGCTCGTCCGTCCGCCCCGCCCGCGCCGCCTCGAACAGCCGCCCGGCGAACGCCTGGAGCTCGGGGTCGGCCTCGCTCATCAGGCGCGTCCTCCTGCTCGCGTTGGGCGTCTCGGCGTCCGCGAGCATGCCGCCCAGGCTGTTCTCGCCGTAGCGCAGGTTCTTCTCCAGCGCCACGAGCGCGCCGTCCTCGGGGAAGGACCGGAACCGGACGTCGTCCGCCAGGCTCCGCATGATCGTCAGGCCGCGGCCGTGCTCGGCGTTCGGGTCGGCGTCGGGCACCGACGACGCGTCGAAGCCCGTGCCCGCGTCGATGACCTTGATCACGCACCGCCGGTCCTGGATGGTGGCCCGCACGGTGTACCCGTCGCCGCGGGCGGCGTGCCGCAGCACGTTCGTGCACGCCTCGGTCAGCATCAGCTCGATGTCACCACGGATCTGTTCGTCCACTCCCAGCACCTGCAGTGAGGCGTCCAAGATCTTCCGTGTCGCCGGGACGCTCGCCGAGTCGCGCGGCAACAGGAGGTCCAAGCTGATCTCCACGTTCACTCCGTCCTCGTGTCCCCCCGACTCGTGCCCGGTGGAGCCGGATCAAACCTCCGGCCAGGCGTTCCGCCGGACGATGTCGAGGACGAGGGCCCCGATGTTCCACGCGTCGTCCACCCCGCTGTGGTGCCGCCCTTCCAGCGGGAACCCGGAGTGTTCGAGCGCGCCCGCCATGCCGAGCCGGCGGCGGATCCCGTGCGCCGCGGAGTAGGCGATCTTCGCGTTCGTGTGCCGCCGCCCGAACGGGTACCGGGTCCCGGTCGCCGCGCACTGCCGCTCGAACTGCCTGCGGTCGTAGTCGCCCCAGCTCGCCCACGCCCGCGAGTGCGAGCGGTGCTCCCGCTCCAGCACGGCGCACGCCTCGTGGAACGGGACGCCGCCGTCCACCTCCTCCTGCGTGAGCCCGGTCAGGTCGGTGCAGAACGCGCTCACCTTCGACCGCTCCGGGCGGACGAGCACGCGCCGCCGCTCGGTCCGCTCGCCCGCCTCCAGATCGACCACGCACAGGCCGATCTCGATGATCTCGTGGGGCTGTCCCGCGGCCTCGTGCTTGTCGGCCCAGCAGGTCGCCTCCACATCGACGACGTTGAGGAAGCGCCCGCGCTGCTCGTCCATGGACGGGACGCTACCGAGGGACACCGCCGTCCCACGACCGGTTTTCCCCCGCTGCCGTCGGGACGGGGCGTCAGGACGGGTCGTCGGGACGGGGCGCGTAGGCGTCGACGTACTCCTGCCCGGACAGCTTCCGGATCGCCTCCATGATCTCGTCCGTGACCTCGCGCGCCGCCCGGCCGCGCGGCGTCCCCTCGTCCCGGCCCCGGAAGTCCATGGGCGCGCCGATGGTCAGCGCGATCCGCCCCGGCCGCGGGACGGCCCGGCCGCGCGGCTGCACCCGGTCCGTCCCAGCGATCGCCATCGGCACCACCGGGGCGCCCGTGCGCATCGCGAGCCGCGCGACGCCCGTCCGGCCGCGGTACAGGCGCCCGTCCGGCGAGCGGGTGCCCTCGGGATGGATGGCGAACACGCCGCCCTCCTCCAGCACCCGCGCCGAGGTGTCGAGCGCGTCCAGCGCCGCCCGCCCCCCGGACCGGTCGACCGCGATCGCGCCGACGCCGAGGAAGAACGTGGCCGTCGCCCGGCCCCGCACCCCGGTCCCGGTGAAGTACTCGTGCTTGCCGAGGAAGCGCACCCGCCGCGGCACCATCAGCGGCACCACGAACGAGTCCAGGAACGCGAGGTGGTTGGCCGCGAGGATCACCGGCCCGGTCCGCGGCACGTTCTCCAGGCCGCTCACGTGGGGCAGGAACGCCACCCGCATCGCCGGGCCCAGCAGGACGTACTTCATCAAGGGGTAGATCACGCGTTCGGGGTCCATGTCCGAGCAGGCTATGGGCCGCGCGCCCGGCGGCGCGGTGCCGCCCCGTTACAACATCGGACCCTGGGAAGTTGTAGACCATCTCCATTGCCTATGATGTGTGGAGCACAATTAGATTGTGCACAACTGATCACGACCGAGGGAGCTCGCCATGGACGTCCACTACACCGCCGTCGCCACCGCCAACGGGCGCGACGGCCGCGCCGTCAGCTCCGACAAACGCCTCGACCTGCCCCTCGCCGTCCCCCGCGAGATGGGCGGCAGCGGCGACGGCACCAACCCCGAGCAGCTCTTCGCCGCCGGATACGCCGCCTGCTTCGCCAGCGCCCTCGGCGCCGTCGCCCGCGCCACCAAGCAGGACGTCCGCGACGTCTCCGTCACCGCCGAGGTCGGCATCGGCGGCGACGTGGAGAACGGCTTCGGCCTCAGCGTCGTCCTGCGCGTCGAGCTGCCCGACGACCTGGAGAACGGCCGCGAGCTCGTCGAGAAGGCCCACCAGGTCTGCCCCTACTCGAACGCCACCCGCGGCAACATCCCCGTGGAGCTGGTCGTCGAGTGACCACCGCGCCGCCGGCGGCGGGCCGGGCCCCGCGCCCCACCCGCCGCCGGCGGCGCGTCAGACCGCGCGGCGCCGCCTATGCCGCGCGGCGCCGCGTCAGACGGCGCTCGCCGCCGCCGCGTTCTCCGCGCTGATCACCTTCCGCACCGCGGGCGCCGCCGGCCCCGACCGTGCGGTCAGCTCCTCGATCCGCCGCTTGTACCGCCGCCGGTCCGCGCGCGGCAGCACCGTCGTCAGCTCACCGGCCGCCGCGAGCGCCACCGCCGCCGCGTCATAGCTGTTCACGTGCGCCACCGGACGCCCCCGCAGCGCCTGCGACGCCCCGCCCCACAGCTCCTTCACCACCCGCGGATCCTTGACGGTCACCTGGTACGACGGGAACAGCCCCAGCACCCGGTGCCGCCGCACCCGGATCCACCCGTCCCGCTCCAGCTCGTCCCGGACCGTCGCGACGAACGCGCGGCTGCCCTTGCGGATCCAGTGCTGCCACGACCGCGGCCGCGAGCCCGCGATCTCCGCCAGCAGCCCGTACGGATCGTCGCCCGGCGTCCCCGGCGCGGGCCGTCGTCCGTCCTCGCTCAGCCGTCCGTCCAGGTACAGCTCCGTTAAGGCGGCACCCCGCAGGACGTACCCCAGCCGCGAGCCGCCCTTGGCCATCCGCTGCTTCCGCAGGTCGTACGCCAGCAGGAACATCCGCGCCGGCAGCGATTCGGGAATGTCCACCATGGCTAGTCCTCGCTCTCGTCAGGGGCAGGCCCGCCGTCCGCGGCGGACGGGTCCGCCCGCGCGGGCCGCCCCGGTCTCCGCATCCGCCCCGCCGAGGAGGGCATGCGGCCCGCCTCGGCGAGCGCCTGCCGCAGCAGGAACTCGATCTGGGCGTTGGTGCTGCGCAGCTCGTCCCCGGCCCACCGGGCCAGCGCGTCGTGCACGGCCGGGTCGAGGCGCAGCAGGATCTTCTTGCGCTCGGTCGCCACGGGTCACTGGTAGAGAGTGCCGGTGTTGACCACCGGCTGCGCGTCCCGGTCGGCGCACAGCACCACCAGCAGGTTGCTCACCATCGCCGCCTTGCGCTCCTCGTCCAGGTCGACCACGTCCTGCTCGTCCAGCCGCTCCAGCGCCAGCTGCACCATCCCGACCGCGCCCTCCACGATCCGCTGTCGCGCCGCCACCACCGCGCCCGCCTGCTGCCGCCGCAGCATCGCCTGCGCGATCTCCGGAGCGTACGCCAGCCGCGTGATCCGCGACTCGATGATCTCCACACCGGCCGAGGCCACCCGCAGCGCCAGCTCCTCCGACATCCGCGCCGTGATCTCGTCCGCGTTGTCCCGCAGCGAGATCCGGTCGTCGGCGTCGTAGGGGAAGCTGCCCGCGATGTGCCGCACGGCCGCCTCCGTCTGGAACGCCACGAACTCCACGAAGTCGTCGACCTCGAACACCGCCCTGGCCGTGTCCCGCACCTGCCACACGACCACCGCCGAGATCTCGATCGGGTTCCCGTCCAGGTCGTTGACCTTCGCGATCCCCGTCTCGTGGTTGCGGATCCGCGTCGACACCCGCCGCCGGTCGGTGATCGGGTTCACCCACCGCAGCCCGTCCGTCCGGACCGTCCCCGCGTACCGCCCGAGCACCTGGAGCACCCGCGCCTCGTTCGGCGCGACCGGCGTCAGCCCCGCCGCCAGCACCAGCCCGGCCACCGCGACCAGCACCCCGGCGGCGATCCCCGCCACCGCGACCCCGCCGCCCGCCGCCGCCCCGGCCACCGCCACCCCGGCCCCCGCCAGCACCAGCACGACCGCCAGCCCCAGCATCGGCCACCCACCGGCATCCCGCGCCGCCCGCTCCACGATCTGCGGCCGAGGCATCTCCACCGCCGCCGCCGTCCCGTCACCCATGCGTCCTCCTCCGACATCACGAACCTATCAAAGTGATATCACTTTTCCTAGCCCGATGTGAAAGGGAGGCGGTGGGAGCCGGAGGGTCAAGAGCCGTCGGAGGCGACGAGCAGCAGGTCGGCGTTCAGCGGCGGAAGCTCAACGCCCATCATCTCCAGGGTCTTGCGGAGGACGGTCTCGCTGTTCACCACGAGCCCGAGGATGTCCGCGGCCTGGTGGGCGTCGGCGATGCTGTTGACGAGTTCGAGCAGATTCTCGGCGCCCTCGCGCCGCTCGGTCTGGATGTCGTTGAGCGTTTCGGCGATCACGTTGCTGGTCTCGGTGAGCCGGACCGCGTGCCGGGCCGTCGGATTGGCGGCGGCTTCGTCCAGGAAACGCTGCCAGAGGAGCCGCAACTCGTCGGTCTTCCTCATGCGCAGCACGTCGGCTTCTGCCTGCGCCTCGATCGCGTGGCGTTCGAGCAGCTGCTTGCGCATCGCCTCCCGTACGGCGTCGGGAGGCGTGACCTCGACGCGTACCCGCCAGTCCCGGACGGCCCGGGGCTCCTTGGAGAGGGTGCCACCGAGGCGGAACTCCAACTCACGGTTGATCGCATCCTCGGCCTCGCCCGCGTGGAAGACGGAGTGGAGACGGGCGACCTGCCGTACGGTGGTGCGAACCGTCTCCAGCAGCTCCTCAAGCTCGCCGTCCGTGCCTCTCCGGATGGTGACTCGCGGTCTCGGGGAGACGGTCCGCGTGCAGTAGGCGGTGACGTCGAAGTCGTACGCGTCGCCTTGCGCGGGCACCTGGAAGCCTTCGATCTTGAGATCCGCGGTCGGGGCGGAGGCGGGCTCGACGTTCTGGTATTTGATCATCCACATCGTTCTCAGCTTCCTGGCGAACCCAGGCCGGCCGTGAGGCGCACAAGCCTGGCGTGCAGTTCGGAGGTGATGGATCCGCGGTGCAGGAGGAGCCTGGCGTGCAGCCGGAACGCGGCCCTCAACCGTTCCCACTCCGGCTCGCTTCCTCGCAGGACGCCCTCGAAGATCGGTCGCAGGGCGAGTTCGTCGTCGTACTCGGCCATCCAGTCCGAGAAGACGGGCCAGGCGTCGGGCACCGCGGGCCTCGGACGATCGGACGACGGCTCGACCAGCTGGAGTGTCAGCGCGTTCGCCCACAGCAGCACGAGCCGGTCGACGAGGGCTCCCCGCTGTTCCGGCGTCGAAGGGGAGACCATCCGCCATGGGCGCGAGGGCGCGGCGACGAGACGGAGGAAGGCCACGGCCGCGGCGTAACGGCTGCCTCCGTGCTCGCTCATGGCCCACCGGGCCAGCCGGGCGATGATCATCTCCGCCGTGGCCGGGGTGTACAGGTAGGAGACCGCGTCGGCGATGGCCTCGCCGATCGACAGATTCAGCCGTCGCGAGGCCGTCTCGAACACGGCCAAGGCCTGTTCGGGCTCCCGCACGCCGATCCGGGAGCCGAACGTGCGGATCGCCACGGCGCACTCACCGAGGGTGCCGTGGGACAAGTGGTCCAGGTGGCGTCGGACACGCTCCTCCAAGGCCGGATCCTGGGCGGCGACCTCCAGGGCCCAGGCGGCCAGCCGCTGGTCCTTGAGCCGCCGGGATTTGCACCATGGCCGCAGGAACCACCGGCCCACCACCTCGAAGTCGAGGGTGGCGAGCAGCCCAACCGCGTGCGCGGCCTTGACCGAGACCTCGATCGAATCGTCTTCACCCAGCTCGAACAGCCAGTCCTTCAGCGGCTCGCGGATCGTCGGCTGCTCCTCCCAGAGAACGCGCAGCGTCGTTGTCGCCCGTGCGCGCTGGCGCAGCTCCACGAAGCGCCCGCCGCCCGGTTCCCGAGCTTGGCGGGTCGTGGCTCCCGCATACTCGAGCCATGTATTGAGGTGCTCCCAGGTCGGCAGCGGGCGCTTGCCCTCTTCGCGCTTCCACGTCTCGTCGATCCGTCTCGCGAGATCGAGCGCCGCCTTCGACACGGTCGCCTCGGGCAGGCCGTGCAGGACGGCCACGCTCGCCATGAAGCAGCGGCCGAGGATGGGACGGCGCTCGGACAGCCGCGTGCAGACGTCCTCCCGGACGTGGTCGGGCAGGTCGGCGAGCACCTCGTCGGCCGTCCGCCCCTCTGCCAGGCCGCTCACCAGGCGGTAGGCGTGTTCGACCGCCTTGCTGGGTGAACTCTCGTCGGCGAGCCAGTCGGTGACCGTCCTGAGCGCCGTGGGGCTGATGTCGGGCGTGATCCCGTACTCGTCCGCCTCCTGGGTGAGCCAGCGCTCGAACACCTCCACTGTGGACGGAGGCCGGTGCTCGACCACAGGGCCGGGCGGTGGCGGCCGGTGCTCCGGCACGAGAAGGATGAGACGGCAGCGCGTCCTGGTGGCCAGGTTCGTCAGGTGGCCGAGTTCGTTCTCCAGGTGCGCGTTCCAGTCGTGCTCGCCGACGTCGAGCACGTACCCGTGGCGGGGACGCAGCTCCGCTTCGTCGATCAGGCCGGGTGGTCCGTCGATGCGGACGACGCCGACGGCCGACTCGCCGTCGTGTCCGGCCGCACCGCCCAGGCCGCTCCAGCCCAGCAGGGCGACCAGGGCGGCGGTCAGGCGGCCCGTGCCGTCGGCGCCTCGGACGAGGATCAATGACTTGTGCTCTACCGCCCGCCGAAGCTCCGCCAGCGAGGGAATCGAAGCGATCCGGTCCTGGCCGAGCCGTTCGGCGGCTGCCGCCGGCATGTGGTCGACACGGACGCCGCGTCGCTTCACGCCCACTTGATGGAAGTGCATGTCGCCGAAGGCGTAATGGAGGGAACCGCCTGAGACCTTGGTCGACATGGTGCCGATCCAGTCCCGTCCTGCACGCGCGCCCAGACCACCCTCTTGGAGTGAGCGCAGGCTGTCCGTGCGCTGGCGCTTCTCTCGCTCGGCCGCCGCGACGCGCTCCTGGAAGGAACGCTCGTCGCGCTGCTCGCGGGATCGTCGCCGGTGATCCGCGCCAGGACCGGCTCCGCCCTTCCCGGCTGCCTTGTCAGGCTGCTCCGGCTTCTCGTCGCTCTTGTGCGCTCCTGCTCCGTCCGCCGGTGTGCGAGAGGTGCTGGGCGCGGTTTCAGCGGCCGCGCCGGTGGTCCGCGACTCGGCGGGTTGCTGGGCGCCGGCGGCGTTCGCGCGGCCCGTTTCCGAACCGCCGTCGCTTGGTGCGGCGGGAGTGTTCTCGGGTGGCTGATCGCCGTTCGCCACGGGAGGTTCGGGGGCGCCGGAGCTCATCGTTGCCGTCCGCTGGGGCGCTCCGAGCCAAAGGACATGTCACCGTGCGCGATGTTCATCGTGCCCGAGTCGGTGACCTTGGTGGTCTGGTGGCCGATGAAGTCGCGCCCGGCCGAGGGTGATGGGCGGTGCCCGGCTTCCGTCTCCGGAGCCACCCGCAGGTCGGTGCCCCCCGAAGTGTCCTGCGCACCCGGATCCGCCGGCGGAGCCTGAGCACCCGCCTGGTGGCCGGCGAGCGATGCCACCTCGTGGATGTCGTGGCCGGGCAGGTAGAGGTACGCCTCGTACGCCTGCTTCTTGACCGCCACGTGCACCTGGCGGAAGTCGGACGGACGAGGCTCACCCGGCCCCTGGACGATGTAGTCGCGGTACACCTCTGACGAGACGATGACCGCGATGTCCGCCGCCGGAACGGCGTGCATGGCGGCGCGCACGGGATCGGAGTCCCGGAGCCGGGCGGGCTGGACGACGTGGTGCCCCGGCCAGCCCGTTGCCCCGTCGATGTGGATCGGCCCGGCGTGCACGGCGAGACGCAGGCGCAGCCTGCTCCAGTGGTCGCCCGCGCGCCTGCGGTTGTGCATGCCGAGCTCCGCGTCCAGCTCGCGCACGAAGGTGTCCATGAGCCGCGTGACGTCCGTGTTCGGCGGCAGTACGGCGTAGAACCCGTCGCCGCCCATCTGCCTCAGCCACTCCTGCCGCCGGAGCCGCGCCGCGTCGGCGGCCCGGTCGACGGACTCGCTCAGGACGCTCTGGAGCGCGCGCTGCTCCGCGTCGCTGCGGCTGCTGTAGTCCTCGATGTCGACGGTGAGCAGGACCCGGTACTCGGCGACCGGCCGGTCGTTCATCATGCCTCCGCGGATCGGTGCGATGGGAGGCCAGCGTCCGCCGGGACCGTGCGCGCGAAGGCTGATTAATCCGGGTTCACGACAAATGCCGGGACAATGTGGGCGCGGCGGCGGGGGTGAGGTCGGCATACGCCGCGAGCCGTGCCGGGTCCTCGATGATGACCCGCCTCCGGCCGGGCGTGCCGACGAGGCCCAGGTCCGTCAGCTCGCGCAGCGCCCGGTGGACGGTGTTCTCCTTGGCCCCGATCAGCCCGCCGAGCTCCGCCTGCGTGATCGGGACGCCGAGGTCGAGTCCCCGCGCCACCGGACGGCCGTGGCGCTCGGCGAGGGCCAGCAGTACCCGGGCGAGGCAGCGGGACGTCTCGTAGCCCGCGAAGTCCAGCCGCCGCTGGTTCGACCAGCGCAGGCGCTCGACCGCCATCTGCGACAGCGCCATGGCGGCGGGCGGGTGCTCCTGGAGGAAGCGGACGAACGCCGCGCCCCGTATCTGGCTCACCGTCATCCGGCCGCACCCGGTCACCGTCGCGGACCGCGGAGCCCCGTCGAGGACGGCCATCTCGCCGACCAGGTCGCCGCCCACGCGCAGGGCGAGAAGGGCCTGGCTCCCGTTCTCGACCCGCGCGCTCACCTTCACCAGCGCATCGAGCAGCAGCCAGACCGACCCGCCCGGATCGCCTTGCCGCACCAGCGTGTGCTGGGCCGGGAAGGACCTCAGCTGCCCGAGGCGGAGCAACCGCGTCCTGCTCTCGCGCGGGAGCCTGCTGAGGAACGTTCCGGACGGCCACGGACGCCCGCTCTCGGTACCGTCTGCCCGGGGCATGGTCGCCTCCCCGACTGGACCTCGGTTCCGATCCAGAGATACGCCTTGGGGCGCCGCACCGTCCACACCCGGAGCCGCGGCGCGGCCTCGTCCGGGCTCGCCTTGCGGTCAGGCCGGTGCCGGTGGCGCGGGCCACAGTTCGGCCCAGGCGCTGTGCCGCTGGCGCGCCTCGGCGCGCAGGATCTCGCGGAGCGCCTCGCGGGAGCGGCCCCGCGTCTTGACCGCGTGGCAGTTCGGGCAGAGGGCGATCATGAGGACCGGGTGGTCGCGGCCCCCGCCGGCGCGGTCGTCGACGTGGTCGACCTCAAGGAGCGCGGAACCGTCGTCCGCGACGTCGGTGGGCTGGCCCTCGCAGCCCGGGTTCTCGCAGCGGCCATCGGAGCGGACGAGGACGGCGCGGCGGGCCTGCGCGGACCGCACCGGGCTCTCCCGGGACGTCCGCGTGACGCGGCGGTCGTCGCCCCGTCGCTCGCCTTCCTCGACGGCCTCGACGAGCCGGCGGTAGGTCTCCGCCGGCTCGGTGTCGGCGTGCTCCCCGTCCGAGGGCTCGGCCAGATGCACGTCACGCAGGAGCCGCGCGGTCTCCTCGGGATCGAAGAAGCGGTCGAGCAGGACGGCGACGGCGGCGTCGCGCGCGGTCGCCGAGCCGGCGACCAGCTCGTAGGCCCACGCCGTGAGGCCGCCGGCCGGATCGTGCTCGTCGAGCCAGCGCAGCGGGGCCGCGTCGCCGTGGGCGGCCGGCACCGGCCCGGTGTGCCCCCGCAGTTCCCAGAGGTGGGTGCCGGCGAGGGCCAGGAACGGGTAGTCGGCACGGGGCCGGGAGGCCGGACGGCCGTGGACGCGCAGCAGCTCCCCGAGCTCGATCCGCGCCTGCGACCAGTGGACGAGCCGGGGGAGGCGCCGGCGCGCCCGTCCCATGGCCCAGAGGAGGAGAAGAGGCTGATGCCGTGCCGGCCCGTCTGGCGTCGACGCGGTCCTGAGCTGTCGCAGCCGCGCGACCAGCCGAGGCGCTCCGGGGTTCACGGCCACTTCGAAGCCGAGCCGCTCCAGCAGGCGCGCCACCGTCTGCCGTCCGCCCGAGAACTCGCGGGCGCGGAGCGGACGGCCCGCGACGTAGCGGTAGGCGACGCCGACGACCGCCTTCGAGTCGTAGTAGACGCCGTCGTGGATGAGCACGTACTCGCGGGCGGGGTCGAAGCCGTAGGTGCGAAGGAACGCGTCGCGTCCGAGAGCGTCGCATTCCGCGATGGCGGCCAGCACGGCGTCTTCGGTGATCACCGACAAATCCACGAAGGGAGCATATGCCGGAAAGATCCGGCCCCCCGTTGGCGGCGGGGGGCCGGGGCAGGGGCTGGGGTTAGGGGATGGGGGTGGGGTGTTCGGGGGCGGGGGTCGGGTCTTCGATCACCTTCGGGACGTTGCGGAGGGTCGCCAGGGCGAAGGCGGCGACGAGCGCGGCCAGGGCGGCGCTGCACAGGAGGGCGGCGTGCATGCCGTCCACGAACGCGGCGCGGGCGGCGGCGGTGAGCTCGGCGGCGGCGCGAGCGGGGAGGGCGGACGCGGCCTGGACGGCGCCGGCGAGGGAGTCGCGGGCGGCGGACGCGGCCAGGGCGGGCACGGACGCGGGCAGGTCCAGGGTGTCGCGGTACACGGCGTTCAGGACGCTGCCGAGGACCGCCATGCCGAGGGCGCCGCCCAGCTCGGTCGCGGTCTCGGAGATCGCGGACGCGGCGCCCGAGCGGTTCTTCGGGACGGACGCGAGGACCGTGTCCGCGGTGACCGTCATCGCCATCCCCATCCCGACGCCGGACATGAGGATCACGGGGAGGATCGTCCAGTACGAGGTGTGCAGGCCGATCGTGAGGAACAGCGAGAACGCGGCGGCGGACACGACCAGGCCGATCGCGACGGTGCGGGCGCGGCCGAGCGCGGAGATCAGCGGCGGGGCGAGCGCGGCGCCGCCGACCATCGCGCCGAGCGCGCCGGGCAGCCCCGCGAGCCCGGACCGCAGCGGCGACCAGCCGAGCGCGAGCTGGAAGAACAGCGAGAAGATCAGCGACTGGGCGACGAGCGCGAACATCGCGAACATGTTGGTGCCGACCGACCCGCTGAACGCGGCGTTCCGGAACAGCCGCAGGTCGATCAGCGGGTGCGCCGCCCGCGCCTGCCGGACGAGGAACGCGGCGAGCGCGGCGGCGCCGATCAGCGCGGACACCGCGACGCGCGGCTCGTCCGGCCCGTGCGCGGCCGCCTCCTTCACCGCGTAGACGAGGCCGAGGACGCCGGCGGCCGACAGCGGCACGCTCGGCAGGTCCAGCCGGCCGGGGACGGGCTCCCGCGACTCCGGCAGCACGACCGCCCCCGCGACCAGCGCCACGACCATGATCGGCACGTTGATCAGGAAGACCGAGCCCCACCAGAAGGAGTCGAGCAGCGCGCCACCGATCACCGGCCCGAGCCCGACGGCGAGGCCCGCGACGCCGCTGAACATGCCGACCGCCATCGTCCGCTCCTTCGGGTCGGTGAACACCCGGCGGATCAGCGACAGGCAGGACGGCATCAGCGTCGCCCCCGCGACGCCGAGCAGCGCCCGCGCCGCGATCAGCAGCTCGGCGCTCGGCGCGTACGCCGTCGCGGCGGACGTGGCGGCGAACAGCGCGGTCCCGATCATCAGCAGCCGCTTGTGGCCGATCCGGTCGCCGACGCCGCCCATGGTGATCAGCAGGCCGGCCAGCGCGAACCCGTAGGCGTCGGCGATCCAGAGGATCTGCGTCGCCGAGGGGTGCAGGTCGGCGCTCAGGTGCGGGACGGCCTGGTTCAGCGCCGTCAGGTCGATGTTCGGCACGATGGCGAGCAGCGCGCAGATCGCGAAGGTGCCCCACTTGCGGGTCGAGGTGTTCATGCCCCCGAGGCTCGCGGGACGCGCTGACCACCGGCGCACCGTCCGCTGACCGCCCCGGTGCGCGCCCGCCGCCCCCGGTGCGCGGCGCCCGCCCGGCCCCAGCGCGAG